>DATCFH010000037.1:0-15593 GCA_036509625.1 Verrucomicrobiia bacterium
GGTGATAAAAACGGTTGTGTTACCCTTGTCTAGTTTTCCGATTTCGCGAAACAGATTTCCATTCAAGCCGCCGCACAGACCGCGGTCCGAACTCACCACGATGATCGCGCGTTTTTTCACGTCGCGAATCTCCATCAGCGGATGTTTGAACGACGCGATGCGCGGACCGGCTTCGGCCAGAATCGCGTTCATCAAATCCGCATACGGACGGCCGACCAGCGCTGCCTGCTGCGCCTTGCGCATCTTGGCGGCGGCGACCATCTGCATCGCCTTGGTAATCTGGGCGGTGTTCTTGACCGACTTGATGCGTCGGCGTATGTCGCGCGTGCTGGGCATGGAAAATTAGCGGTAGCTCTGCTTGAATTCCGTCACGGCTGCTTTCAATTCGGCGGCAATCGCGTCGCTGATGGCCTTCTCGTTGCGAACTTTCGTGAGCAACTCGGCTTTGCGCGTAGCGATGAAATCAATGAGCTTCGCCTGAAAATCCTTGATCTTGTCCACGGCCACATCGTCCACGAAACCATTTTGCGACGCCCACAAAACCACGACCTGCACTTCGACCGGCATCGGGCTGTATTGGTTTTGTTTGAACAATTCAACGATGCGTTTGCCGCGTTCGAGCAACGCCTGCGTTTTTGCGTCGAGATCGGAACCGAATTGCGCGAACGCCGCGAGTTCGCGGAACTGCGCGAGATCGCCTTTGATACGACCGGCAACCTGTTTCATCGCCTTGATCTGCGCGGCGGAACCGACGCGCGAAACGGACAGACCGACCGACACTGCGGGACGAACGCCTTGATAGAACAAATCTGTTTCCAGATAAATCTGTCCGTCCGTGATTGAAATGACGTTCGTCGGAATGTAAGCCGAAACGTCGCCGGCTTGCGTCTCGATGATTGGCAGCGCGGTCAAAGAACCATTGCCATATTTTTCAGAAACACGCGCGCTGCGTTCGAGCAAACGGCTGTGGAGATAAAACACGTCGCCCGGATACGCTTCGCGGCCCGACGGACGTTTCAAGATGAGTGCGACCTGACGATACGCGACGGCGTGCTTGGACAAATCATCATAAATGATCAGCGCGTCCATGCCATTGTCCATGAACCATTCGCCAATCGCCGCACCGGTGAACGGCGCGAGATATTGATTTGAAGCAGAGTCAGACGCCGCTGCCACAACGATGATCGTGTAAGGCATCGCACCCGCTTCTTCCAAAATACCGATGACGCGCGCAACGCTGGATTGCTTCTGGCCGATGGCGACGTAGATGTTGTAAATCGGACGGAAATTTTTATCACCGGCGGTTTCAGCAACCTTGTTGATGCGCGCCTGATTGATCATCGCATCCACGCCAATGGTGGTTTTGCCCGTGCCACGGTCACCAATGATCAATTCGCGCTGACCGCGACCAATCGGAACCATCGCGTCAATCGCCATGATGCCGGTCTGCACCGGCTGGCTGACGGATTTACGACGAATAATGCCGGGCGCAATTTTTTCAACCGGATAGGAAACCTCGCTTTTAATCGGCCCTTTGCCGTCAAGCGGCTGGCCGAGCGTGTTGACCACGCGGCCAAGCAAGCCTTTTCCAACTGGCACCTGCAAAAGTTTTCCCGTCGTGCGGACTTCATCGCCTTCTTTAATCTTGGTGTAATCGCCCAAAATAATTGCGCCGACTTCGGTTTCTTCGAGATTGAGCGCGAGGCCGGTGACGCCGTTGCCGAAGTCCAACATCTCATTGAGCATCGTGTCGGTGAGGCCTTCGATCTTCGCCACGCCGTCGCCGATTTCGCGGACGACGCCGACGTTCTGTTTGTCCGTCGCGGTCTTCGCGCCGCTGATTTGCGCTTCGATTTCCTGTAGCAAGTTACTCATAAAATTTCGTTAAAAGCTTTCTTCCAATTTCTGCAACCGCATTTTCACGCTGCCGTCGTAAAGGTCGCTGCCAACTTGAATCCGCAAGCCGCCGATAAGCGCCGGATTCTGCGCGAACGAAATGCTCACGCCCGCGCCGTATTTCTTTTTAATTTCGTTCGTCACGTCCGCCTGCAAATCAGCAGTCAACGGCAATGCGCTCTCGACGCGCGCCGCGTGCTGTTCCAAATCCATTTTCACCAAGCGATGCAAGCGCGACAAAATTTCGACGTAGCCGCGCGGCTTTTTTTCGGACAACAACGAAACCGTCTGCCGGACGCGGTTTTCGTCCAGCAAATTGTTGACGTGGCAACTGCGGAACAGTTGGCGGGCGTCGCGTTGTGCTTGTTTGGAAATTTTCATTTCTATTTGGCAGGGACGCGCTGCCGCGCATCCGGCTGACCAGCAGGTCAGCCCTGCCGATTTATGCGGACAATTGTTTCTCGGTTTCTTCCGCGAGACGTTTCTGGTCGTCCGCCGTGAGGATTTTTCCAGTGACGGTCGAGGTCGTCTGCACGACGAGCCGTCCGACTTCGCGTTTCAACGACGCGAGCATTTGCGCGCGTTCCTGCGCGGCGGCTTCACGCGCCTTGGTGACGATTTGTTCCGCCGAAGCGATGGCTTTCTGCGTTTCCGTTTCGCGCACGCGCGCGGCGGCCTGACGCGCCTCGTCAATCATTTTGTTCGCCTTGTCACCGGCGTCGGCCAGGATTTTCTGGCGTTCAGTTTCCGTGCGCGCCACGTCGCCTTTGATTTTTTCCGCGTTGGCGAGCGCCTCGGCGATTTTTTCGCGCCGCGTTTGCAGCATCGCAAAAATCGGCCCGTAGGCAAATTTCCACAGCACGAAAAAGACGACGGAAAAGCTGATCGTCTGCGCGATCAGGATTCTCCAGTCTATTCCTAATTTATCCATAACCGGATTATTTGACGACGAGCCACGCGATGACCGCCCAGCCTTCGGCGAGCGCAATGCCGACGAACATGAACGTCAAAATTTTGCCGAACATTCCGGGATTGCGCGCCATGGCGGTGACGCCGCCGGCGGTGGCGATGCCGATGCCGATGGCCGCGCCGCCAAAGGCGAGACCGATGTGGACGTTGCCCGAAATTACCGGAGCGATTGTATCTGCTAACATAATAACTTTTCTTTCTGTTGGTTTTGGTTGTCGCAGCCGTTTTTTCAAAACGGTTGCAAATTTAATTTAATGGCCGTGGTCGTCTTCCGTGTGCGTGCAAAGCGTGCCGACAAATGCGACGACGAGCATCGCGAACACAAACGCCTGCACGATGCAAACAAACGTTTCGTAAAAATACATTCCCGACGAAAGGATAATTGCCCAGAACAATGATTTGCCGTGGAAAATCATGTCCAAAATGCTTTCACCCGCGAAAACATTTCCGTAAAGCCGCATCGCCAGCGCGACCGGACGCGCAAACCCGACGGACAGCAGCTCCATCGCGCCGATGAAAAGAAACAGCAGAAAAAATACCGGATACAACAATTTGCTCGTCTCCATTTTCACGCCGAAAATATGCTTGGTCAGTCCCCATACACCGTTGAAGCGCACCGCCCAAAAAAGGCTCATCAGCAAGAAAATCGTCGCCATTACAATCGTGAGATTCGCATCCGTCGTCGGCGGACGGAAAATCGGCGTGAACTCTCCATTCGCATGAAAAATCCCAATGCTACCAACGCCCGGAACCAAATCCATCAGATTTGAAATGACGATGAAAATAAAGAAAGTGGTTGCGAATGGAAAAACCCAGCGCGTGACGCGTTTGTCCAAAATGTCGCCGATCAAACCTTCCCAGCCTTCAACCATCGCTTCGAGCACATTTTGCATTCCCGACGGAATTTCCTTGATGTTTTTCCAGGTGCTGACACGCACGACAATCAAAATAATCGCCGCCACAATCCAAGTGCAAATCATCGAGTTCGTGATCGGCAATCTAATAACTGGAATCGTATAAACCACCGGCGCGGCGGAGGGAACCATTTCTTCCGCCGGCGCAGCGGCGACCGCAGCTTTAGCCGAAGGAATGGACGCCGGTTGCGCGTTCACGCTCGCTGTAAAAATTGCGAGGAGAAACGCGCCGACTAAAATGATTTTACTGAATGGCTTCACTTCTAAAATGATTTCGGGCGACACAAATAGAGCGGTAGTTGAAACCGCTTGTGTTTCCGCGAACGCGAAATTTGCCTAATCGTGAAAAATTTCACAAGCATTTTTTGGAAAAATTTTAGGCTGGTTGCGGAGCGGCTTTCGGCAGCCAGCCGGATTTTTAATTTGCGGCGCGCTGCCGAGTCGCCGCTACATCGCGCTGAAAAACTTTTGGCGCAATGATTCCGGCGTTTCGCCAAGTTCGCGCAATTTCCGCAAACTCAAAACGTCGTGGCGTTTGGCCAGTCGCTCGCCTTTTTCATCCAGCATCAAATCACAATGGAAAAAATTTGGCGCCGGCAAACCGAGCGCACGACAGAGCAAAATCTGCCGCGCGGTGCTGACGAGCAAATCCGCGCCGCGCACGACTTCGGTGATTTTCATCGCCGCGTCGTCCGCGACACACGCGAGTTGATACGCCGGAACGTCGTCGCCGCGCCAGACGATAAAATCGCCAAAATCTTTTCCGGCGATAAATTTTTGTTCGCCCAAATTTCCATCGGCAAACGAAATTGCTTCGCCAGCGGGAACCCGAAAGCGCCAACTGAATTTACGATTTGCGATTTCGGATTTACGATTTGAACGACAAGTGCCGGGATAAATCGGTTCGTTGTCGTCGTTCGCGTGCGGCGCGCGCGTGGCGGCTTGAATGTCTTTGCGCGAACAGGTGCAGGGATAAATAAAATTTCCCGCGCGAAGTTTTTCCAAAGTCGCGCGATAAAAATTCATCCGCTCGCTTTGATTGTATGGCGCGAATTTTCCGCCAACGTCCGGCCCTTCGCTCCATGCAAAACCGAACCAGCGCAAATCTTCGAGCATGGCGTCCACAAATTCCATTTTGTAGCGTGTGGAATCCAAATCTTCATTCCGCAAAATCAATTCGCCGCCGTTCGCGCGCGCGCGTTCCTGCGCGACCCAAAATGTCCGCGCGTGACCGAGATGCAAATAGCCGGTCGGCGACGGCGCGAGACGACCGCGATATTTCGTGGCGACGGTTGCTGGTTGCGGATTCACACGGGAAATAAACTACGAAGCGGCGACGGAACAAAGTTTTCTTTTTCGCGCATCGCCAAAATTGGGTGTGGACTTTCGGACACGACTAATTTAACAATTACTTTATGAACCTAATTAAATCGCCTTTGCACGGCAATTTGCCGGCAAAAATTTCGCTTTCACTTTTGCTTTGCGCCAGCATGACCACACCGCTGTTGCGCGCGGACACGACGAGTCCGATTCCGACTTTGCAGATTCAGGCTGACAAAATCACGGCGCAGATGCCGCCGACATTTTATGGATTGATGACGGAGGAGATTAATTATTCCTACGAGGGCGGGCTTTACGGCGAACTCATCCGCAACCGCACGTTCAAGGCGGACGCCATTCAGCAGCCGATCAAGCCGGAAAATTATGATCCGGCGAAATATTATCCGGTGCAAATCGCGGTAACAAACCCGCCGAAATTTTGGAGCGCGGTCGGCAATGCCAAAATCTCGCTCGACACAAACGTCGTCTTGAACGCCGCGCTGAACGTCAGCCTCAAGTTGGACGTGAGCGGCGCGAGAAAAGATTCGCCGGCGGGCATCGCGAACGGCGGTTATTGGGGAATTGCCTTGCAGCCGAACACGACTTACCACGCTTCATTTTATGCGAAGGCAAAAGACTTCAATGGCGAACTGACCGTTTCATTGGAAACTGCGGATGGCAAAACGGTTGTTGCCCAAGCAGAAATTACCGGCATTGGCAGCGATTGGAAAAAATATGAAACGACGCTCACCACCGGCAACATCGCGCCGTCCAAAGAAAACCGCCTCGTGATTTCCGCCACGAAATCCGGCACATTCTTCAATCATCACGGCACAATCTGGTTTCAGGAAGTTTCGCTGTTCCCGCCGACTTACAAGAATCGACCGAACGGCGACCGCGTTGACCTCTCGCAAATTCTGGCCGCCGCACATCCGAAATTTCTGCGTTTCCCCGGTGGCAATTTCGTCGAGGGCGACTTTTTCAACGAGCGTTTCAACTGGAAGGAAACCATCGGTCCCGTCGAGCAACGTCCCGGTCATCGCAGTTGCTGGGGCTACTGGGCCACGGACGGTTTTGGTCTGCCGGAATTTCTCGGCTGGTGCGAAGATTTGAAAATGGAGCCGGTGCTCGCGGTCTTCGCCGGTTACACGTTGCGACACGATTATATTCCCGCTGGCCCGAAGCTTGAACCTTACGTTCAGGAAGCGCTGGAGGAAATTGAATATGTCACCGGCGACACGAACACGACTTGGGGCGCGCAACGCGCCAAGGACGGTCATCCCGCGCCGTTCAAATTGCGTTACGTCGAAATCGGCAATGAAGATTGGTTCGACCATTCCGGCAGTTACGATGGACGTTTCACGCAATTTCACGACGCCATCAAGGCCAAGTATCCGCAACTGCAACTCATTTCCACCGCGCCGGTCAAAAGTCGGGTAGCCGATTTGAACGACGAACATTATTACAAATCCGAAGAGGAAATGGAGTCGCAGTCGTTCATGTATGACAAGCGCAACCGTGACAACCCGACGAAAATTTTCGTTGGCGAATGGGCTACGCGTGTTGGTTCGCCCACGCCCAACATGGCGGGCGCACTCGGCGATGCCGCGTGGATGTGCAACCTCGAACGCAACGCCGACATCGTGATGATGCACTGTTACGCGCCGCTTTTTGTGAACGTCAGCGACCTCAAACGCGGCGGCTCGATGCAATGGCCGAGCGACCTCATCGGCTACGACGCGTTGAACAGCTACGGTTCGCCGTCGTATTACGCGCAACAGATTTTCGGCACGCACACCGGCGATGAAGTGCTCGCCACCACCGCGCAAAATTTGCCGAGCTACGACTGGATTCAAAAGAACCGCACCCGCAACGGCCAGCTGCAACCGGCGCGCACCAATGAAGTGAAATCCATTTTCTACTCCGCCACGCGCGCCACGGCCAGCGGCAAAATCATCGTCAAAATTGTGAACCGCGCCGACGCGCCGCAGGATCTCGCGATTGAAATTGCTGGCGTCAGTTCCATCGCGGATGAAGGCACGGCCACGGTTTTGAAAGCGGACAACCGCAATGAAACCAACTCGCTGGCAGAACCGAAACACGTTGTGCCTGCGACCGAAAAAGTCACTGGCCTCGGCACGAGTTTCACCCGCACTTACCCGCCCTGCTCCATCACAATTTTGGAATTGTCGGCGAAATAAAACGGAAGGCAGGGCGCGCAGTCCTCTGCGCGCCGCAACGGTGAAATTTCAAGAGCGGCTCGCACAGGAGTGCGAGCCCTACCTTTTCAAAATTTCTCGGTCGGATTTTTCGCCAGCCACCCGTTCAGACCGGGCAGCGGCGCGGACAAAATGTTTTGCACCTTCGCGATGTCCAGCGATGTGTCCAACGCGCGCGGCGGGCCGGGGAAATCTTTCGCCAAACCGGATTTAATTACCGCTGTAATTTCCGGCCAGCCTTTGACCAGCAACTTGCCGATTTGATAACGCGACATTTTTTCCGCACCGGCGACGTGATAAATTCCCGCGCACTTTTTCTCCACCAATTTCCAAACCGCGCGCGCCGTTTCCACCGCCGGAATCGGCGAACGAAATTCGTCCGTGAACAGCGTCATCCCCTGCCCGGCTGATTGCAACGAACGGCGAAACTGCTCGTTGAACGCGCGATTGCCGGAGAATGATTTACCGTAGTTGAGCGACGTGCGGACGACCATATGACGCGGGGTTTTCAAAACAATTTCTTCCGCCGCCATTTTGGTTTCGCCGTAAATGTGTAATGGATTCACGACATCTGCCTCGGTGTAATTTCCTTTGCGTCCGTCGAAAACCAAATCCGTGGAAAAGAAAACGAAGGGGATTTCCGCCGCCAGTTCCGCGAGCTGTTTGGTGACTGCCACATTTACGCGCCGCGCGAGCGCGGGATTTTTCTGTGCTTCACTGACAACCGTAATGGCGGCGCAATGGATGACGAGTTGCGGTTTATCTTTCTGGAATTCGCGTTCGACAGTGGCAAAGTCGAGCAAATCAAAATCCGCGCGCGTGAGCGCCCGCACGCACGCGTGCGGAGCAAACTGCGGCGCGGTCTGAACGAGATAATTCCCAATCAAGCCGTTCGCGCCGGTGATCCAAGCGAGATGGCTCCGAACTGGCATCGGACGTTATTTGGGTTGCGGCGCGGGCGGATGGGCTGCCACGCGTGGCAATCGTCCGATCCACAGTTCGGTGGCGGCATAGGTCCATTCCAGTTCGGGCAGCTTCGGCACCCCCCCATGCGTGGCATGAATGAACATACGGTCTTCGGGCCGCATTTTTTTTACCCAGGGTTCGAAGGCGCGCACGTCGCCAAAATTCCATTGTGACTTGCGATACACCTCCAGATTTTCCGGCCGCATGAGGCCGGGTTCAAAGCCCAAAACGTAGCGCCATGGGGCGGTGGGATTTTTGTAAAACGTGGTGAAAAAGACGTCCATGTCGGAATTGTAAATGATGCCGCCCGGTTCCGGCAGCCAGCCGGCCAGATCGGGATTTTCGGGCGTGACATATTCGGTCGTCAACATCGCGGTCCAACGACCATCGCGATCGCTGGTGAATCCTATGAAAGCTCCGAACGCCACCGCCAAGGTGATGAACAACCGCTTGGCCGAACCGGATGAGAGGTGTTGCTCGAAATGCGCCTGCAATTCCAAGGCCACCCAGACCAAAAACAGCGGCAGACCCCAGTCCCACCAGAACCGCTGCATCTTGATTCCGAGCAGCCAGCCCAACGCCATCATCATGAAAACCGGATTGAGCATGGCCCGCGGATTCCAGCCGAGCGAGGCCCGGCGCCACAACAGCAAGGCGACGACCGCGAGCACGGCGGGCGTCTGGCCGTCCGATGGATGCAGTTCCGGCTCGAGCTGCCGGTTGAGAACGGTATGCCCAAACACGCCGAACATATGCCGCACCGATTGAAATAGAAATTCCCACGGATGGCCGGTGAGCGCGCAACCAAGAAAACTTCCCGCCAGCCAGCAGCCGCCATACAAGATCGCCGACCGCCAGAAGCCCGCGAACAAAATCGCCGCGCCCGGCAACACCAGCATATACCAGGAACCGTGAATCCACGCTGACGCAGCGACCAGCAGCGGCGTAAAGATTATCGCCAGCCGGCGCGGTTGGTCTTTTTCCTGACGCGACCACAAAAACATGATCGTGATCAAAACCGCGTCGGTCAAAATGTAAGGTCGTCCGCGCGCAAACCGCGTCGTGCAGGCAGGCGCAAAAATCGCCGCCACAAACAATGCCGCCAGCCACGCTTCTGGTCGCCGAAACCAGGGCAGCGCACACAGCGTCACCAACAGCATCAACGCCACCGAGGAGAAAATGACGAGCGACTCCGCGTCGCCGCCAAAGCCGCGATGAACCCACTCTAGGATTTTCTGCCAACCCGGACTCGGATCAATTTGAAAACCATCCCGCATCACCAGAATGTCCTGCCAGCTTTTCCCGGACACCGTCTTGGCCGCGTGCCGCAGCGCGTCGTCTCCCGGGATGAAACCGTAGCTGATGATTTTCGCCGGGATGGCGATGAGGGTGAAAACAACAATAATCCAGACCGCGAGCGGGACGTAACGTTTCAACGACACAAAATTCATGGTCTTCAATCAATCCACCAGCCGCTTCGTCAGATTTTCGTAGGCATCAATCCGGCGGTCGCGCAGGAACGGCCAGTGCGTGCGCGTGGTGTCCACTTTGGCGAGGTCCACGGGCACGATCAAAATCTCTTCCTTGTCCGAGGACGCTTTGGCAAGGATTTCGCCGGAAGTTCCGGCGACGAAACTTTGCCCCCAAAATTCCAAACCGTCACCGCCGACGCCCTTGATGACTTCGTGGCCGATGCGGTTGACGGACGCGACAAAGCAGCCGTTCGCGACGGCGTGCGAGCGCTGGATGGTTTCCCACGCGCCGTGCTGGCGTTCGCCGTATTCTTTTTTCTCGCTGGGATGCCAGCCGATGGCCGTCGGATAGAAAAGAATTTCCGCGCCTTGCATCGCCGTGAGTCGCGCGGCTTCGGGATACCATTGATCCCAGCAAATCAGCACGCCGATTTTGCCGTAGCGCGTCTGCCACGTTTTGAAACCGAGATCGCCGGGCGTGAAATAAAATTTCTCGTAGAACAACGGATCGTCGGGAATGTGCATCTTGCGATAGATGCCGAGCAGCGAACCGTCGGCATCAATAATCGCGGCGGTGTTGTGATAAACGCCGCTGGCGCGTTTCTCAAACAGCGAGGCGATGATGACGACCTTGTGTTTCTTCGCGAGTTTCTGCAACGCATCGGTGCTGGAGCCGGGAATTTTTTCGGCGAGCTTAAAATTCTCGTGGTCTTCGCTCTGGCAGAAATATTGCGAGCGAAATAATTCCTGCGTGCAGATGATCTTCGCGCCGGACTTCGCGGCGCGTTCGACGAGCAAAATTGTCTTTTTAAGATTTGCGTCGGGATTGGCGGAAACATCCGTTTGGATGAGACCGAGTTTGATGACGGACGAAGCGGGACGTTTCATGAAATTTTACCTGGACGATGACCGCGTGGTCTCGTCGAGAATGATGGTTTTGCTATGTGCATCGGCGGGCAACGGCTTGACGGGTTCCTGCCCGAAAAGTTCACGGATGAATTTGCCGAGCGTCTCGTTGGTCGGGCCGTAGCCGCCGTGATACATATAATATTCCAGCTCGGTCAGCAACTGGTCGGCGGTGGCGTAACGGTGGTGCAGGTCGCGCGCGAGGCAATGATGCAGGATGTCGTTCAGCTTGTCGTCAATGCGCGGGTCGAGCGAGCGGAAGTCGGGAATCGGCTGCTGCATGATGCGCTGACGCGATTCCTCGGCGTTTGCGCCCTTGAAAATATTCCGGCCAAGCAGGAGGTTCGACAGCACGACGCCGGCGGAAAAAATGTCCGAACGCTTGTCGGTGATCTGAAAATCCGCCTGCTCGGGACTCATGTAATCCGGTTTGCCGGCGACGACTTCGCCTTCCTGATCGGTCAAAAATCCTTTCGCCTTCGCGATACCGAAGTCGGTGAGTTTCACGTCGCCCTCGAACGCGATCATGATGTTTTTGAAACTCACGTCGCGATGGACGATGCCCATCGGCCGGTTGTCCTTGTCGGCTTTGTTGTGCGCGTAAGCGAGTCCGCGCGCGATGCGGCTGGTGATAAACACCGCGAGTTCCTTCGGCAAAACGCGTTTTTTGTCCGTGAGCTGATGGGTGAATTGTTCGAGGTTCACGCCGCGAATCAATTCCATCGCGATAAAACAAAGTCCGTTCGCTTCACCGAGATGGTAGGTCTGGACGATGTTCGTGTGGATCAAATCGGCGACGAGCTTGGCCTCGCCGATAAAATTATCCATGAACATTTTCTGGCTGCCGAAGTTGGGGCGGATGACTTTGATGGCGACGCGCTTGACGAATTCGCGCGCGCCGTGCTGCTCCGCTTCATACACGATACCCATGCCACCCTCAAAAATTTTCCGGGTGATTTCATAGCGAAATTCGTTCTGGATGGTGAAGAGCGCCACGCGCGAATGGTCGGAAATTGTCCCGCGATGTCAAGTCCGGCGCTTGCGAAGGCCTGAAAAAACTTTGTTTTTTTTGATTTTTTCGCTTGCGCCGCGCGGCCATTGGATTTTAATTCATCACAAGTCTCGTGACTTTTTGAACAACATAACAAACAAACAACAACACAACCAATAGAACCATTATGGCAAAAGCACTCTCCAAAGCTCAGATCGCCTCCCTCGTCGCCGAGAAGAACGGTCTCTCCAAAAAACAGGCCGTCGAAATTCTCGACTGCATCGCCGGACTCGCCTACAAGCACGCGAAGGACACCTTCACCCTGCCCGGCATCGGCAAGCTCGTCTTGAAAAACCGCGCCGCCCGCATCGGCCGCAACCCGAAGACTGGCGAACAAATCCAGATCAAGGCCAAACGCGTCGTGAAGTTCCGCGTCGCGAAAGCTGCGAAGGACGCAATCCTCGGCACCAAGTAATTTTAATTACTTTCACAAAAACGCGCTCCGGCAACGGGGCGCGTTTTTTTTATCCCGCACCAAATTTATTTTTCTTCCGTGTTTAATCCGTGTTCAATCTGTGGCAAAATAAAATGACCATGAAACCTCGCGTTCGTTTTGCTCCTTCGCCCACCGGTTATCTGCACATCGGCGGCGCACGCACCGCTCTGTTCAACTGGCTTTACGCCCGCCACACCGGCGGCACTTTTGTGCTGCGCATCGAAGACACCGATGCCGCGCGCAATTCGCAGGAAGCCGTGGATGTCATTCTCAACGGCTTGCGCTGGCTTGGACTCGACTGGGACGAAGGTCCGCTCACCGGCGACGCCACCGGCCCGAGCAAAGGTGATCGCGGCCCGTATTTTCAATCGCAACGGAAAGAAAATTATCTACGCCGCGTCGAAGCCCTTTTGTCACGCGACCTCGCTTACGAAAAAGACGGCGCAATCCGTTTCCGCATGACACGCGAGCCGATTCTCATTCCCGATTTAGTCGTCGGCGATGTTTTGCGCCCGCTCACAGACCGCGAGGAAATTGATCCCGACTGGGTGCTCGTCCGCAGCGACGGCCAGCCCGTGTTTCATTTTGTCAACGTCGTGGACGATTTGGAAATGGGCATCACCCACGTCATTCGCGGCGAAGATCATTTGAGCAACACCGCCAAACACATCGCCCTCTTTCGCGCGTTCGGCGTCGAGCCGCCGAAGTATGCGCACATCCCGCTCATCCTGAATGGCGACGGTTCCAAGATGAGCAAGCGCGATAAAGGCGCATCGCTCACGACCTATCTCGACGAAGGTTTTCTCGCCGAAGCCGTGAACAATTATCTCTGCCTTCTCGGCTGGTCGCCCAAGGATAATCTGGAAAAAATGCCGCTCGCCGACGTCATCGAACGCTTTGACCTGCCGCAGATTCTCCGGCACAACGCCAAGTTCGACATGGAGAAACTCCTGTGGTTGCAAGGCGAATACTGTCGCGAAGTCGCCCCCGACCGATTCTACGAACTCGGCGTCCACGCGTTTGCCAAGGCTGGCATTGATACGAACAAGCTCGACGTCCACTACGTCAAAGCCGCGCTCGACAGTTGTCGCGGCAAGATTAAAACCTTTTCCGAACTGCCCGCGTATGCCGGTTTTTATTTCACCGATGAAATTGTTTACGACGCCGAAGCTGCCGCCAAAGATTTTGTGCCGGAGAACAAACCGCGCCTGGAAAAACTCCGCGACGCTTTTGCCCACGCGCCCGCGTTCAACGCCGAGACGTTAGAAGCCACACTCAAAGAAACCGCCAAGACGCTCGGCGTGAAAGCCGGTGTGCTCGTGCATCCCTGTCGGCTGGCCGCGACCGGCAAAACTTCCGGACCGAGCCTCTACCATTTACTCCAAGTCCTCGGCAAAGAACGCGTCATGGCGAGGATTGAGAAGGCACTCGCGGCCATCGGCTGATTTCATTATCGTTTTTCCATGCCCACGATTTTAAGAATTAACGGCTACCAGTTTTATTTCTACGCCGAAGAAGGCAGCGAGCCGCCACATATTCACGTTGCAAAAGCTAGGTTTGATGCCAAATTCTGGTTGTCGCCCGCGCGGCTGGCGGTCAATCATGGATTCCGTCCGCACGATTTGCGGGAGATTGCTGAAATCATTGAAGCCAACGAAACCTTGATACTGGAAAAATGGCATGAGTCTTTCAGACCTTAAAATCAAACGCATCGAGACATCCGCCGACACGCTGACCGTCGAGCTGATGGATGGCCGCGTGCTGACCGTGCCGCTGGCGTATTATCCCACGCTGCTGCACGCGACCGACGCCGAGCGGAAAAACTGCCAGCCCATCGGCGCGGGTTACGGCATCGAATGGCCGACGCTGGACTACCACTTGAGCGTTGAAGGATTGATTCAAGGACTCCCCGAAGCACCCGGATTGCGCCGGATGAAAACGGGCGCATTGACTCCCGCGTGAAAGCCGGCGTGCTCATCCACCCGACGCGCCTCGCCGCCACCGGCAATCCCCACGGCCCGAGCCTGTATCATCTGCTCGAAGTTTTTGGCAAAGAAAAAGCACTGGCGCGGATTGAGCGGGCGATGCAAAATCTTTAGCCACAGATGAAACACGGATTGAACACAGATTTCTGAAACCATTTTGGGAATATGAGCGAATCAACCAATTACGTCACTTGTCGCTGTCAGCATTGCGACACTGGAATTGAATTTGACGCTACCGAACTCGTTGAAGAAAACAGCCTCATTCCATGTCCGTATTGCGGCATTGAAACAAAACTTTTCATTCCTCAAACACCACTTTCACAACCATCTGCCGCACCCACGTTGGCAGATAGTGAGCTTGAAGCTTTTGTTGACCGATTTACCACAGAAACAAATTTTCTCAAGGCGATAGATGTTTATGACGCCACGACAAGGGAAAAATTATATGCGATATGGCTACGCAATCCACGTCCATCAGAAGCAGAGCTTTATGAATTGATGAATGGATTAACGCTCGACGAAACCAGTCAAGTTTTGAAAATAGAAGGCTGGAGTAAAACGATGGATTTTTTACAGAGTTTGCAAAAGAAGAAAGCAGGCCGGATGAAAATTGTGTCAATCAACAACGAGTTAGAGCTTGCCGATGACAATATAATTATTCGCAGGCGCGGTGTGGCACATGCAATGGCGGCTGGACTTACAGGTGAAAGAATGATTCCGATTTCGACGCTAACTGCCATACAATTAAAACTCGGCGTGTGGTGGTCGCCTGGCTTCATTTTGTTTTCATACGCTGGCAGCAAACCGTTCATGGGAGGCATGATCGAAGCCACTCAAGACCCTGACGCATTTATTTTTCAAAAAGAACTGAATGATGAAGTCTCGGCATTCAAAGCGAAGGTTGAAAAGATTCTGCGGGATTCCAAACAACAAGCGAATTCCAACAATACTTCCGGAACAATAACCGATGAATTGCGCAAGCTCGCAGATTTCAGACAACAAGGAATTTTGTCACAGGAAGAATTTGATGCGGCAAAGAAAAAACTTCTGACATAATTTATGAAACGCGACATGGAATTAGTTCGATTATTGCTTCTTCAGGAAGAGACGGGCGAAGCACCACCAGAATTGAGCGAGTATTCTACGGAGACCTTGATATACAATTATCAGATTATGGATGACGCTGGTTTGATTGTGGCAAACTTTACAAAAGACAGCAGTGGCGTTGCGGCTGGCGCAACTGTTTATCGGCTGACTTGGGCTGGTCACGATTTTCTTGATGCAACGCGCGACAGCAAGATTTGGAAAATGGCAAAGGAGCAGATTCTCAAACCGGGAGGTTCTTGGACGTTTTCTATTTTGCTGGAATGGTTGAAACAAGAAGCTCAAAAACGAATTTTGGGAGTTCCGCAAATCGGTTAAAAAATCCGTGTTTCATCCGTGTTCAATCCGTGGCTAA
>DATCFH010000038.1:0-14491 GCA_036509625.1 Verrucomicrobiia bacterium
CAACTTTTTGAAATCATATAAAATCAACGGCGTGACCATTGACGTCGTGAACAGCGCCGCCATCGTCGGGACGATTTGCATTCTGATCGCGCTCTGGGCGCTGCGCGGACTCGCTGAAACGCACGGGAAAGACCTCGACTATATTGAGCCAATTTAATCGAACGACATATTGTCGGCGGAAAGTTTTGAGTTTTGAATTTTTAGTTTTAAGTTGGATTCTGGCTTGGGCAACTCAAAACTAAAAATTCAAAATTAAAAACTGATGAAACTTGGAATTTTTGGCGGCTCATTCAATCCGGTTCACCTCGGCCACTTGCTCGTCGCGCAGGCGGCGGTGGAAGAACTCGGCTTGGATCGGCTTTTTTTTATTCCGGCGGCGCAATCGCCTTTCAAAACTGAAAATGAAATGGCTCCGGCAAGTGCGCGTTTGCAACTGCTCCGGCTCGCGCTCGCGGGAAAAACAAATTGCGAAGTGGACGATCAAGAAATCCAGCGCGGCGGCATTTCCTACACGATTGACACATTACGCACTTACGCCGGAAAATTTCCCGCCGCCAAATTGTTTTGTCTCATCGGCGCGGACAACGCCGCGAAGCTCAACGAATGGCGCGAATCGGCGGAGATGGCAAAGCTCGCCGAGTTCGTCGCCGTGCCGCGTCCGGGTGGCGCGGCGGCAATTTTTCCACCGCCGTTTCGCGGGCGGACATTGAAAGGTTTTCCGTTCGTCGTTTCATCTTCCGAAATCCGCGCGCGCGTGAAGGCCGCTTTGCCGATTGAAAATCTCGTGCCGCCGTTCGTGGCCGAAGCGATTCACAGCGCAAAACTCTACCTCTAATTTTTAATCACAGACGCACACGGACAAAATTCTTGTTTCAAAAATCTGTGTTTATCTGTGTCCATCTGTGGTTAAATACTCCTCGTAACTATGGATTCTAAAAAATTGGCGCAACTGTGCCGCGATTATGCGGATGACAAAAAGGCGGAAAACATCGCCGTGCTTGACGTGCGGAAACTTTCGTCCGTGACGGATTTTTTTGTCATCGTCACCGGCACGAGCCAGCCGCATTTGCGCGCCATCGCCGAGGAAATTAGCAGCCGGCTGCGCGACGAACACGACCTGCGCCCGGTGCGCGGCGAAGGCGCGACTGGCGGGATGTGGGTGGTGATGGATTATTTTGACGTGATTGTCCACGTCATGCACACCGAGGCGCGTGCGCGTTACGATTTGGAAGGACTTTGGGGCGACGCCAAGCCGTTGAAAGTTCGGAAACCTGCCGCTCCGAAAAAGAAAAAAGCACCGGCGAAAAAATAATTTCACCGGCGCTTTAGAAGACTTCAGTTCAGGCCATCGGATCCGGCGGCGGCGGATCTTTCAACGGAATTTCTTCGGACGCTTTTACCATTTCATCCACGATCTGCTTAAATTCAGCCAGCCCGGTCGAAGGAATGATGATGGTGTCGCGCCGTCCGCCGACATCTTCAGTGATGCGGAGAAAACGGCCGCGCGGATTTTCCTTGAGGGTCATTACGAAGAACTTTCGTTCAATCTGAACCTCGGCGGTCTTGAGCGTGTCTTCGTTGACCGGCGGACGTGGTTGGCTGTTGTATTTTGGCGCACCGTAACCCTGTGACGACTGATAAGGGCGGCGACCAAAAGGTGATGGACGTTCGTTTGATATCATATTCCAGTTGTTTTTGTTTCGTATTGAAGTTCTGTGCTTCGTCCTGAACTTCTGCCGATTTGCAAAAAAAGTCAACCGGCAAAATGCAGCGCGCCACTCTTGTAGAATGACATCTTCTTGCGGTTGACCAAAAAAACCATTCTGCCGCTTGGTTTTGGGCAGAATGGCCGCAACTGAACTTCAAAGAATATTCGCCGCCAGCTCGGCCAATTCCGAGCGTTCACCTTTTTGCAATTCGATGTGCGCGGCGATGGCCTGGTCGCGGAAACGGCTGATGATGTAATTGAACCCGTTCGACGACGAATCCACATACGGATTATCAATTTGATATGGATCGCCGGTGAAAATAATTTTCGTGCCGCTGCCGACGCGCGTGACAATCGTCTTGGCTTCGAGCGGCGTCAGGTTTTGCGACTCGTCAATAATCATGAACTGATTCGCGATGCTGCGACCGCGAATGTAGCTCAACGCCTCGACCACGATGCTGCCGCTGCGCATCAAATCCGCCGCGCGGCGATGTTCGTGACCCATGTTCAAATCGCTCAACATTTCCAGCGCGTCATGAATCGGCTGCATCCACGGCGCCAATTTTTCTTCAAGCGAACCGGGCAAAAATCCAAGTTCCTTGCCCATCGAAATCGTCGGGCGCGCGACGACGAGCCGGCGAAATTCGCGGTCGTTCACCACGCGTTTCAAACCGGCGGCCATCGCGATCAAAGTTTTCCCCGTGCCCGCTTTGCCCATCAATGTCACCAGTTTGATGCGGTCGTCCAGCAGCGCATCGAGCGCGAAATGCTGTTCGCGATTGCGCGGTTTGATGCCCCAGACGCCTTCGCGGCAGTCGAGAATGGGAACCAGCTTTGTGCCCGTCGCATCCACTTTGCTCAACACGGCCTTTTTCGGATTCGTCTCGTCGGTCAACGTGCAGAATTCGTTCGGAAAATATTTTTTGTTGGCGTCCAGCGCGAGTTCGCCCTTGGCGCGAAAGGCCGTAATTTTTTCCGCCGTCACCGTCATGTCCACCATGCCGGTGTAAAGGTCGGTGACGAACACGCGATCCGTCTCGTAATCTTCCGCCATCACGCCAATCGCGTCGGCCTTGATGCGGAGATTGATGTCCTTGGAAACGAGAATCGTCGCTTCCTTGGAATGCGTTTTCTGGATGCTGGCCGCGAGTGCGAGAATGCGGTTGTCCACGGAATCCTTGGTGAAAACCGTTTCGCCGTGGCCGTTTTTTTGAAACGCAATTTTGAGTTTGCCGCCGTTCGGCAAATCCACGCCCGCGCTCAAACTGCCTTCGCCGCGAAAACCGTCCAGCATCCGCGAAACCGTGCGCGCGTTGCGGCCCAACTCGGTGGACTCGCGCTTGAACCGGTCAATTTCCTCGATGACTTCAATCGGCACGAGCACGGTGTTGCCCTTGAAATTAACCAATGAATTCGGGTCATGCAGTAGGACGTTGGTATCGAGAATATAATTTTTCATATTTGGAAAAAACGGACGCGGAAGTTTCCGCCGGAGCAACGGCGGTGGTTTAAGTATTTGAACGGTGTTGTCAAAATGTCCCTGAAACTTGCGGTGATTTTTTCAGGCAAAAAAAAAGTGTCAACGATAATCCGCCAATCCGGTGAAAATTATTTCCGGCCAGCGCCAATGCTGGCATAATTCCCGCGCATGGCAAAAAAGAATCCATTGATCCGTCCGCTCGTTCACGATTTGCACGCGTATGTGCCGGGCGAACAGCCGAAAATTAAAGGACTGATCAAGCTCAACACGAATGAGAATCCGTATCCGCCGTCGCCGAAAGTTTTGGCGGCGGTCAAGGCGGCGGTGGATGGACGTTTGCGGTTGTATCCAAATCCAACGGCGGAAAAACTGCGCGCGAAACTGGCGAAGTTGCACGGCTGCAAGCCGGGAAACATTATTATTGGCAATGGTTCGGATGAAGTTTTGGCACTGGCAGTGCGCGCGTTTGTGGAGCCGAACTCAAAATTAAAAATTAAAAATTCAAAGCTGGCGCAAGCCACGGTGCAGTATTTCACGCCGAGCTATTCGCTTTATCCCGTGCTGGCGGACACGCACGGCGCGGCGAAAAACGCCGTGCTGCTCAAGCCGGATTTTTCCATTCCGAGTGTTGCCGAATTGAAGCGTGGAAAAAAATGGAGTTTTAACGCCGCACTGACTTTGGTGACGACGCCGAATGCGCCGAGCGGACGCGGCTACAAAACTGCCGAACTGGAAAAACTGTGTCGCGCGCAAAAAGGCGTCGTCATTTTGGACGAGGCTTACATTGATTTCGCCAATGAAAATGCGCTTAAACTCGCTTTGAAATTTCCGCACGTGCTGGTCGCGCGGACTTTTTCCAAGGCGTATTCGCTCTGCTTTCAGCGCGTCGGTTATTTCGTCGGCCACGCGGAACTTATCGCGGCATTGGACAAAATGCGCGATAGCTACAACGTAAATGGCCTCGGCCAAATCGCCGCCGAAGCGACTTTGAACGATTTGAAATTTTACCGCGCCAATTTCAAAAAGATTATAGCCACACGCGAATGGCTTGCGCTCGAACTCACAAAATTCGGCTTCCGCGTTTTGCCAAGTCAGACGAATTTTATTCTGGCGAAACCGCCGCTGTTTTCGGCAAAAGAGTGGCTGCAAAAACTGCGCGACCAAAAAATTCTCGTGCGCTGGTTCAGCGCGCCGGACGTAAATGAATACTTGAGAATTACGATTGGCACGGCGGCGGAAGCGACGGCGTTGGTGAAAGCCGTGCGAAAAATTACGGCGTAAATTCTGCTCTTAATCGTAATCGTAATCTTAATCGTTTGGAAAACGGGATTACGATTAAGATTAGGATTACGATTATGAATCTTCAGCAAAACCTTTGCTTTGCGTGACCGAAGTTTTTTGCTAGAAAACACAACGTGTATTTGGAGTTTTATGGATTAAAGCTGTCGCCGTTCGACATCACGCCGAACCCGCGCTTTCTTTTCCATAGCAACAAACATCGCGAGGCGTTCAACCATTTGCTCTACGGAATTCGTGAACGCAAAGGTTTTGTGCAGCTCACGGGCGAGGTTGGCGCGGGCAAAACGACGTTGTGCCGCGCGCTGCTGGAACATCTCGACGGACGCTATTCCACCGCGCTGATTTTGAATCCGGTTTTGAGCGGCGATGAATTGATGAAAGGCATCGCGACGGAATACGGCCTGGAGGTCAAAGGCAAGGATCGCTTGGAAACCATTGCTACGATTAGCGATTTTCTGTTGCGGCAAACATTGTCGGGCAAGGAAACGGTTTTAATCGTGGACGAGGCGCAGAATTTGACGGAGGATTTGCTGGAACAGGTGAGGTTGATTTCCAACATTGAAACGGACGATCGCAAGCTGTTGCAAATCGTTTTGATGGGTCAGCCGGAGTTGCGCGACCGCTTGAACAGCCCGCGTTTGAAGCAATTGCGTCAGCGCATCACGGTGCGGTATCATTTGAACGCATTGACATGCGCCGAGGTTGGGCAATACATTCATCACCGGCTCGCGCTGGCGGGATCGCGCGGGATGCCGAATTTTACGACGCCGGCGGTGTGGCGGGTGTTCCGTTATAGCGGGGGAATTCCGCGTTTGGTGAACGCCCTGTGCGACAAGGCGCTGCTGGCCGGTTATGTTGCGCGCAGCAATCGCATTAATTATTGGATGGTCGGTCGCGCTATCCGCGAACTGGAAGGACATATTCACGCATGAGCCTTATCAACGACGCTTTGAACCGCGCCCGGCATAATCATACGCCGCGCCCGCAAGGCTCCATGCCGCCCTTGCCCCCAGTCGAGCCGCCCAAGGAAGTGAGCAAGTGGCTGGCTCCGGCCATCGTGATTTTTTTATTTTTTGCGGCGATTTTTTTAATCGGCCTGGCGGTCGCGCACCACTCGGTTCACGCCATTGTTACTGCGCCGCTCGACCCAGAAGTCGCGACGCAACAAGCTGCCGACGACGCGCTGCCGATTGTTCCGGCGCCGCCTCCGCCGGTGGTATTAAATCCGCCGGACGCGCCACAGTTGCAGGGGATTTTTTATTCGCCCAAGTCGTCCACCGCCATCGTGGACGGCAAAACCGTCGGCGTTGGCGACCGCTACCAGCAATACCGCGTGACTGAAATCACCAAGTTTACCGTCACGCTTACGGATGCCGACGGCAAGGCCATCAAGCTCGGCATGGGCAACTGAACCATGCGGTTCGCCGAAAAATTTCGCGCCTCAACCCTCGCCGTCCGCGTCGCGCCGTTTTTTATTTTCGTCCTGCTCACCGCCGCGCAGGGAAAATTCGGTGCGACCTCCGCCTACTGGTTTTATCTCGCTAAAACGCTCGTTGGACTTTGGCTGATTTGGGAAATACGCCCGTTTGTCACGGAAATGCGCTGGGCAATTTCTTGGGAAGCCATTGTTATCGGCGTCGGCGTTTTTGCGCTTTGGGTCGGCATCAGCGGCGAATGGACAACGCAAAGTTCGCTGTGGATGAAACTCGGTTTTTCCCATTCGCCAGAAAAATTTACTGCGGTGTGGAATCCCAATGAACACTTTGGTTCCGCACTCGCGTGGCTGTTCATCGCCGTGCGGATTTTGGGTTCAACGTTTATCGTCCCGCCGCTGGAAGAAGTTTTTTACCGTTCCTTTTTGTATCGCTACCTCGCCAGCCAGAATTTTTTATCCGTGCCACTGAATAAATTCCTACCGCGCTCATTTTTTGTCACCGCGCTGGTCTTTGGAATTTCCCACAACGAATGGCTCGCGGGCATCATTTGTGGACTGGCATTTCAATGGCTGGTGCTGCGCAAAAACCGGCTGGGCGACGCGATGAGCGCGCACGCCATCGCAAATTTTCTCTTGGGAATTTGGGTCGTCACGCGCGGCGCGTGGCAGTTTTGGTGAACTGACTTACGCGCGCAAATGGCGCACGTCCACCGCGTCCATCCCGGCGGAACGAATCGCCTGCAAACCCAAATCCGTGTCTTCGTAAGCGCGGCAAAATTTCGGTTCCACGCCGATGCGCCGCGCGGCTTCGAGAAAAATGTCCGGCGCGGGTTTTTGATTTTCAACCATCTCGCTCGTCACGACCGCATTAAAAAGATGTCGTATTTTCAAGTGTTCCAGCACGTCAATGATGATTGGCTGCGTGCCGCCGGACGCAACCGCCATCGGAATTTTTCCAAAATTTGCCTTCGCAATTTCCACGACTTCATGAATCGGCCCGACGCGTGACATCAGCGGCAGATAGGCGTTTTCTTTTTCGTGCGCCACGGCGATGTGGTCGAGCGAACGGCCTTGTTCTTCCGACAGCATTTTCAAAATGTCGCGCGACGGCACGCCGCCGAGCGAATAAAAACGGTCTTCAGGAAAATGCAAGTTGTGGCGCCGCGTGATCATCTGCCACGCGTGCCAGTGCAGCGGCATCGTGTCGGCCAAAGTGCCATCGCAGTCGAAAACGAGTCCTTTTATTTCTTTCATTTTATGTGGGTCGCGCGAAATTAAATTGTTAGTTCGGCCAGCTTTGTCTCCATGTCGTGGGTCATCAACGGCTCAATCAGTTCGTCCAGATAGCCCTCGATGAACACGGACAGATTATAAAGCGTGACTTCGATGCGATGATCCGTGACGCGGTTTTGCGGAAAATTGTAGGTGCGGATTTTTTCGCTGCGGTCGCCCGTGCCGATTTGATTTTTGCGATGCGCGGCGTATTTCGCGTTTTCCTCGGCGATTTTCGCTTCGAGCAAACGCGAACGCAAAACTGTCATCGCGGTGATGCGGTTTTTTTGCTGCGAGCGTTCATCGGCGCAACGCACAATCAAACCTGTCGGTTTGTGAATAATTTGCACGGCGGAATCCGTCGTGTTCACGCCTTGACCACCTTTGCCGGACGCGCGGCAGCAATTGATTTCAATTTCGTCGGGCTTGATTTCGATGTCCACCTCCTGCGCCTCGGGCAAAACGGCGACGGTGCAAGTGCTCGTGTGAATGCGTCCTTGCGCCTCGGTCGCGGGCACGCGCTGGACGCGGTGAACGCCGCTTTCGTATTTCAATCTTTTGAAAACATCCGCGCCGTTGATCTGAAAAATAATTTCTTTGAAGCCGCCCAAATCGGACACGCTGGAATCAAGCGTCTGCGTTTTCCAGCCGCGCGCCTCGGCGTAACGGCAATACATCCGATACAAATCGGCCGCAAACAAAGCGGATTCCGAGCCGCCCGCGCCCGCGCGAAGTTCCACAATCGTGTTGCGCGAATCAGTCGCATCCGGCGGCACGAGGCCAAATTGGATTTGTTGCGCGAACTTTTTCTCGTCCGTTTCGAGTCGCGCGATTTCGTCTTTCGCCATTTGCGCGAGTTCGGAATCGGGCAGTTCGGATTTGAGCAGCGCGCGATTTTCTTCCAGGTCGGCGACGGTTTTCAAATACGTCGCGCCCGCCGCGACGAGGTCTTTGAGCCGGGCATATTCGCGCGACAATTCCTGCGCGGCTTGCGGATTATCAAAAACCTTGGAGTCGCTCAACAAGGATTCGAGTTCGGCAAAGCGCTTGCGGAATTTTTCGATGTGCGGGCGTAAATCCATTTTGTTTTAGCCACAGATGGACACAGATGAAACACAAATAAGAAACTGACGGGATTTTCCAAATGAAACGAAATTCAATCTGTGTTTCATCTGTGAAAATCTGTGGCTCGCCAAAAAACAAGCCGCCCGCAGCGCCGGAAATTTCCAGCAGTGCGGGCGGTGTTGGTCGTAAAACTAGGCTTTTTTCTTTTTCTTCGTCGCGTGCTCGGCCTGGGCGGCGAGGGTTTTCGCGGCGCGCTGTTGGAACTTGTCCACGCGGCCGGCGGTATCTACGAATTTCTGCGTGCCGGTGTAAAACGGATGGCAGGAGTTGCAAATACCGATGATGATGGTCTGCTTGGTGGAACGCGTTTTGATAATGTTGCCACAGGCGCAACGAATCTCGGCGTCCACATATTTCGGATGAATGTCCGTTTTCATAAAAAGGACAGAAAAACTATCAGGAAATTTGCGGATGACAAGAGGGAATTATGAAGTGGAACGAGATTTAACCGCCAAGACGCCAAGGACGCCAAGATTTTTAATAAGGAAAGCGGGAAATCAGGAAAACAGGAATGGGATTTTTTCTAACTTCCTGATTTCCTTATTTGAATTCCCGCTTGGCGCTCTTGGCGTCTTGGCGGTTTGCTTTCCCCGCATTATTTAAGGTTGCCTCGAACGCGCGGCGGTTTAACTTGTCCACCATCACATGAAAACTTTATTGGTGTTCACATTTGCAGTCATGGCTTTCTTCCGCGCGTCGGCGCAGGTGGATATAGATTTGTCCTTGGATCAGGATTATTTTTTGCCGAGCGAAACCATTCCGCTCGCAGTGAAAATCACCAATCGTTCCGGCCAGCAATTGCATCTGGGCGCGGACGCGGACTGGCTGACATTTAACGTCGAGGCGGACGACGGTTTTGTGGTCATCAAAAATGCGGAGGTGCCGGTGCAGGGTGCGTTCGATTTGGAAACCTCGCAACTCGCCATCAAGCGCGTGGATTTGGAGCCGTATTTTGCCATGACCAAGCCGGGGCGTTACCATGTGATTGCGACCTTGCACATCAAGGATTGGAGCGCGCAGCTCGCAAGCCAGCCGAAACATTTTGACGTGATTGCGGGCGCGCAATTGTGGGCGCAGGATTTTGGCGTGAAAGACGGAACGAACGCCGCGCCGGAAGTTCGTAAATACACTTTGGAGCAGGCGAATTATCTGAAGGAACAATTACGTTTGTATGTGCAGGTGAGCGACGCGGCGGAAGATACGGTTTACAAAGTGACGGCGCTGGGGCCGATGGTTTCGTTCAGCCGCACGGAGGCGCAGGTGGACCGGCACAGCCGCTTGAACGTGCTGTGGCAGGCGGGCGCGTCGTCGTTCAGCTACTCGATTGTGAATCCGAACGGCACGGTGGCGTCGCAGGATTATTACGACAATTTTTATTCGCGCCCGCGCCTGACGGTGAATCAAAACGGCGACGTGGTGGTGCTGGGAGGCACGCGCCGGCCCAAGCCGACGGAACTGCCGATTGTCAAACCGCCGAACGAACTGCCGCCGCTGACCAAGCCGGTGATGCCGACGCCAGCGACGAAGTGAAACGAACTGCTTTGTTTGATGAATTAAAAACTGCGATTTTTCTCGTTGACACGCATTTTTAACAATTTATGGTTTCGCCCATGCCAGACCAGCGGGAACCAGCATCAACTCCACAAAACGTGCCCGAACCCGCCCTTCAATCAAGCACTCCACCGCACATAATTAACGCTAGATTTTTCAATACCAGAAATTTAGCAATTGTTGTAACGGGGGTTGTTTTCGCAATTGCTTTGTTCAAAGCAGACCAAAAAGACATACCGAAAATCGTCGAAACCATAGTTAATTCAGAGCATATTTCAATAATTGGCTGGATTGTTGCTATAATAATTCTTGTTGCGAGTATTGTTTTAATCAAGATAATGTGCATAATATATGATAAAGAAATTGAACGCCTTGTTAAGGAACGCGATCAATTGCAGAAAAGACTATTGGAAAAAAACGGAGGATAAATATGAATAAAATTGAATATTTAGCCGTTATTTTTGTCGGCTGCACAATCTTTAGCGTGTTTTACTGGCAGGTTTTTCACTTTGTAATTTTGAAGCAGGCTCGTTTTCAACTTTTTGAGTTGCGAGACGAGGCTCGACGGATTGCGGCAGAGCGTGATTTGGGAAGTAATGAATCCTTCAAGCATTTGGAGCGATTTATTTGCAAAACCATTACATATTCTCCGAGCATAAGCTTTACCAGTTTTATTTTGTTTGCGGTCTTTCATCGTAAAGAGATGTTGGCCGATACTGCTTCTGCCAAAGAAATTAAGAGGTTCGAGATGGAAGCCCCTCGTGAATTTCTCTCTATAAAAGAATCAACAGCCAAATTCTCATTGATTATCATGGCGTTAAATTCACCCTGGATGATATTTTTCGCTTCGATTTTTGCGATTGCGCTTGTAGCTCTTGGAAAGCTTTCGCGTATGGGTCTTTATCGAAATGCGGAAAAATTTGTTGAAAACATCGAATCAGAATCTGGTGGCTGTCTTCAGCCAGCTTAAATTGTGAACCCCTTAATCCGGTTGAATTAGAAATGATTCAACCGGATTTTTAATTTTAACCTTACACGCCGATTTTCCGCCTTGCCATTCTTCGCCTTTCCCATATTCTCCACCCTGCCTGAACGCCGCGTGTGCGGACGTTCATTTGAGGCTGAGAAAAAATAGTTAACCAATAACCTAACCTTTAACCTCCGTTGCCAGTCGCAGCGTTAGTTAGTTAGGCAATGGAGTCTTCGAGTTCCTTTCGGAACGAAAAGCCTCCCGCAGTTCAGTTCATAGTAAAGTTATGCTCACCATGGAACAGGCTCTGAAACAGAGCAGCAAGCAAGTCGTCGCCCAAAACCAAATCGTCAAGGGCACAGTCATCGAAGTCCGCGCCAAAGAAGTCCTCGTGGACATCGGCTACAAAAGCGAAGGCATCATCCCGCTCAACGAATTTCTGGAACCCGGCACGATTGTCGTCGGCCAGCAAATTGATGTGCTGATCGAGAAGCTCGAAAACAAAGAAGGCACGGTCGTTCTCTCGCACGAAAAGGCGGAGTTCAAGAAAAACTGGGATCGCATCCTCTCGATTTGCAACGAAGGCGGTCGCGTCATGGGCAAAGTCACGGCAGTCGTCAAAGGCGGTCTCATCGTCAATGTCGGCGTTGAAGCATTTTTGCCGTCGTCGCAGTTGGACGTCATCACGCCGAAAAATTTGCAGACGTTCGTCGGCAATACTTACGAATTTAAGGTCGTCAAAATCAATCAGGAGCGCCAGAACATCGTTCTGTCACGCCGCGAATTGATCGAAGCCGAACGCGGCGACAAGCGCGCGAAGTTGCTCGCGGAAATGGTTCCGGGCGACATCCGCAAGGGTATTGTCAAAAACATCACGGACTTCGGCGCGTTCATTGATTTGAACGGCCTCGACGGTTTGCTCCACATCACGGACATGAGCTGGGGTCGCCTCGGTCATCCGTCGGAAATTCTCAAGGTCGGCCAGGAACTCGACGTGGTCGTGCTCGACGTGAACAAGGAAAAAGAACGCGTCAGCCTCGGCCTCAAACAGAAGCTCGCGAATCCGTGGGATCAGATTGAAACGAAATTTCCGATCGGCACCAAGGTCAAGGGCAAGGTTGTCAGCCTCGTGCCGTATGGCGCGTTTGTGCAACTCGAACCCGGCGTGGAAGGACTCATTCACGTCACGGAACTTTCCTGGACGAAGCGCGTCGCCAAACCGAGCGATGTGTTGAAACAGGATCAGGAAGTCGAAGCGATTGTGCTCGGCATCAATCGCGAGGAACAGAAAATTTCCCTCGGCGTCCGCCAATTGGAAAGCAATCCGTGGGACGGCGCGGCGGCGAAATACACCGTTGGCACGAAGGTCAAAGGTCAGGTTCGCAACCTCACGAGCTACGGCGCGTTCGTCGAACTCGAAGAAGGTATTGACGGCATGGTGCACGTTTCCGATATGTCGTGGACGCGTAAGATCAACCATCCTTCCGAAATGATGAAGAAGGGCGATGTCGTCGAAGCCACCGTGCTCGAAGTGGATCGTCCGAACCAGCGCATCGCGCTCGGCATGAAGCAGCTTGAAATTGATCCGTGGGCGAACATCGAGACGCTCTACAAAGTCGGCGATCTCGTCACCGGCAAAGTCACCAAGCTCGCCAGCTTCGGTGCGTTCGTCGGCCTGCAACATGAAATCGACGGCCTCGTGCACATTTCGCAGATCAGCGAAGAACGCGTGGACAAAATTAAGAACGTGCTCAAAGCCGGTCAGGACGTTTCGGCTCGCGTCGTGAAAATTGATAAGAACGAACGCCGCATCGGCCTGTCCATCAAGGCCGCCAGCTACACCGACGAGCAGATCAAGGAAGAGCAGAAGATTCTCGACTCGCTCAAGCCCGGCGAAGATTTGGTTGCCCTGCAACACGCCTTCGATGCGCTCGACACCAGCGACAAGGAATAATTCCTTTAACGAAATTCAAACCGGCGGACTGGCAACAGTCCGCCGGTTTTTTATTTCAGCAACGACTTGTGCCGGTAATGCAGAATCTTGAACTCCGGTTCGTCGCGCAATTCTTCCACCAATTCAAACTTGTCCTCGAACGGCGGGAAAAATGCGTCGCCACCGGCCACCTCGCGTTTGACGAGCGTCAGATAAAGATCCGAGCAACGCGGCAACGCCTGCGCGTAGATTTCCGCGCCGCCGCAGATGAAAATGTCGTTCGGAAATTCCGCCGGATCCAGCTTGTCCAGTGACTTGAAAATCAAAATGTCCGTCGCCGATCTGCCTTCCAGTTTGGTGAAATGAAATTGATACGCGCGCTTGAGAAATTTGCCGCCGCGCCACTCATGATAGCCGCCAAAAATTTCCGGATGGCTTTTGATGAGCCGTTGCGGATGCCGCGTCAACACAAGGTTTTTACGGTTTGGCAGCGGTTTGCCGATGCTCTCAAACGTCTTGCGCCCCATCACGACAACATTGCCCATCGTCACCTTTTTGAACCACTTAAAATCCTCCGGCAGATGCCACGGAATCGCGTTGCCCGCGCCAATCACGCGGTTCAGCGACATTGCAGCGATGGCTTTGAAATGTTTCATTCCAAATTCAAAATAAATTTGCAACGAGGATAATTTGAGCAACCCCAAAATTGATTTCCTCGTAAACGCGCTGTTCTCAAAACCATTTCACTTTCGCATTTTGGACAAAATTTTCTAGAATCGGAAAACAGTTCTGAAATTTCTTGAGAATAGATGAGTCCAGAATCTTCCAACATTTTAACCACATTTGATTCATTCAGAATTTGAATGCCGTGTTTGTCGGCGAGCTGTTTGGCCTCGCCAGAATAACCGTTCAGCGTGATGAAAATGCCGCTTGAAATTTTACTGTCTGCCATTGCGCCCAAAAATTCCCGAATGTGACGCACGCCCACAGACCATTTTCTCCAATGTTTGCATTGGACGATAAGCTTTTCCGTTGCCGATTCTATTATCAAATCAACACCGCCGTCAGGATTTGCTCCGCCCATTCGTTGCACTGAATAACCACGATGCCGGTAAATTAGTTCAATCAACTTTTCAAATTGAAACCAGTCAATCTTCTGCAGTTTTTGACTGATAGTAAGTTCTTGTATAGGTTCAGCGGTTGACATTGCACCTTCAATTTTTATCCGCTTTGACTTATCTAGAAAAAATGTTTGAGAAGAATCATCAGATAACGGCAATGAGGACTTCCGTTTAATAATTCGGTAACAGACCCAAACCGCCAATCCAAGAAAAGCAGCACAAACCAATAGAATTATTAACGCGCGAAACTGCGGCGAGAAAATCCATCCAAGAGCAAATAGCACCAATAATCCAGTAATGGCCTCCGCCAACGCGGCGTCATTTGATTGTCGTCTGCGCCCCATAAAACTTCAAACCGCCACCGGTGCCTTGATGGCCGGATGCGGATCGTAGCCGACAATTTCAATGTCCTCAAATTTGAAGTCGTGAATAGTTTTCACCGCTGGATTTAATTTCACCTGCGGCAACGCACGCGGCTCGCGCGAGAGTTGCAGCTTCGCCTGCTCGATGTGGTTGGCGTATAGATGCAGGTCGCCGAACGTGTGGACGAAATCGCCCGGTTTCAAATCGCAAACCTGCGCGACCATCAACGTGAGC
>DATCFH010000039.1:0-8229 GCA_036509625.1 Verrucomicrobiia bacterium
CCGCACGGATTCGTGCGGCGGAATTTTTTCGGGCGCGACGCGGTCGTTATAGAAAAACTTTCGGCCAAAAAATCCGCCGCGTTCCGCCCATCCGAGTCGCCGTTTCGCGCCGATGAACCAGCTTAAAATTGCGCCACGGTCGTTGCTGGCAAAATCCACGGAACGATCAAAACGCTCGCGGCGCAAGGCGGAAATGAGCGGCCACGTTTCGCGCAGGCTCGCGCTCCCGCGTTTGCGCGGCATGGCCCAGACGCGTGTGAGCCACGGCAGATTTTGAAATAATGGCGCAAGTTCCGCTGGCACGAGCAGATGAATTTCGCTGTGCGGAAATTGTTCGCGCAAGGCGCGCAGCGCGGGCGTGAGCAGGACGGCGTCGCCGAAGTATTTGAATTGCAGCGCGAGAATTTTTTCAGGCCGGGCGCTCACGAGGCGAATTGCAGTTCGTAAAGTTTTTGATAGACGCCAGCGCGTTGGACGAGTTCGTCGTGCGAGCCGGTTTCAACAATTTTTCCCTGATCTAAAACGACAATTAAATCGGCGTGCAAAATGGTCGAGAGGCGATGCGCGATGCAGATGGTGGTGCGGCCTTTCATCAGTTCGTCGAGGGCGGCCTGCACGGCGCGTTCGGATTCGGTGTCGAGCGCGCTGGTGGCTTCGTCGAGAATCAGAATCGGCGCGTTCTTCAAAACGGCGCGCGCAATGGCGAGGCGTTGGCGTTGTCCACCGGAAAGCGAAACGCCTTTTTCGCCGATGATGGTGTCGAAGCGTTGCGGCTTTTGATCAATGAAATCAAGGGCGTAGGCGTGTTTGGCGGCGGCGGCGATTTCTGCGTTTGTTGCGCCGATGCGGCCGAGTTCGATGTTCCGGCGGATGGTGTCGTTGAACAAAACGTTTTCCTGCGCGACGACGGCGATTTGATTCCGCAGGTCGCGCGTGGCAACGTCGCGCAAATCTACGCCGCCAATTTTGATCGTGCCATGCAACGGGTCGTAAAAGCGTAAAAGCAAATTGGCCAATGTGGTTTTGCCGGAACCGCTGGAGCCGACGAGCGCGACGAGTTGGCCGGTTTTGACGGTGAGGTTGATACCGCGCAGAACGGATTTTTCGCCGTAGTTGAAATCGAGATTTTGAAATTCGATGTCGGCTTTGTCCGCGTGGAGCATTTTGGGCGCGGCGGGTTCGGGCACGGAATTTTTCGTGGCGAGCAGCTCGAAGACGCGCTCGGTGGCGGCGCGCGCCTGGACGACCTGATTTTGCAAACGCGTCAGATTTTTCAATGGCTGGTAGATGTAAATAATCGAGATGAGCAGTTGCAGGAATTTTTCGGGATTGGGACGTTCGCCCGCCGAACGGATGACATAGCCGAGCATCAAGGCGAGGCCGCACGCGCCAAAAAATTCGATGAGCAGGCTGGGCATTTCCGTGGCGCGGGTGATCCGCATGATGAGGTTGACGGCGCGACCGGCGGTCTCGCGGAATCTTTCTGCAACAATGGTTTCAAGGTTGTAGGCCTTGATGACGCGGTGGCCGGTGAAGCCCTCGTTCATCGTCTGCATCAGTTCGGCGGTCTGCGTCTGCGCTTCGCGGCTGGAGCGACGGATTTTACGGCTGTAAATCGCGATGGGAACGATGCACAACGGCAGCACGACGATGGAGAGCAGCGTCAATCTCGGCTGGTTCCAGAATAAAAATCCCAGCACGCCGGCGAGTGAAATCGGGTCGCGGACAACGACCGAAACGACGTTCGTCAAAATCGTTTGCAATGCGCCCGTATCGCTCATCACGCGCGAGACGAGTTTGCCGGTGGCGTTTTCGGTGTAAAAACCGGCGGACAAATTCAGCAGGTGCGCGAACAGTTTTGTCCGCAAATCCGCGACCGCGTGCGTGCCCGTCCATTGCAAAAAATACACATTCAAATAACCGGACACGCCGCGCAGTAGCGAAATGATTGGAATTAGCGCAATCAACATCCATACCGCGCCGGGATGTGTGTGCAAGCCGCTGGCCAGACCGTCTTTTGCATTGTAATACCAGTTTTGCACGAAGTCGGGCAGATGCTTCAGAGGTGGGCGCGCGTCAGTTTCATTTGCCGAGGGAAATACGGCGGCATAAATCAGCATCGCCGTGCCAATCAGCAGCGGGCCGATGAGGCCGCTGATGACGCCCATCAGCACGCCGAGAAATAGCCGCAACTTGTAAGGCCGCGCGAGTTCCCAGATTTTGCGGAGAAAGTCAGTCATGCGCCTCCATTTTGGCGACGGCGGCGGAAAGTGAAAGTTTTGTTTTCAACTTGGCACAACCAAAAAGCTTCTTTAGCGTTGCCGCGAACGTCCTAAATGCTTGGTCATCGCCATGAATAATTTCCAGAACACTAACTTTGACATCATTGTCATTTCCCTTCGCACTTCGACCGAACGTCGTGTCCGCGTGGCCGAGCAACTGAATGCGACGCCATTTGCGTGGAGCTTTCAAGATGCCGTCCACGGGGCATTGTTACCGTCGCTCCCCGAAGAATACGACCGCATAAAACATCAGCAACTATTGGGTTTTGACATGATTCCGGGACAAATTGGATGTTTTTTATCGCACCGCGAAGTCTGGAAAAAATGTGTGGCCTCGCAAAAATTGACGCTGGTTTTGGAAGATGACTTTCAATTCCATCAGGAACTCGCCGAAGTGTTGCTCATCGTTTTTGAAAACCTGAATCACTTCGACGTTTTGAAATTGCAAGGCCACAAAGAAGGTTGGAAATACAAGGTATTGAAGGATTACGGCCAGAATCAACTGGTCAAACATTACCACGACACCTTTGGTGTGGCCGCTTATTTTGTAAAACCTGAAAGCGCAAAAATTCTGCTCGAAAAGTCCAGCCGGTTTCACGCGCACATTGACGATTTTTTTGGTCACGACTGGATTCACGGCCTAAAAATTCTTTGCGTGCTGCCGTATCCCGTCAAACCCTGCGGCGCGCAAACCACCATTGGCCGGCTGGACGTAAAAAAAGGCAAACTGAACCGCGTTGAAAGATTTTTCTTCAAGCTGCGTCGGCTACCGCGTTCGTTCGCCAAAAAATTTTATCGGATGCGCACCTTTCCCCAACTCTATTTTCAAAAAACCAAATAGTTTGGTATGCCGATGATTTACGATTGCTTCACTTTTTTCAACGAGCTGGAACTGCTCGAATTGCGGCTGCATGAACTCGCCGGCGTCGTGGACAAATTTGTGATTGTCGAGGCTACGCAGACCCACACGAACCAGCCAAAACACTTGTATTATCAAGCTAATCGTGCGCGGTTCAGCGCATTCCACGACAAAATTATTTACATCATCGTGGACGATATGCCGCAGTCGTCCGACCCGTGGATTTCCGAAAATTTTCAGCGCAACGCCATTGCGCGTGGCCTGACGGACTGCCGCCCGGATGATTTTGTGCTTGTGTCTGATCTGGATGAAATTCCCCGCGCCAGCGTGGTGGAAAAAATGCGCCGTGAAATTCCGTTCGACGAAAATATTTTTCCCCGCGCCGCTCATGCGCTCCTGAATTCTCGCGCGTTCAAAAGCGTTTTTCACCGGCGCGGGCTGCGGCGGCAGTTGCGGAAGAACCATCCGTTCGTCTGGAAATTTCAACAGAACTTTTACCGCCATTTCATGAATTGCCAGTCGCAGTTTCCGCCGACCAGCTTTGGCACGCGGATGTTGCGGTTCCGCGATTTTTCCTGTGCGGAAGAAATGCGGCATAGCGGCTACAAAACCGTCGCGGACGCCGGCTGGCATTTCTCGTGGATGGGCGGCGTGGAGCGGATTCAGGAAAAGCTGGCCGCATATTCGCATCAGGAACGGAACCGGCCGGAAATCGCCGACGCCGGCAACATCGAAAGATCGCTCAAGGAAGGCCGCGTGTTTTTCAATCAGGAACAGCGGCTGGAATTTGTCCCGCTCGACGGCACGTTTCCCAAATATCTGCTGGAACATCCTGAAAAATTTGCCACCTGGATTCGTCCGGCTTGAGCCGCCGTGCCAGAAATCCAGATTTACTTTACCGCTTAAAACGCCAATGATGACGGCGCAAATCCAATGATTGTTTTTTTGCACATTCCGAAAACCGCCGGTTCCACCTTCCAGTTCATTCTGGAAAACACTTTCGGTGTTTCCGCCTGCCATACCAACCACACCAAGCAGCATTTCTTCCGGCAGGACGATTTTGAATTCGCGCGCAAATTTTTCCCGCGCATGAAAAGTCTCGCCGGACACAATCTCGTGGATCCGCTGGCGCTGAATATTCCCGACGCATTTCACATCACATTTTTGCGCGAGCCGGTCGCGCGCGTGTTTTCGCATTATCAGGACACCGTGCTGACCGGCGGCAAAACGTGGACGTTTGAGGAATTCATGCGGCAAAGTGAAGTTGCGGAAAATCTCCACGTCCGGCTCATGGCCGGTGAACGCAATCTCGACAAGGCCAAAAAATATCTGGAACGCTGCGACTTTGTCGGCCTTACGGAAAAATTTAATCTCTCGCTGCATATTCTCGAAAAGCTCACGCCACTGCCGTTGAACTTGAATTACAAACGCCGCCGCACCGCTGCCACCAACGTCATCCGTCAGCCGGTCGCGAACGATCCGCGCATGATTGAACTTGCGCGCGAACACAATCAGCTCGACCTCGCGCTGTATGATTTCGCCGTGAAAGAAATTTTTCCGAAGTTCTGCGCCAAGGCCGGGTTCACGCCGGATTCCGAAGTGACTTCCTTTGATACTTACACCAGCGACCGGCATTTGCGCTACCGGCTGTGCCATTTATACAATCTTTTGATTTACCGCCAGCTTGGAAAATTACGCCGCCGCTAAAATTTTCATAATGACCGACACGCCGGTAAATTTTTTCGCGCGCACGCGCGCCGCAAAAAAAGTCATGGTTCTCGATCTGGGCTTTCTCGGCGACACCGTGCATCTGCTGCCTGCGCTCTGGATGATTCGGCAGGCGTATCCGCAGGCGGAACTCCATGTGACCGTCGCGCAGCAAGTCACCTCGCTCATGGATTGTGTGCCGTGGGTCAACCGCACCTGGGGCTACATGCGGTTTCCGCGCCACGCGACGATGCGCGAAAATCTCGCGATGGTTGACGCGCTCCGGCGCGAAAAATTTGACGCGCTCATTAATCTCAACGGCTCGGATCGTTCCAGTTGGTTGACTTTTTTTAGCGGGGCAGCGGAACGGCTTGGTCGCGTGCCGAGCGATGGTGGCCCGCCGTTCTGGCGGCAGATGTTCACCGCGCACGTTCAACATCCGTTCGCTGGCGAACCGATTTACGTTCAACGCTGCCGCTGTCTGGAAAAAGTCGGTTTCCCGTTCGTGCCACCGGAATTCCGCGTTGAAATCGCGCCAGAAAATCTGCGCGCGACGGACATTACCGAGGCCGACGCCGGAAATTATTTTCACATCAGTCCGTTTACCACCGCCGATTACAAGGAGCTGCCGCCCGCGCAGATGGCGGAATTCATCAGCGCGCTGGCAAAAAACTTTCCAGAGGAAAAAATCGTTTTGTCCTGTGCGCCCACCGCGCGCGAGCAAAATAAAATGACCGCGCTGCTCGCGCTTCTGCCGCAAAAACCGTGGCGCGTTTTCGCCGGTAATCTGAACCTCACGCAGCTCGCCGCCGTCATCAAACACAGCGCGGCGCATTTCTCCGGCGACACCGGCACGATGCACCTCGCGGCCATGACCGCCACGCCTTTCGTCGTGTGGTTCTGGCCGAATCCTGGACGGCACGAGTGGATTCCGACCGGCGAAAAACACCGCGTTATCGTCGGCAAAAACGAACTGGGCGCGCCGCACCTCGGTCACATTGACAATTATGAATTGATTCGCGCCACGCAATCTGTTCTGGCTGCCCGCCTGTGCTCAATTTAGACTGCGCGTGAAAATTAGCCCATGAATCCGCCGTCAAAATTGCCCATCTCCGTCTGCATTATCGCCGGCAACGAGGCGCATCGCATCACGCCGACTTTGCAAAGCGTCGCGGATTGGGCGGGCGAAATCATTGTCGTCCTCAACCACGACGTGAACGACGGGACGGACAAAATTGCCGAATCCGTCGGCGGAAAAGTTTTTCGCGAACCGTGGAAAGGCAACATCGAGCAGAACCGTTCCGCTTCTGAAAAAGCTAATTGCGAATGGCTGCTCGCGCTCGATGCCGATGAAGTCGTCTCACCGGAACTGGCGATGGAAATAAAAAATATATTTTCCACGCCGGAAAAACTTCAGCGCTGCGACGCCTACGAATTTCCGCGCTGCACATTGTATTACGACAAATGGATTCGCCACGGCGAATGGTATCCCGACCGCAAGCTGCGTTTGTGGCGTCGCGGCCACGGAAAATGGGGCGGCGTGTTCCCGCATGGCCGCGTCGTCGTGACCGGAAAAATCGGCAGACTGCGCGGCGAACTTTTACATTACAGCATGGAAAGCGTCGAGCATCAGATCAAAAAAACCGTCCGTTACGCCGACGAATTTGCCGCGACCTGCCGCGCCGAAAATCGTCGAATCACCTTTGTTCATCTGCTCGTCCGCCCGCCGTGGCGTTTCTTGCGCGGCTACGTTTTCAAGCTCGGTTTTCTCGACGGCTGGCGCGGATTGACGATTGCGTGGCTGACCGGCTTTTACACTTTTCTCCGTTACTTCAAAGCGTTTGAAGCGCAAAACCGCCAAGCCTCGCCGCCCAAATGACTTCGTCTGCCAACCGCAAAAAACATCTGCTGCTTTATGAGCCGCGCACCGAAGGCCATCACCTCGGCTGGCTGCGCTTCATCGCCGACGATTTGTTGTCCGCCAATTTTCAACTTTCCATCGCCGCCGATTTGCGCGCTGGCGCGCGCGAACGCGTCGAACAAAATCTCGCCGGACTGCTCGGCGAAGTGAAATTGATTTCGGCCTATGACGCCAATGGCCGCCGCCATCTTGATGGCAAAGCCCGTTCCGTCGCGCACTGTTTGAAAGCCAGCGGCGCCGAAAATGTTTTTCTCGGCGCGCTCGACGAAATCGCCTCTGATTGCTGGCGAAACGCAACGTTTGGCCTGCGCCCGCCGCCGGAATTGCGCGGACGCATCGGCGGCATTTATCACCGCCCGCGTTTTCTCGGAGCGCCCCAATGGTCGCTGGATCGCGCGCTAAAAATTTCCGGCTTCAACCGTCTGCTGCGCGAAGGTTGGTGGCAACAAATTTTATTCGTGGATGAATTTTTGGCGGCAGAATTGCAAAAGCAAAATCCAACGGCACCGATTTTTTTTCTGGCCGACGCCTGTCCATCCGGTTACGACGGCGACGCGTTTGCGGCCAGAAAAACATTAGAGATTCCCGCTGATAAAAAAGTTTTCCTCTTCTACGGAACCGGCGCGCGGCGCAAAGGTTTGCACGTTGCGGTTGAAGCCATGTTGCAACTGCCGCCGGAATCACCGGCATTTTTACTTTGCGCCGGACAGCAAAATCCCACTGGCAAAACCGCCGACGACATCGCCAAACTTATCCGCCAAAACCGCGCGCGGCTGCTTGATCGCTACGTCACGGTCGAAGAAGAAAAAATGTGCTTCGTTGCAAGCGATGCGGTTTTGCTGCCTTATTTGAATCATTTCGGCACGAGCGGCGTTTTGTCGCGCGCCATGTCGGCCGGCAAACCGGTAATTGTTTCCGACGAACAATTGGTTGGCCGCCTCACGCGCGAGCATCAACTCGGCCTCGCCTTTCCGTCCGGAAATGTTTCTGCGCTCGCACAAAGTCTCCGGCAAATGACTCAACTTTCCGCCGCCGAAACAAATCAGTTTGCCGCCGCCGCCCAGCGTTACGCCCAAACTTATTCCCGCACCGCGTTTCGCACCGCGTTGCTGCGGTCTTTAGGCGTGAACTAAAATGGAAACGCCAACGCGCATTTTAGTCATCCGCCTGACCGCCATCGGCGACGTGGTGTTGACGCTGCCAGCGGTTTCCGGGTTGCGCCAAAATTTTCCGGCGGCAAAAATCACTTTTCTTACGACCAAAGAAAACGCCGCGTTATTACAGTGTTTTCGCGATGTGGATGAAACTATCACGCTCGACCGCGCCGCGTTCCGCAGCCGGAATCCGTGGCGGATTGCCAAAGAATTTTTCCGTCTGTTACGCCAGTTGCGCGCGGGAAAATTTTCGCTGGCCGTGGACTTGCAGGGCAACGGCGAGAGTGCGTGGCTGACGCGGTTCAC
>DATCFH010000040.1:0-2719 GCA_036509625.1 Verrucomicrobiia bacterium
AAGTTCAGTTCGATTGAAGCAGAACATTTCACAAAAAATTCCGATGCGGGCGCAAATCGCTGGATCAAAATTCCGAATTACGGCCACACACTTTCCGCCCTGCGCGCGGACGCGCCCGCCGATGCGCTGGCGACGCCGGGAAAAGATTCGCCATGCCTTGAATACAAAATGTATTTGTTCAGCGCGGGAAAATTGAAAGTTGAAACAACCGTCGCCCCGACTTTGAATTTCATCCCCGGACGCGCGCTGCGTTATGCGGTGTCGTTTGATGACGAAACGCCGCAAGTTGTCACGATTGTTCCGGCCAACTTCAACGCGGGAAATGGAAATCAAGATTGGGAAGAAGCCGTAAAAAATAATTGTCGCCACGTTGAATCCACGCACACGATTTCTGCGCCGGGTTATCACACGCTGAAAATCTGGATGGTTGACCCTGCCGTCGTTGTGGAAAAAATCGTCGTCAATTGCGGCGGCATGAAACCGAGTTATCTTGGCCCGCCGGAAAGTTTTCACAACTGACTGGCAAAACTTTTCTGACGCACAGACAACCTGTATCTTCAACTCAAAATGAAACTCGGACTCGGACTTTATCGGCATCAACTCAACGCGGAACATTATCGTTTTGCGAAACAATGCGGCTGCACGCATCTGGTCATTCATCTCGTGGATTATTTCCGCTCGTCGCGCAGCAACCAGCCTGGCGACCAACCCTGCGGCGACGATGCCGGTTGGGGTTTGGCGGGTGATCCGGACAAGCTCTGGACGTTTGAAGAACTCGCCGCCATCAAAAAAGAAATCAACGCCCACGGCCTCGAACTGGAGGCGATTGAAAATTTTGATCCCGCGCACTGGCACGACATTTTGCTCGATGGCCCGAAAAAATTGCAGCAGATCGAAAATGTAAAAACCATTATCCGCAATGTCGGCGCGGCGGGCATTCCGGTTTTCGGCTACAACTTTTCCATCGCCGGAGTTGCCGGTCGCGTGAAGGGAAAATTTGCGCGCGGCGACGCCGAAGCGGTCGGCATGGATGGCCCGCTTGACACGCCGTTGCCCAACGGCATGGCGTGGAACATGGTCTTCGATAAAAATGCCACGCCGGGAAATATTCCGTCCGCCACGCATGAACAACTGTGGTCGCGCCTGAAATTTTTCCTCGACGAAATAATTCCCGTCGCCGAAAAAGCCGGCGTCACGATGGCCGCGCATCCGGACGATCCGCCGCTGCCGTTTGTCCGCGCGCAGCCACGACTTGTCTGGCAACCGCAGCTTTACCAGAAGCTGATTGATTTGAAACCCAGTCCGCGCAACGCGCTGGAATTTTGCGTTGGCACGATTGCAGAAATGAAGGACGGCAATGTTTATGACGCCGTGGAAACTTACAGCCGCCAGCAAAAACTTGGCTACGTCCATCTGCGAAACGTGCGCGACAAAGTGCCGCACTACAAAGAAGCTTTCATTGATGACGGCGAAGTGGACGTGCTGCGCGTGTTGAAAATTTTGCAGAAAAATAATTTTACCGGCGTCATTATTCCCGACCACGCGCCGCAGATGATCTGCGCCGCGCCGTGGCACGCGGGCATGGCCTATGCGCTGGGCTTTTTGCGCGCGGGCTTGAAAATTGTCGAAGGCTAACGCGCCAAAGCCGATTCGCCTGCCGAAAGTTTGACGGCGGTTTTTCCCGATGCCGTTTTCAAAACGGCATTGAACGCAGGCTTTGGTTTGCCAGCGCGATCGAAGAGCAGCGGATACGAGGTGCGCCCCTGAACCGGCCAGTCGTTGAGCCAGGAGTTGCCGTCCGTCACGCCCCAAAACGTCACGCGGCTGATGCTGTTGCGATGTTTTAGAAATACTAAAAACAAATCCGCGTAGCGTTGCGCGAGCTGTTGCTGCACGGCCTCCGGCAGACCGTTCGTGTAAGGATTCAGACCCGCGCTCATCCGGTAACGCTCCGAAACGTCGGCGCTCAATGCCTGGCCTGGCGATGGCAGAACGTTCACGTCCAATTCAGTGATCATCACTTTCAACCCAATTTTTTCAAACGCGGAAATTGTCTTGTCCACTTTTTGCAGGGACGGTTTCTCCAATGCGTAATGGCCTTGCAGTCCTACGCCGTTAATTTTCACGCCAGCCGCCTGCAATTTTTTAATCAGTTCGACCGCGCCTGCCTGCTTGGATTCGTTTTCAAGGGAAAAATCGTTGTAATATAATTCCGCCGGCGGGTCGGCGGCGTGGGCAAATTCAAAGGCCTTGGCGATGTAATCGTCGCCGATGATTTTGCGCCACGGCGAATCGCGTAACGTGCCGTCCTCGTTTAGCGCCTCGTTCACAACATCCCAGCCGGAGATTTTTCCTTGGTAACGCCCGACCACAGTAAAAATATGTTCACGCATCCGCGCCAGCAGCGTGGCGCGGTCAACGTAATTTCCTTGGTCATCGCGAAAAACCCAGTCCGGCGTCTGGCTGTGCCAGATCAGATTGTGGCCGATGATAAACATCTTATTGGTCACGCCGAACTCGACGTAGCGGTCCGCGAGCGTAAAATCATATTGCCCCGGTTCCGGATGGATTATTTCCCACTTCAAAACATTTTCCGGGCTGATGGAATTGAACTGCGCTTTCACCAACGCGGCCTCAACCGGATTGGATTCACAGAACTGCGCCGGGATCAAGGCCGCGCCGATCAGAAAATCATTTTTGAATGCCTCCTTCAACGTCG
>DATCFH010000041.1:0-9954 GCA_036509625.1 Verrucomicrobiia bacterium
GAAAAATTCCGCCGCCGTAAAACTTGCTGCTGCCGAGCATCACGACATTCGCTGGTGCAGCCGCGACGACTTGGAAAAACTGTCGCCACCGATGACCGACGCGGTGAAATGGTATTGCCATCAGGCGCTCGCCGAAATCACCAAAGCCGCGTGAACACTCGTCAAAAACGCCAGTCACTTTGTTTTGTCATCGAAGGCCTGAACTCCTTCGGCACGGTGCTTTATTTCACCTACCTTTATTTTCTGCTGCACCAGCGATTTGGTTTCGATGATAAAAAAAATCTCGCCGTCGCCGCGCTGCTCGGACTTTGTTACGCGCTGTCATCGTGGCAAGCCGGTCGCCTCGCGCAACGCCGGGGTTATTTCAACGCGCTCAAACTTGGCTTCGGCATAATGATCGGCGGCCTGCTCGTCGGCGCGCAACTCGGTTCCGCCGTCGGACAAATTGCCGCCGCCGTCAGCGTCACGCTCGGAATGTGTTTTACCTGGCCCGTCCTCGAAGCCCTCATCAGCGAAAACGAAACACCCGCCCGCGTCCCGCACGCCATTGGCATCTACAACATTACCTGGGCCGCAACCAATGCGTCCGCGCTGTTCATCGGCGGCACACTCATCGAAAAATTTGGCTACCAAAGCATTTTTTATATTCCCGCCGTCATTATCGCCGGACAAATTATTTTGACGTTATGGCTGGAAAAAATTCCCCAGCCAGCAGTCGCAGAAAATAATTTTACCGCCACGCGCGATGAAAATCGTCCCGCGCCCGCGCTCGCCAAAAACTTTCAGCAACTCGCCTGGCTCGCGAATCCCTTTGCCTACATCGCCATCAACACCCTCCTCGCCGTGCTGCCGGGCATCGCGGCGAAACTTCAATTATCGCCAATGTTTGCGGGCTTTACGTGTTCACTGTGGGGTTTTGCGCGGCTCGCGGCATTCGTGGCACTGTGGCGCTGGCCGGGCTGGCATTACCGATTTAACTGGCTCGCGACCGCGTTCAGCGCGTTGGTAATTTCCTTCGCCGCGATTTTGATCGTGCCAAATCTCGCCGTGTTGCTGGTGGCACAAATCTTTTTCGGCGCGGCCATCGGACTGATTTATTATTCGTCACTTTTTTACGCGATGGACGCGAGCGAAACGAAAAGTGAACACGGCGGCATTCACGAAGCCGCCATCGGCGCGGGTAATTTTTTCGGGCCGGCGGTCGGCGCGGTGTCGCTCCAATTTGCGGCGCAAAACGCCAATGCCGGCGCGTGGGCCGTGTCAGGTTTGCTGCTCGTCGGCCTGGGTGGTTTGCTCTGGCTGCGAAAAATCGGAGTTGCCACCACGAAACATACAAAATGACACGAAAATAAATCCGGCGCGGACGCCGTCCGGCACAACTTTTTCTTCCTGTTTCTTTTCGTGTATTTCGTGTATTTCGTGGTTGAAAATTATTTCTAAAATGAAAGCCGTTTCACTGCCCGCCGCGCTGTTCACGCTGAACCGCGAGCGCCTTGTCCAAAAACTTTTGCCGCGCTCGCTCGCCGTGTTCAACGCCAACGACCTCATGCCCACGAACGCCGACGGCACGATGGGTCACTTGCAAAACGCCGATCTTTTTCATCTCACCGGCGTGCATCAGGAAGAAACTATTTTGCTGATTGCGCCGGACGCGTTTGACCCGAATCACCGCGAAATCCTTTTTTTGCGCGAGCCGAACGAACACCTCACGATTTGGGAAGGCCACAAGCTGACCAAAGAATCGGCCGCGAAAATTTCGGGAATTAAAAATGTAAAATGGCTCTCGGAATTTCCCGCCGTTTTTCGCTCGCTCGCGTGTGAACTGGAAAATATTTATCTCAACAGTAACGAACATCAGCGCGCCGATGTGACGGTCGAAACACGCGACTCGCGCTTCGTCCGCGAAGTTCAAAAAAAATTTCCGCTGCACCGTTATCATCGCCTCGCGCCGCTCATGCACGAACTGCGCGTCATAAAATCGCAAGCTGAAATTAACGCGATTCAAGCCGCGTGTGATTTGACCGGACGCGGCTTCAAACGCGTTTGTAAATTCGTAAAACCCGGCGTGAACGAAACGCAAGTTGAAGCCGAACTCGCGCATGAATTCATTCGTAACAAAGGGCAATTCGCGTATCCGCCCATCATTGCGAGCGGCGCGAACAACAACATTTTGCATTACAACCAGAACGATCAGGTTTGCAAAAAAGGCGATTTGCTGTTGCTCGATGTCGCCGCTGGTTTGGGCAATTACATGAGCGATTTGACGCGCACAATTCCCGTGAGCGGAAAATTTTCGCGCCGGCAAAAACAAGTTTACAACGCCGTGCTCCGCATCTTCCGCGCGCAAGTCGCCGCGTTGACGCCGGGCAAAACGACGAAAGATTTGCGGATGGAATGCGAAGCGTTGACCGCAAAAGAATGCGTGGATCTCGGCCTGCTGAAAATGTCCGAGATAAAAAAACAAACGCCCGACAATCTCGCCGTGAAAAAATTTTTCATGCACGGCGTGTCGCATTCCATCGGCCTCGACGTTCACGATGTGACTTACAACCATTTCAAGATCGAACCCGGCTGGGTGCTGACCGTCGAACCCGCAATTTATATTCCGCAGGAAAAATTTGGCGTGCGGATTGAAAATACGATTCTCGTCACCGCCGACGGCCAGCTTGATTTGATGGCGCACATTCCGATTGAAGCCGATGAAATTGAAGCGCTGATGAACCGCCGCTGAACGTCGCATGAAGCAATTTTTTATTGCCGCAATCCTGTTTGCACTGCTCATCGGAAACCTCGGCGCGCAAGGAACGAAAGCGGATTATGACCGCGCACTGTCGCTCGCGCGGCGCACGGACAATAAAATTTACCGAGCCAGCGTCATGCCGCACTGGCTGCCGGGCAATCAGAGTTTTTGGTATCGCGTGCAGACGGGCGCGGACGATTGGGAATATGTTTTGGTGGACGCGACGACGGGAAAAATTACGCGCGCAGACAATGCGGATTCGCTGCACCTGCCTGCGAACGTGCCGCTTTCCACTTCGACGCAAACGCAAACTGAAATTCATCCGAGCCGCGAAACCGGCGACGCCACGCGCATCCGTTTCGTTAACCGCCTGACGGAGCCGGTGGAATTATTTTGGATTGATACCGGCGGCGAACGGCAAGCTTACGGACACATTTCACCCAATGAAACCCATGATCAAAACACTTATGCCGGCCACGTCTGGCTGGTGACGGATGCGAGCGGCGCGACGCTCGGCGTGTTCGAGGCGAGCGCCGAAGGTTCAGAGATTATCGTGGACGGTCGCGGCAAAAAAACTGCCGAACCGGCGGCACCCTCACATCAAAATGCTGACGAATCGCCGGATGGAAAATGGCGTGTGCAATTTAGAAATCATAATGTCGCGCTCGTTGAAACGGCGTCGGGCAAGGTCACCGAACTCACGCATGACGGCAGCACCGATTTGCCGTATCGCGGCGCAACGTGGTCGCCGGATTCGCAAAGCTGCGTCATTTTTTCCGTGACGAAAGTGCCGCGCCACATCGTGACCATTGTGGAATCATCACCGCGCGACCGGTTGCAGCCGGAGTTGCAGACGTATGATTATTTCAAACCCGGCGACGAACTGCCGCGCGTGCAGCCGTTTCTGATTCGCGTCGCGGACAGAAAAGTTTTGCCGGTGGCGAATGATTTGTTCACCAATAATTTCACGCCGGACAGCGAATTAAACAATTTTCGCTGGTCGCCGCGCGGCGATGAATTTTATTTCGATTACAACCAGCGCGGCCATCAGCGCTATCGCATTCTCGCCGTCAATGTGACGAACGGTGCGGTGCGAACCGTGGTCGAGGAACGCAGTAAAACTTTTGTGGATTACGAAACGAAAACGTGGCGCGAGTGGCTCGACGATTCCGGCGAATTAATTTGGATGAGCGAACGTGATGGCTGGGCGCACTTATGGCTTTACGATGTCGCGAGCGGCAAAGTAAAAAATCAAATCACACGCGGCGACTGGGTCGTGCGCGAAGTTTTGAAAGTGGACGCGGCGAAACGACAGATTTGGTTTCTCGCGGGCGGCGTGCGCGCGGGCGAAGACCCATATCACGAACAGCTTTGCCGCGTGAATTTTGACGGCGGCGATTTTGTTCAATTAACACAAGGCGATGGCAATCACACGGTGGAATTTTCTCCAGATGGAAATTATTTCATCGCCAAATACTCGCGCGTGGATTTGCCGACCGTCACAGAATTGCGCCGTAGCGACGATGGAAAATTAATTTGCGAACTCGAACACGGCGACGCGTCGCAACTGATCAAATCCGGCTGGACCATGCCGGAACGCTTTGTAGCGAAAGGCCGCGATGGTGCGACGGACATTTACGGCGTCCTCATCAAGCCGTTGAATTTTGATCCGCAGAAAAAATATCCGGTGGTCGAAGAGGTTTATGCCGGCCCGCAAAGTTCGTTTGCGCCGGAAAGTTTTGGGCGGCTGCTGCGGCAACACGCGATTGCGGAATTGGGTTTTATCGTGGTGCAAGCGGACGGCATGGGCACGGATAATCGCGGCAAAAAGTTTCACGACGTGTGCTGGAAAAATTTGCAGGACGCGGGCTTTCCTGATCGCATCGCGTGGATCAAGGCCGCTGCGAAAACGCGGCCGTGGATGGATTTGTCGCGCGTGGGAATTTATGGCGGCTCGGCGGGCGGACAAAATGCGATGCGCGCGCTGCTCGATTACAATGATTTTTACAAAGTTGCCGTCGCCGATTGCGGCTGCCACGACAATCGCATGGACAAAATCTGGTGGAACGAGCAGTGGCTCGGCTGGCCGGTGGATGATTCTTACATCCGTGCTTCCAACGTCGTGGATGCGCACAAGCTGCGCGGCAAATTGCTGCTGATGGTCGGTGAACTGGATCACAATGTTGATCCGGCTTCGACGATGCAGGTCGTCAACGCGTTGGAAAAAGCGAATAAAGATTTTGAAATGCTCGTCATCACCGGTTCCGATCATGGTTCGGCAGAAACGCCTTACGGCAGCAAGCGGCGGATGGAATTTCTCGCCCGCAATTTGCTGGGTGGCGAACGGTAAATTTTAGCCACAGAGGCACAGAGAACGCAGAGAAAGGAAATTTTACTCTGTGAACTCTATGCCTCTGTGGCTAAACTTCCTTCATGTCTGCTGAACAACAACCGACGACCGACGCGCCGAATCCTGAACGCAAAACTTTGGACGACCGCGCGAAGATGACCGAGCTGGAACGCATCCGCCATTCCGCCGCGCATGTTCTCGCCACGGCCATTTTGCGGATTTGGCCGGACGCGCAGTTTGCTTACGGGCCGCCCGTGGAATCTGGATTTTATTACGACGTGGAATTGTCGCATCGCATTTCGCCGGAAGATTTCGAGCGCATTGAAGTCGAAATGAAAAAGGAAATTAAGGCGAATAATCCTTTTGAAAAACTCACGGTCACGCGCGAGCAGGCAATGGCGGATGCGAATTCTGGTCGGCTGGGCGGATTGACGGAACGTCCGAATGGCGCGTCGAAATTCAAATTGGATTTGCTCAAGCAGATTCCCGAGGGCGAAGCGATTTCCTATTTCAAGAACGGCGATTTCATTGACCTCTGCGCCGGGCCGCACGTGATGCGCACCGGCAACATCGGCGCGTTCAAGCTCACCAGCGTGGCCGCCGCGTATTACAAGGGCGACGAAAAAGGCCCGCAGCTCCAGCGCATCTACGGCACGGCGTTCAAGAACAAAACCGCGATGGACGAGTATTTCAAGATGATCGAGGAGGCGAAGCGCCGCGACCATCGCAAGATCGGCGCGGAGATGGGGCTGTTCGCGATTGACACGGAATACGTCGGGCCGGGACTGGCATTGTGGCTGCCGAAAGGCACGGCGATTCTGGAAGAACTGGAAAAGCTGGCGAAGGAAACTGAATTTGCCGCCGGTTATGTGCGAGTTAAAACGCCACATATTGCGCGGGAGAAAATGTATAAAACTTCCGGGCATCTGCCCTATTACGCGGATTCGATGTTTCCGCCAATTCGCCTCATGGATAGTGGACATGGAAAACATGTCATCGTTGAGGGAGATGCTTCGCGAGAAGTATTAAACCAAATGTTGCGCGAGCGATTTGGCAAACAGCTTGATACGGCCATCGAGAAAAGCCAAAAACCAGAAAATCTTGAAGTAGTTCTTAAACATTTTACTGCTGAGCTTACCGATGAAGAGCGTAAGTTTTTTTCGCAAGACTCCCAGGAAAATGCCCTTTTGAATATGTATCGTGCGGCTCTTGGAAATGAGGAGCTTTATTACCTCAAAGCCATGAACTGTCCGCATCATCACCGCATTTTTGCGGCGGAACCGCACAGTTACCGCGACTTGCCGTTGCGCCTCGCGGAATACGGCACTTGCTATCGCTACGAGCAGAGCGGCGAGTTGTTCGGCCTCATGCGCGTGCGCTCGCTCAACATGAACGACGCCCACATCTATTGCACCGAGGAGCAGTTCGCGGAGGAGTTCAAGGCCGTGAACGATATGTATCTGAAGTATTTCAAAATCTTCGGCCTCGAAAAATATCAGATGCGCTTCAGCACTTCCTCACCCGAAGGTCTTGGCAAGAAATACGTCAACGAACCGGAGTTGTGGAAGAAGACCGAGGACATGGTGCGAAAAGTTCTGGTCGAGAGCGGAATTAATTTTGTCGAGGTCGCGAATGAAGCGGCGTTTTACGGGCCGAAAATTGACGTGCAAGTCTGGAGCGCGATTGGCCGCGAATTTACCATCGCCACCAACCAGGTGGACTTCGCCGTGCCCGCCAAGTTCGGTTTGAAATATCGCGACAAGGATAATTCTGAAAAAACGCCGTTGTGCATTCATCGCGCGCCGCTCGGCACGCACGAGCGCTTCATCGGATTTTTAATTGAGCATTATGCTGGAAATTTTCCGCTGTGGCTTGCGCCGGATCAAGTTCGCGTCATTACGATTGGCGACGACGAAGCGCTGGTGAATTACTCCAAACAAATCGTGGCCGAACTCCGCGCCCACGAAGTCCGCGCGGATGGCGATTACGGCAGCGAACCGATGAAAGCAAAAATCGCGGATGCAGAAAAACTACGCGTCCACACAATGCTAATCATCGGTGGACGTGATATGGAAGCGGGCGCGGTGAGCGTTCGCTTGCACGGCAAAGGAAATGTCGGCGCGAAACCGAAAGCCGAGGCAATTGCGGAAATTCTGGCGAGCATCAAAGAGCGAAGGGCGTGACGTAAGCTGCCTGTTGGGGCAATCTATTTGAGCGGCCATGTAACCTTTGCGGCTGCGGTTACGCCTTTTACTCGTGAAGCTTTCACTTCTCCGTTTGGTCGCGCTGGTCTGGTGGTGCAGTTCGCTGTGGCTGCACGCGGCGGACAGCTTTGCCCGTCCGCGCGGCATCTACGCGATTGACAGCAGCGCGGGTCAGATCACAAACGGCGTTTCCATGCGGGACGCGAACATCCGCACCAACGACTTCGTTTCCGGCTATGTGCTGCGCGCGGGCTGGTCGGTGCTGGAGACAAACCAGGATCAGTTCGATTTCACAATCATTGACTGGAACATCCGCAAGCTCGCGGCGCTCAACAAAAAACTTTCGCTGGAGATCATCAATGTGGATCCGCCGTGGCTGGCGCAAACGCCCGGCGTGACGACGTGGTTTGACCCGGACCAGAACCAGTTGCGCGCCGTGCCGTGGGACGCATTTTTGCTGGCGCGCGTGGAGATTTTGCTCAACGCACTGGCCGAACATCAGATTGACGGCGTGAAGCTCAAGGATCATCCCGTGCTGGAAGTAGTGAACTTTGGCATGGCCGGAGCATTGCTCGGGGTTCGCGATCCGGCGGTGAAGCTGCGCGACATGACCAATTATTCCCGTGCCAACTTGACCAATGCCGTGCTGCGGAACCTGCGCGCAACCGTCACGAATTTCCCGACGAAGTTTGTGAACCTCGGCATCTGGCCGGTGGTGGATTATCAAGCCACGCCGGCATTATGGGAAGTGACGCGGCAAGCCGTTCTGGCCGAGTTCAACGGCGTTACCGAACCGCGTGTTGGTTTCTGGATGGAAAATCTTGCCGCCAGCCGCACCGCGCCGGAAGTTGATCCGGTGACTGGCCAACCCACGACCACGTTTGGCGCACCGCTGTATCTTTCGCAAACGAACACCTGGGTCGGTTTTCAGGCACTGACCTCGTGGTTGCATCCGTTCAACGGCTTTGATGCGCAAGTCACCAACGCCACGCCTTTCGACGGGATGCAATACGCCAGCGACACCTATGGCACGACATATTTTGAAATCTATGATGCGGACATCGATAATCTAGGCTACCGCGCCGACTTCGAGAAATGGCGGGCGCGCTTGTTTCCGCCGGACCAAATCAGCATCGCGCGGGGAAATTCCGGCGCGATCCAATTGCAGTGGCCGAGCTGGCCGGGTGGCGTGTATCAAGTGGAAACCAGCACCAATCTGGCCGCTGGACGACCAACAGCCCTGAGTTCCTGGCTACGAACGCGGTCTCGACTTGGACACAATCCGCGCCACCGGCCACGCGGTTTTACCGGCTGCGCACTTTGCCATAGCCGGTTCCGCATCGGTTCGTTAAATTTTCTCACCGAACACGGCAAAGGCAACGTCGGCGCGAAGCTGAAAGCCGAAGCGGTGGCGGAAATTTTAGCGAGCATCAAAGAGCGGCGGGCTTAAATCGAACGAATCTGGCTGGTGCTGCATTTCGGGCTGATGCCGGTGCGGCAGCGGAAGTGACGGTGGAAATTTTGGCTGCGATTTGCCGGCGGCGCGCTTAACATCGCGACATGAATTGCATCGTCACTGCCGGGCCGACGTTCGAGCCGCTGGACGAGGTGCGTCGGCTCACGAATTTTTCCACGGGCCGGCTCGGCACGGAACTCGCCAATTTTCTCGCGGCGCGCGGGCATAAAGTCACGCTGCTCATTGGTGAAGCAGCGACTTACGCGGGCGAACGCAAAGCACAATCGGTGAAAACTTTTTCCACGACGGCGGATTTGCGCGCGAAGCTGAAATCATTTTCCGGCAAAAAAGTGGATGCCATTTTTCACGCGGCGGCGGTGAGTGATTTCGCGTTCGGACAAATCTTTTCGGAAAATAAATCTGGCGAATTTTCTGCGCTCAAGATTTCAAAAAAGATTTCCACACGTAAAGGAACACTGTTGGCTGAGCTTTTGCCGACGCCGAAAATCATCGCGGAACTGCGCGGCTGGTTTCCGAAAACGAAAATCGTCGGCTGGAAGTTTGAAGCGGACGGCGAGCGCGCGGACGCGTTGCGCGCGGCGGAAAAACAATTGGCGGATTGCGCCACAAATTTCTGCGTGGCGAACGGCCCGGCTTACGGCAAGGGATTTAATCTGGTTTCAACGGACGAACAGAAACATTTTGCGGACGTGAAAAAAATGTTCACCGCCTTGGAGAAAATTTAGGATTTGCGATATACGATTTACGCGTCGCAACACAATTCAAGCCGCGCGTAAATCGCAAATCAAGTTCAGGCTTCAAAGTTCTTCAAGTGTTTCAGTCCCCATTTCATCGGCAGCCAGCCGATTAAAAATGACAGCAGCACGAAGGCGATGATGCTGGCGGCTGCCCAATCAGTGTGGCCGTGCAAACCGTCGCCGCCAAAAACAAGCAATGCCAGCGCGGCGATTATGTAGGTTGAACTCACCACGAAACACAGCGTGCCGCCGAAACCGCTGACGATTTTGTTCGGATTGGTCTCTTTCACGTTTGGAAATAAAACGCCGAGGCCGACGGCGAGGCCGTTGAGCGCAAAGGTCATTACCGTGATGACCGCGCCGAAAAAGGCGACGTCGCTCCAAGGCATTTGCAGCAGGTAACACGAGAGTGTGACGAGCGCGAGCGTGACGGCGAGTGACGCGAC
>DATCFH010000042.1:0-2917 GCA_036509625.1 Verrucomicrobiia bacterium
CGGCGTTCAATGCGCTGCCCGCGTTGAAACCGAACCAGCCGACCCATAAAAGCCCCACGCCGATGAGCGAGAGCACGACGTTGTGCGGCACCATCGGTTCGCGCGGATAGCCCGAGCGCTTGCCGAGCATGATGGCGAAAATCAGCGCCGAGACGCCTGAACTGATGTGGACGACCGTGCCGCCCGCAAAATCCAACACCGGAATCTTTCCGCCGAGCGCCCAGTTCAAATAACCGCCTTTGCCCCAGACCATGTGGCACAGCGGCAGATAAACCGCCGTCATCCACAGCAGCATGAAAATGACATAAGCCTTGAATTTCACGCGTTCCGCCACCGCGCCGCTGATTAGCGCTGGCGTTATGATGGCGAACATCATTTGAAACAGCATGAACGTCTCCGCGGGAATGGTCGGCGCATAATCCGCGTCCGGTGTGCCGCCGACGCCTTTCAAAAACAGATGCGTCAAGGGATTTCCAAAAAAAGGATTTCCTTCCGCGAATGCCATGCTATAACCAAAAACCATCCATGCCGTCGAGATCAGCGCCATCAAAATCAGGCTGTGCATCATCGTGGACAAAACATTTTTTGTCCGCACCAGTCCGCCGTAAAATAAAATCAAACCGGGTGCGGTCATCATCAGCACCAGCGCGGAACTCGCGAGCAGCCAGGCGTTGTCGCCATTGTTGATCGAGGCTGGAGTTGAAACGGACGGTTGAAGCTGGCTGACGCCGGAAAGGGTGTCAGCCGCCGTGGCTGAAGTTAAAAACATTAAGCATAGAAAAACCAGGCATGAATGGAACAACAACCTTTTGACTTCTGAATGAGCGGGGTTCATCGGCGCGAAGTTCAACAGAACCACTTTGGACTGTCAACGCAGGGATTGCTCAAAACTTGTTCGATTTTGTCCTCGTTCATGTTTAGCTTTCCCGCCGCAATGTCCGCCGAAGCCCAACTCACGCCCATGATGGCGCAGTATCGCCGCATCAAAGGCGAGCTGCCGAAAGACGCGCTTTTGCTTTTTCGCCTCGGCGATTTTTACGAGATGTTTTTTGAGGACGCGCAAAGCGGCGCACAACTGCTCAATCTCTCCCTCACCGCGCGCAACGGCGTCCCGATGTGCGGCCTGCCGCATCACGCCGCCAATAATTACATCGCGCGGATTTTGCGCGCCGGACGCAAGGTCGCCATCTGCGATCAAATGGAAGATGCTCGCCCCGGCCAATTGACCAAACGCGAAGTCACGCAAATCCTTTCGCCCGGCACGCATTTTGACGAACGGATGCTCGTCGCAGAGCGGAATAATTTTCTGGCGTCTGTTTATCCGTCGGGGAAAATCTTCGGCCTCGCGCTCGTGGATTTGACGACCGGTGATTTTCTCACGACGGAATTGGAAAATGATTCCGCGTTGCTCGCCGAACTCGAACGCCTGCGTCCGGCGGAAATTATTTTTCCCACCGAGGCAACTTCGCTACGCGATTTGTTGCGCGGCGCGTTCCAGATTTTGAGTGGTTACGACGATTGGACGTTCGCGCCGGAGACCGCGTTCTTCACGGTGAAGGAACAGTTCAAAGTCGCCTCGCTCGACGGCTTTGGGTTGAAGGACAAGACCGCCGCCATCGGCGCGGCGGGCGGCGCGTTGCATTATCTCACGCAAAATTTGCGCCGCGACGTGAAGCATCTCACGCGCATTTCATTTTATCAGCGCAGCGATTTTCTCACGCTGGATTACACGACGCTGCGGCATCTGGAAATTCTCGAGCCTCAACATCACGACGCCCCGCGCAACGCCTCGCTTTATGGCGCGCTCAACAAAACCGTCACGCCAATGGGCGCGCGGCTGCTGCGCCAATGGCTTTCACAACCGCTCGCCAAAGTTGAGCCGATCCGCCGCCGGCAGGAAGCGGTGGAAACCTTCATCAACAATTCCTTCGGCCTCGACGCGTTTCGCCAGCAGCTTGCCAAAGTGCGTGATTTGGAACGCATGCTGGGCCGCCTGAGTTCCGGCAGCGGCAATGCGCGCGATTTGACAGCGCTTCGAGTCGCGCTCGAACAAATTCCGGAGTTGAAACAGATTCTTCTTCAAGTAGGAGTCGAGGTGACGAGACTCAAATTAAAAGAAAGTGAGAGACTCCTCACGTCGTCTCCTGCGGATGAATTGAAGGACGCGCTTCCGACCAGCTTGATTTCGGAATTGGATTCGCAAATTTCCGAATCGCCCGATCTCGTCGAACTGATTTCCCGCGCCATCGTGGATGAGCCGCCGCTGCCGATCAAAGAGGGTGGCATGATCCGCGACGGATTTGATCCGGCGCTGGATGAGTTGCGAAACGCGCAGCGCGGCGGCAAAGATTGGATTGCGAAATTGCAGGCCGACGAAATTACGGCCACTGGAATTTCCTCGCTGAAAGTCCGGTTCAATTCCGTCTTCGGTTATTACATCGAAGTCACCAAGTCGAATCTCGATAAAGTTCCACCGCATTATCACCGCAAGCAGACCGTCGCGATTGGCGAGCGTTTTATCACGCCGGAGCTGAAGGAAATGGAAGGCAAAATTCTCGGCGCGGAGGAGCGCAGCGTGAAATTGGAATATGAAATTTTCCAGCGCGTGCGCGAGGAGGTGCTCGGCCAGTTGCCGAAAATTCAGCATTCCGCCTCCGCGCTGGCGCAACTGGACGTGCTCGGTTCGTTCGCAGAGACGGCGCGGCTGCATAATTATTGTCGCCCACAGATTGCCGACGAAGGCGTGCTGCAAATCCTCGATGGCCGTCATCCCGTGTTGGAACAGCAACTCATCGAGGAACGCTTCGTGCCGAATGATACTTCACTTGGTAGCAGCGGACGTGAGTCCGCTCAAACTTCTCCGTCCGAAGATCAGAGCCGACTCACGTCGGCTGCTACGGAAATAAAATTTCCGCAA
>DATCFH010000043.1:0-7899 GCA_036509625.1 Verrucomicrobiia bacterium
AACGCGAATTCGGTCAGGCTGCAAAAGTCTGGGACAAAAAGAAAATTGTCATCATCCCCGACCACTACATTTTCACCGCCGATTCCAAATCGAATCGCAACGTGGACATCCTCCGCGATTTTTCGCGCGAGCAGGGCATCGAGTATTTCTACGACGTGATTGATGACTCGAACGGCCATTGGCATTTCGACGCAGCCAAGGGCAACATGAAGCGCCAATACGGTTCGCGTTACGCTGGCGTTTGTCACACGGCGCTGCCCGCGAAAGGTCACACGCGTCCGGGCGAAATTCTTTTCGGCACCGATTCGCACACTTGCATGGCGGGCGCGTTCAACCAGTTTGCCACCGGCATCGGCAATACTGACGCGGGTTTCGTGATGGGCACGGGCAAGTTGCTCATCAAGGTTCCTGAGACGATGCACTTCCGTCTCGAAGGAAAATTGCAGCCCGGCGTCATGGCGAAGGACATCATCCTCCATTGCATCGGCGAAATCGGTTTTGATGGCGCGACGTATCGCGCGATGCAGTTCGACGGCGAAGGCGCGTTGAATTTGTCCATTGATGATCGCATGACGATTGCCAACATGGCCATCGAAGCGGGCGGCAAGAATGCGATGTTTGAATTTGATTCGCGCACGGCGGAATACGTGGACGCGCGGGTGAAATTGAACGGCACGAAGTCCACCTACGAACCCGTCGCGCGCGACAAGAACGAGAAGTTCGTTTACGCACTCGTCGTGGATTTGAGCAAGCTCGAACCGACGGTCGCGTGTCACCCTGATCCGGGTCAGCGTAAGAAGGCGAAGGAAATGAACCAGCCGCTCGACCGCGCGTATGTCGGTTCCTGCACCGGCGGCAAGACGAGTGACTTCGTGGAATTCGCTCATATCCTGCGCGGCAAGAAAGTGGTCATTGATACTTTTGGCGTGCCCGCGACGCCGGACATCGTCAACGATTTGCAATCAACTTATTGGGGCAACTCGACCATCTGGCAAATCCTCGTGGATGCCGGCGTGCAGATGACGGAGAACGCTGGCTGCGCCGCGTGCCTCGGTGGTCCGGTGGACACCTTTGGCCGCATCAACAAATCCGGCATCAACTGCATCAGCGCAACGAATCGCAATTTCCCCGGTCGCATGGGCGACAAGGAATCAAAGGTGTTTCTCGCCTCGCCAATGACGGTGGCCGCGAGCGCGTTGACCGGCAAGGTCACCGACCCGCGCGAGTATTTGGGGAATTGAAAATTAAATTGTCTGCAGAAACGATTTCACCGCTTGGACATTTTGCTCAAGCGGTGAAGTTTTTTAATGGTGGGCGAACATTTCCAGTTCCTTGATGAAGGCGTCCGGCCCGCCGCCGAGATAGCCGACTTGCCGACCGAGTTCATCGCCGTTGGCGTTTAGCAAAATGTAAGTGGGAAAACCGTCCACCTTGAAAGTTTTTTGCAGCGCAGCGTTGTTGCGTCTCAATGTTTCATCCTGCGGCGTGTTGTGCGGAAAGTCCGCCTTCAACATCACCAGATTTTTTGCCGCGTAACTTGCAAAGTGGTCGGTGGACAAAACTTCATGGTCAAATTTCATGCACCATTCACACCAGTCGGAGCCGGTGAAATTGAGCAGCACCAATTTATTTTCCGCCTGCGCCTGTTTCAATGTGGTGGGAAAATCATTGCCCCAGCCCGCCGCCGTTTCCGCTGTGCGGGCGACCGGCTCGCGCGTCATGTCGGGCGGATGCGCGTCCGGCTGCTGGAGGAGTTGCGCGTGATACTTCGCTTTGTTTGCAGCCTGTTTCAGTTCAATCGCCTGCGCCAAATCAGGATTAAAATTGAAATGTCGCTGTAATTCCGGCGAAAGCTTTTTGATTTTTACGTTCGCCATGCCGCCCGCGTAGGTGAAAAATATATCCGTCTGGCTGACGCTGGTGACGGTGACGTTGCTGTAAGTTTCGCTGCCGACTTGCAGCACAGGAATTATTTCATCAGCGCGGGCGTTGACGGCCAGCGCGCAAAAAACTATTAGCGGAATAATTTTTTTGGCGCGCATAATTTATTTATTTCGCCAGTTTCGCTCCTGGCAAATAAACGGTGAAGGTCGTGCCTTCGCCCGCGACGGTGTGGACGTGCAACGCGCCATTGGCCGCCTTGACGAGCCGTTGCACGATGTTCAGGCCGAGGCCGGTTCCCTGACGCGGGCCTTTGGTGGTGAAATACGGATCAAAAATTTTCGGCAGCACATCCGCCGGAATGCCGGGGCCGGTGTCGCGCACCCAGAGTTTCACGAGCGGCGCGGTATTTTCCATGCTCTCGACGTTGAGCAGTCGGTCGTGCGTGCCGTCTTTGAACTGTGTGAGGTCGAGCGGCGCGCCCAGCACTTCGCCGCCGATTTCCACACGGTGCGGCGTGGCCGTGCATTGAAACGCGTTGACGGCGAGGTTGAGCAAAATCTGAATTAAATCTGTGCCGTTGACCATGACGCTGACTTCGCCGGTGAGCGGCACGAGGCGAAATTCATTTTCCTGCAAGCTCGGATGCACGCGCACAAGCTGTTCGAGGTCGCGCAACAAATGATTCACGCCAACGGTCGTGGAATCATTATTCTGGCGGCGGAGAAAACCGAGATAACGGCGTTGAATCTCAATGCAATTGCTCATCTGCCGTTCAACAGAATCCAGCCGCGACTTGATGAATTCCAAATCTTCCAGCTCCAGTTTCAGATTCTTGCTCAACTTTTTATTAAGCAGTTGCACGAAGCCAAAACTGACCGAGAGCGGGCCGTTGATGTCGTGAATGATGCTCGCGTAAATGTCGCCGCGCGTCTGCGCGATCTGTTCCTCGACCTTTTGGTTTTGCAGTTCGGAAAGCAGCTCGTGGACTTTTTCCGCGCTGTTGTGAATTTCACTTTCCAGCACGCGCCGCTGCATCGCCTGACCGACCGCGTTACGAATCGTCGCGAGGTCGAACGGCTTGTTGATGTAGTCGCACGCGCGCAACCGCAACGCCTGCCGCATCGTATCCGTCGTCTCGAACGCCGTGATCATGATGGCTTCAAGATTTGGCCGCACGAACCGCAAGCGTTCCAAAACTTCGATGCCCGACATTCCCGCCATGCGAATGTCGAGAATCGCCACGTCAATGTCATTGGCCACCGCGAGTTCAATCGCCTTTGCGCCGTCATCCGCCATCAGCAAATCATACTTGTCCTTGAAGATGAGTTTGAGCGACATGCGCGGCCCTTCCTCGTCGTCCACAATCAACAGCGTGCCGCGACGCTTCGACACCGGCTGAACGTCAATGGGTTCGGATGGCTCGGACATAACCTTTCGACACTAGCGTAAAAAAATCCCGCCTCAAGCAGAAAGCGTCCGGCGCAGCCATTCCAAAGCCTGCGTCGCCGTCACCTGCTTGAACGTCGCGCGCTCCCACACATTCAAAAACTTTTTAACCTCCACGCCATTCGCCGAAGCCAGCGCGATGAAAACTGTGCCCACCGGTTTTTCCGCCGAGCCGCCACTTGGTCCCGCAATGCCGGTGACGGCAATGGCAAAATCAGAATTAAACTTTTCCCGCGCGCCGAAAGCCATTTCGCGCGCGACGGCTTCGCTCACTGCGCCGTGTGTTTGCAAGGCTTCCGCGCGCACGCCGAGAAATTTCTCCTTCGCGGAATTTGCGTAACTCACCACGCCGCCGAGAAAAACTGCCGATGCGCCCGGCACATCCGTGATGCGATTTGCAATCAGGCCACCGGTGCAAGATTCCGCCAACGCCAGAGTTTTTTTCTTTTGCGCCAAAAGTTTTACGACCACGTTTTCAATTTCCTCATCGTCGCGGCCAAAAATACTTTCGCCCAGAATTTTTCGCACCACGGCTTCGGCTTCGGCCACGAGTTTTTCCGCCGTTACGCCGCTCGCTGTCAACCGCACATCCACCGCGCCCGGACGCGCACAGTAACCAATCTCCAATCCGCGTTGGACGAGCGGTTGCAAATCCGCTTCGACAAATTCCTGCACGCGCGATTCGCCAATGCCCGTCGTCAGCAACGTGCGACAGATAAAAATTTCATCCGCGAATTCCCGCTTTAACAATGGCGCGATTTGGTGATCGAACATCGGGCGCAACTCGCGCGGTGGGCCGGGCAACATCACGAGCCACTTTGGGGTGGCAGATGGGGAGGTTTTGGCGCCAACTTCCATCTGCCAACTTCCATCTCCTATTTTCATCGCCAATCCCGGCGCGGTTCCAAATTGATTTAGAAAAACCATTGCGCCTTCGGGAACGAAATTTTCCACGCTGGTTTTCGCCGGGCGCGGACGACCGCGTTTGGTAAAAAAGTTTTCGATGTGCGCCAAAATTTCTTGGTTCTCGACGAGTTTTTTGCCGAGCAATTCCGCAATCAGTTCGCGCGTAAGGTCGTCGGAAGTCGGGCCAAGTCCGCCGGTCGTGATGACTAAATCCGCGCGGCTCAATGATTCACGAACAGCGTTCTGGATTTCGCTGCCGGTGTCCGCAATCGCGACTTGCCGAGTCACAACATGGCCGAGATCCGCAAGCCGACGACAGAGAAATTGCTGATGCGTGTTCAAAACGCGGCCCAGCATCAACTCGCTGCCAGTATTGACGATTTCAATGTTCATTGCGGATTAAATAAATAAGAAAAACTGGAATAACAAAAAACTGGCATCCGTTTTCCTTGTTAAAAACCTGGCGGCCTTGGCGTCTTGGCGGTTAAATTATTTCTTCGGCGGCTTCGGTTTCGGCTTGTGTGCGTCGGCGTTGAAAGTTCCCATCAGATAACTTTTTTCCGCGTCCGGCAGACAGAGATAAATTTTCCCCGGCAAATGGTTTTTTTCCAGCGCGCCGAATTCCAGCCGCAACGCGTAGCCGACATCGTAATTTTCTTTTCGCGTGCCGCTGGCGTCCTTCCAGCGCAAGGTCACCGGCGCGGCCTTGTCCGCGTTGGTGTTCACATTGATGGTCTGGCCGGCGAGCGATTCCGCCAGCGCGCCACTGAAATTAATCTGCACACCGGACTCAATCGCCCCGCGCGCGCCCGCGCGCAACGTCAGCGTGCCATTTTGAAAATACGCGCGTTCAATGACGAAATCCTGTCCGTGAATCCGGCCGGCGGCGGTCATGTTTGGCGTCACCGCGTCGTCCAGAACCATCATCCAATTCGTGTCGCTCGCGTGCGGCGCGACGGGCGCAGGTTTGGGCGGCGGCGCAGAATTCGTAATAACGGCAACGGTTTTTGGCGCCGCAGTGTTCTCGGACTTGAAGATTTTACCATGAAAAATAAATGCCGCTGCGCCGGCCGCCAGCACCAGCACCAGCACGCCGATAAAAATTGCGGCGGGAAATTTATTCTCCGCCACCGGGCCGGTAGCGGCTTCGTAGCCGCGCGTGGAATTTTTTTTATCTGACGCCTGTGTTCCGGTCAGGATGAATTTCGAGTCGGCGGCGGGCGCTTGCGGGGCGGTGATGTTTTGGAAACAGGTGGGGCATTGCATGACCGCGCCACCATGCGACGCGTCACACTTCATGTGCTGACCGCACACGGGACAGGCAAATTTGAATTCGCTCATGGTCGTGGCAAAACATTTCACATCCGCGCCGCGCTGGCAACGTGGTTTTTTAAGCCGGTCTCACGCAAAGACGCAAAGTCGCAAAGCAAAGTTTTCCCCCGCTTCGCGTCTTTGCGCCTTTGCGTGAGATTCTTTCCACGCAAAAATCTGTGTGCATCCGCGTCCATCTGTGGTTTTAATAGGGCAGCAACTATGAGCAAAAAATCTCCCGTTTCCCGCAGTGGCCGTTTCAGTGGCGGTCCCGCCGCCGACGTCGCGCAATTCACCGAATCCATTTCCTTCGACTGGCGATTGTGGAAACACGACATTCTCGGCTCGATGGCGCACGCCGCGATGCTGCAAAAAATTGGCGTGCTGACCAAAAAGGAATGCACCGCCATCGTTCGCGGCCTCGACGCCATCGGCAAAGAAATCCGCGCGGGAAAATTTTCATGGAAGCCCGAACTCGAAGACGTCCACATGAACATTGAGGCGGAACTTACGAAACGCGTTCCCGCCGGCGCGAAGCTGCACACCGCGCGCTCGCGCAATGACCAGGTTGCGCTCGACATGCGGATGTGGTTGCGCGATGAAATTATTTCACTGCTGAAAGAAATTGCCGATTTGCAACGCGCCCTCGTCTCGCTCGGCGAACAAAATGCCGACGTCATTATTCCCGGCTACACGCATCTACAACGCGCGCAGCCCGTTTATCTCGCGCACCATCTGCTCGCCTACGTCGAGATGCTCGAACGCGATTGCGAGCGCCTTTGGGACTGCCACTCGCGCGTGAACGTCTGCCCGCTCGGCAGCGGCGCGATTGCCGGTTCGACGCTGCCGCTGAAACGCGAACTCGTCGCGAAGCTGCTCAATTTCGTTGACGCGAATGGCAAAGTTCAATTGACGCAAAATTCCATGGACGCCGTGAGCGACCGCGATTTCGCCGTCGAATTTTGCGCCGCCGGCGCGCTGCTCGCCGTGCATCTGTCGCGGCTCGCGGAGGACGTGATTCTCTGGGCCGGCACGGAATTTAATTTCATCAAGATCGCCGACGCCTACACCACCGGCTCGTCGCTCATGCCGCAGAAAAAAAATCCCGACATCGCCGAACTCACGCGCGGCAAGACCGGCCGCGTCTTCGGCAACCTCATCTCGCTGCTCACGCTGCTGAAAGGCTTGCCCATGACCTACAACCGCGATTTGCAGGAGGACAAGGAACGGCTGTTCGACACCGCCGACACCGTGCGCGCCACCACGCGCCTCATGGCCGCGATGTTGAATAATACCAAGGTGAACCAAGCCGCCTGTGCCGCCGCCGCGAGCGATCCCGCGTTGCTGGCGACCGATCTTGCGGATTATCTCGTGCGGAAAGGCATGGCGTTTCGCCCCGCGCATCACGTCGTCGGCGCGGTCGTGGCGCTGGCGGAAAAAACTGGCAAACCGCTGAACCAGCTGACGCTCGCGGAACTGCAAGGTGTGAACCCGACATTCGGGCGCGACGCGCTGGGCGTGTTCAACCTGAAAACGGCGATGGCGAAACGAAATCTGACCGGCGCACCGGGAACGAAAGAAGTCGCGAAGCAACTGGCGCGCTGGCGGGAACAGCTTTCGTAACAAACATAAATATGCAATTAGTCGGCTTTAGCTCAAACGGGAATCGAGTTCACTTCGTTCGTGATTTAACGGAGGAAGAAATTGCAAAGGACAAAAAATACACCGCCATTTTTACAGAGGCTCGCGGTCGCTTTCATCTTTTCAAAATTCTCAGCCTGAACTATGCAGAATGGACGGCTAACATTAATTTGCTACTTAATCCTCAATCAAAAAACCACGATAGCGAAATATTACAGTTGGACAGATTGCTGCTTAATTATCTGTCATGTGCTTACACTATTCACGAGCATTTTAAGACTTCACTCCGCAGGCGATTCCGAAACACTCCCGAAAAGTTGAAAGCTTATGATGATTTTGTCGGCAAGCTATGTGAAAAATCATGGGAGTTTGCGTTCCTTCTCGACTTCCGGGGCTACGTTCAGCATTGCGGATTGGGAGTAGGTCAATTTAATCGGCAAGCTACTTTAACTTCTGTAACACTATCTATCGGCTGTGATGCCGCACAACTTGCCGCCAATAGCAGAGAATGGAAAAGAAGCAAATTGACTGGCAAAGAAGGCTCGATTGAACTAGCCCCAATTGTGCAAGAATTTCACCATCGGATGTTGGAAAGCTATGGCGGTTATGCCGCCAAGTTATTTTATCCTGATTTGTTTCCTGCTGCCCAATTTTACTTGGAGCTAACGAACGAAGTGAAAAAGCATGGGCCGGACTTCAGAATGTTTTTTA
>DATCFH010000044.1:0-2420 GCA_036509625.1 Verrucomicrobiia bacterium
GGCGCAATTGCATCGCGCGCGCGCGGCGCAGGCACTGGGCAAAACGGAAATTGTCCGCGCCGCGAGCGAGGCGCTGGCAAAATTGCCACCGGAAAAATTCAAAAGAACGCGGTGATTTTTAACCACAGATGGACACGGATAAACACAGATTGGAAAAGTTTTTTATCCGTGTGCATCTGTGTGCATCCGTGGTTTGATTTGCCCGTTTCAACCTGTTAATCTCTCATCGTGATTTACGACGCATCACTCGACGAATTGTTGCAAAAAGTTTGGGACGGCGCGCGCATCAACGCCGCCGAAGCGTTGCGGCTTTACGCACTGCCGCTGGAAGAGCTCGGCGCGCTTGCGGATCGTCGCCGCCAGCTCGCGAAGGCGAAAGATTTTAACGGACGCGGCAACGAGATTGTCACCTACAATGTTGATCGTAACGTCAATTACACCAATGTTTGCAATGTGTATTGCAAGTTCTGCGCGTTTTACCGCACGGAGAAGGACGATGATTCCTACGTCATCAGTCAGGCCGAGATGGATCAGAAAATCGAGGAGACCATCGCGCTCGGCGGCACGCAGATGTTGATGCAGGGCGGCCATCATCCGAAGCTGACGAAGCAGTGGTATCTGGATTTGCTCGCGCACGTCAAAAATAAATTTCCGACTTTTAACATCCACGGTTTTAGTCCGAGCGAGTTCATTCATTTCCGCGAAGTGTTCAACGAGCCGCTGGAAAAAATCATCGGCGATTTCAAAGCGGCTGGGCTTGGCTCGATTCCCGGCGGCGGCGGCGAAATTTTAGTGGATCGCGTGCGCCAAAGAATTGCGCCGCTCAAGGCGATGAGCAACGACTGGCTCGAAGTCATGGACGTGGCGCATCGCCTCGGTTTGTATTCCAGCGCGACGATGATGTTCGGCCACGTCGAGACGGTGGCAGATCGCATCGAACATCTGGAACGGCTCCGCGCGCAGCAGGAAATTTCTTTGAAACGCAAAGCGCAAAGCGGCAATGAAAAAATGGGGCATTTCACCGCGTTCATTGCGTGGACGTTTCAGGCCGAACACACAAAACTGAAAGCACCGACCGTGGGCGCGCACGAGTATTTGCGCACACAGGCGTTGGCGCGGATTTACTTGGACAATTTTGCGAACATCCAAAGCTCGTGGGTCACGCAAGGTTTGGAAATTGGTCAGGTCGCTTTGAAATACGGCGCGAATGATTTGGGCAGCATTATGATTGAGGAAAATGTCGTCTCGCAGGCGGGCACGACTTTCCACATGACCGTGCCGGATATGCACCGGCTCATCAAGGATCTCGGCTACGAACCGCATCAGCGCGACAATTGGTATCAGTTGGTGAATTGAGATTTGTATTGCCCGCCGCAACGGGTGCAACCATTTTTCCAACATGGCAACCCCATCCATCGCGCGGCAAATTAAAAATCCCAAGACGCGCTTCAACTGGATCGTCAGCGATGCTTTTCGCTGGCTGGTGGGATACTGGCGCGAACTGCGCGCGCGAATTTCCGGGCGCGGTTATTATTGCACCGTGCTGGCCGGCGATGATGATTACAACCTCACCATCAATTCCGACCTGACCGTTTCCTGCAATTGTCAGGACACCGACGGCAGCGGCCACATCGGCGATTTGCGGAAAAACACGTTCGAGGAAATTTTCTTTGGTCCCACCGCGCAACATTTTCGCGATGAACTGGCCAAAGGCAAAGTGCCGATTGCCACCTGCGTGCGTTGCGCCATGCGGCCATTGCCCGCCAGCGGCGTTGCGCCCAAACCGCATTTGCCGGATCGCGGCATCATGTTGGAGAACACCGTCCGCTGCAACGTGGACTGCATCGGCTGCGCGCGCGAAGGCGCGGCGAACATCCGCACCAGCAAACAAATGTCGCTTGCGGAACTTACGCAGATGGGCGAACTCGTCGCGCGGCTGGGCATGAAACAGTTATTTTATCTGAACCTCGGCGAACCGTTTCTATCGCCGAACATCTGTCAGGAACTGCCGATTTTGCGCCGCCAAAATCCCGATTGCCGCATCGTCGTATCCACCAACGGCGTGTTGCTCAACACGGACGCCAAGCGCGAGGCGGCACTTTCGTTGAGCCACATTTTATTTTCCGTTCACGGCATCAATCACGAAATGCTGGACCGCTACATGCGTCGCAGCAATTTTGAAAAAGCTTACGAAGCGATGAAAGCCATGGTCGCCTATCGCGACGCGCGCGGCCAAAAACTTCCCTTGTTGGAGTGGAAATACGTTTTGTTCAACTGGAACGATCATCCTAAAACCATTGCGCGGGCGATTGAAATGGCGCGGGAAATTGGCGTGGACATCATCTCTTTCTGGCCGACGCACAATCCGTTTTACGGCTCGTCCTGGCGCTGGCATCTCGGCCAGTTCAATCGCGTCGGCG
>DATCFH010000045.1:0-24704 GCA_036509625.1 Verrucomicrobiia bacterium
TCGCCTTCGTCGCGGACGCTGCGCCCGCCGCTTCGGTTTCCAATTGAAATTTCTTCGCGTTCGCCAGCGTCTCGACTTTGTAACGCTCGGCGTCGGCGGGCTTTTGCACGTTCGCTTCAAGCTCGCGCTGCTTGCGAAGAATTTCCTGTTGTTGCAATTCGATCTGCTTCTGTTTCTCGACAATCTGCACCTGCACTTCTTCGGCCTTCACGAGCTGGCCGGTTTTGTAGCGTTGCAAATCATACGCGAGATCGGACTCGGCTTTTTTCTGATTCACCGCCGCCTGATACATCGCGACGTTGGATTGATAATCGCGTTGCGCCTCGGCGATTTTTGAATCGGCGGCAAACTGCGCTTCCTGTCCGGCCTGCTTGGCCTGCGCGGAACGGATTTGCGAATCACGATCGGCTTCGGCGTTGGCGATGATGGCGTCGCGTTTGACCTGCGCGATGCGCGGTTTGCCGAGCGCGTCGAGATAACCGACCGTGTCGCGAATATCACGAATCGTAAAACTCACGATGGTCAAACCCATGTTCGCCATGTCACCAGCGGCAACTTCCTGAACTTTAGAAGCGAACGCATCGCGGTTCTGATAAATTTCTTCCACCGTCATCGTGCCGAGAATCGCGCGCAAATGACCTTCGAGCGTTTGCATGGCGATGTTTTTTATGTCATCCACGCCCTTGCTCAAAAATTGTTCCGCCGCCGTGGCGATGGAAATATCGTCGCCCTTTTCACTTTGATTTGCGCGACGCCATCCGCTTTCACCGGCACACCCTTGCTCGTATAAACTTCCGGCGTCTGCACATCAATCGTCAGGAGTTCGAGCGAGAGCACATCCACTTTTTCCAGCACCGGCCAGACGAAGCGGCCACCGCCTTTGACAATGCGGAAACCGACTTCGCGCACCGAGCCATCCGGCTCAATCATCTTGCGTTTGCGACCGGAAATGACGAGCACCTGGTTCGGTCCGCTCTTGGCGTAACGGCTCGCCCAAATGATGGCGATGACGAATAGAAACACCAGCGCGACGGCGCAGCCGATGATGACTTTCATCCAAGAAAAGCTGCCGGGTTCAGCTTGGGCGAGCATGGGAATAATGTTCATGTGATTTATTGTTTTGTAGTTGGTGATGATTAAATTTTAATTGGCAATTTCGACGTAAAATTGGGTGCCGATGATGCGCGTGATTTTTACAGTCTGGCCGGTGGCAATCGCCCTGCCTTTTTCCTCGCGGGCGGGTGCGGTGTAACGCGCTCCGGCTTGTTCGTAGGAAATTTCCCCGACGCCGTTGGCCGGAATTGGCGAAACGATGGCGGCAACTTGGCCAATCAATTTCGCCACGCGACCTTCGCTCGAACCTTCCGTGCTGCGGAAAATTTTATTCATCCCCCACAACACCAGCAGCGCGATGAGGAGTCCGCTGACAAACGCGAGCGGTGCATTGATCCAGAGGCTTTGCGTGGCGGGAATTTCCGAATACAACAAACCGAATCCGCCGAATGCGGTGATGAAGCACGACAAAATTGTTGGACTAAAAAAACTGATGCCGGGAACGCCGTCGCCACTGAAACCGGATTCCGCGTGGCCGCCCGTGCCGACTGCGTCATGTCCGCCAAACAGATGGCCGACAAATGCGCTGATGAGCGTGAACATCAAACCGAACACCAGACAGATTGCGTAGATAATCATAAGCCCGCTCCATTTGGATTTGTTAGGTGCATTAGACCACCAAGCCCGCCGCCAGCGCAAGCAGGAACAGGTTTCAGTTGTTCACCACAACCTTTCATGGGTCCATCAAACGCCATCGGCGGGCAAAGTGCATTGATAATTTTTGAGAAAATGTGGAATCGCTTCGCGCTTGCCAAGCTGGCCGCGCTTTTCCATTGTGCCGCCATGCAATCGCACGAACTGCTCCGCGAAGTCTTCGACAAAAAGACGGCGAAGGAAATTTCCGCCGACCTCGAACTGTCCACCTCGATGGTTTACAAATGGGCGCAACCGGCGGCGAACGAGGGCGGCATTGAAAATCCGCTCGACCGTATCGAGGCGCTCATCCAAAGCACCGGCGACGAACGCATCATCCAATGGATCTGCCAGCGCGCGGGCGGATTTTTTATTTTGAATCCCAAGAACGCGCCGCATCCGCATTTTCTGATACCGGCGACGAATCAAATCGTTCAGGAATTTGCCGATCTGCTGGCGGTCATTGCCACGGCGGCAGCGGATAATAAAATTACTTCGACCGAAGCCGAGCAAATCCGTGCGCGCTGGGAGGAATTAAAAAGCGCCACGGAAGGTTTTGTCGTCGCCTGTGAAAGTGGCGACTTCGACGCGCTGCGTTCCGTAAAACGACAATAAAAAACGCCCGCATTTTCATGCAGGCGTTTGGTGAAAGAATTAATTTACTTCGTCGCTGGAGCGTTCGTCTGAACCGGCAAGTTTGAAAGCAAGCCGTTCGCTGCCGGAGCGGGAGCCGGAGCTGGCGTTGACACCGGTTGGGAGGTCATGGCCGGAGCCTGCTGCTGCTTTTGCTGAACCTGTTTCGCAAAATCCGCTGCGCTGTTATCCGCATGCACCTTGTCGTGCAAGTAACCGAGCAACAAAGCGAGCGCCAAGAAAACCACCGTGGCGGTTTTGGTAATCTTCGTCAGCGCATTGCCGGAACCCGCGCCAAATAAGGCGTCCGCCGTGCCTGCGCCGAAAGCCATGCCTGCGCCCGCGTCCTTTTTCGGCAGTTGCACCAAAACCAACAGGATCAGCAACAGCGCGTTGAGGACGATTACAAATGTTAAAATGCCAACAATAAAAGTCATAGAGTTCTAAAGTTTAGATGGAATTCTTGATGATGTCAGCAAAACTTCTTGCTTCCAACGCAGCGCCACCGACGAGTGCGCCATCCACGTCGGGCTGGCTCATGAGTTCCTTGGCATTCGCCGGTTTCACGCTGCCGCCATATTGAATACGCACTTTGCGCGCGACTTCGGCATCAAACATCGTGACCAAAATTTTGCGAATGAAAGCATGGGCATCCTGCGCCTGCTGCGTCGTCGCAGTTTTGCCCGTGCCAATCGCCCAAACCGGTTCGTAAGCCAAGACCGTTTCAACCATCTGTTCTTTGGTGAGTCCGGCGAGGCTGCCGGTCACTTGCGTTTCCAAAACTTTTTCCATCAAGTTGCCTTCGCGTTCGGCCAGCGTTTCGCCCACGCAAACAATTGGTTTGAGCGACGCGGCATGAGCTGCGGCGGCTTTCTTGGCGACGAGGGCGTCGGTTTCTTTTTGGAATTGACGGCGTTCGCTGTGGCCGAGAATGACGTAGCGCACGGAAAATTCTTTCAACATACCCGCGCAAATTTCACCGGTGTGCGCGCCGAAATTATTTTCGCTCATGTTTTGCGCGGCAAGGCGGATGGTCGAGTCGAGCGTCGCCTTGGACACTTCGCTCAACGCGGTGAACGGCGGGGCGATGACGACATCCACTTCCTTCACGCCCGCGAGGTCGCGCTTGAGGTCTTCGACGAGCGTCAACGCCTCGGCGACGGTTTTGTTCATCTTCCAGTTACCGGCAATAATCAGTTTTCTTTCTTTATTCATAATTAAATTTGTAAAAGCCACAGAAGACACAGAGAAATCAATTTGGAACGCTCGGTGTCTCGGTGGCAAAATTTCATTTCTCGCTCAACGCTGCGACGCCGGGCAACACTTTGCCTTCGAGAAATTCCAAGCTCGCGCCGCCGCCGGTCGAGGTGTGGGAAACTTTTTTATCCGCGCCGAATTTTTTTGCCGCCGTAGCGGTATCACCGCCACCGACCACAGTCGTTGCGCCCGCAGCCGTGGCCGCAACGATGGCATCGGCCATCGCTTTGGTGGCTTTCTCGAAAGCCGGAAATTCAAACACGCCGGGAGGACCATTCCAGATGATTGTCTTCGCGCGGCCAATGACCGTTGCGAAAAGTTTGGAAGATTCCGGGCCGGCGTCCATGCCTTCCAAGCCGGCAGGAATGCCGCTCGCCAAAGTCGCACTGCCGACAGTCGCATCGGGGCCGAATTTATCGCCCGTCACCCAGTCCACCGGCAAATGAATCTGTTTACCTTTGGCTTTCGCCTTCGCGAGCAATTCGGGAACAATTTTCGCGCCTTCGGCATCGAAGAGCGATTTGCCGATTTCCATGTTGTCCTGAACTTTGCGGAAGGTGTAAGCCATGCCGCCGCCGATGATGATTTCATCCGCTTTGTCCAAAAGATTATTGATGAGTTGAATTTTGTCGGCGACTTTGGAGCCGCCGAGAATCGCGAGCAACGGACGTTTCGGGTTATCCAGCACCGCGCCAAAAGCGTCGAGTTCCTTTTTCATCAAATAACCGCACGCGCGTTGCGGCAATTGCACACCCGTCATCGAACTGTGATCGCGATGCGCCGTGCCGAAAGCATCATTGATATAAACATCGCCGAGCTTCGTGAGGCTGGCGCGGAAGGCTTTTACCTTTTCCGGATCGGCTTTAAGTTTGGAGCCGTCTTCCAATTTCACTTTGCCTTCTTCCTCGATGTGGAAGCGCAAATTTTCGAGCAAGACGACCTCGCCGGGCTGGGCTTTCGCGCACGCGGCTTCGACTTCCGCGCCGACACAGTCATTGAGAAATTGCACGGGTTTGCCGAGCAATTTTGCGAGCGCATCAGCCACGGGCTTCAAGCTAAATTTCTCAATCCGTTTACCATCGGGACGACCCAAATGGCTCATCAAAACAACCGACGCGCCTTTTTCGAGCGCGTATTTAATGGTGGGCAACGCCGCTTCGATACGTTTGGTGTTGGTGATTGCGCCGGTGACTTTGTCCTGCGGCACGTTGAAATCCACGCGGATAAGGGCGCGTTTTCCCTTCAGTTCGACATCTTCAATAAACAGTTTGGCCATAAAATTAAAATTGCGTTTGGTTCACCTCGCAAACAAGGTTGACGATGATAACTTCCAACGTCCGCCAGTAAAGTGAATTTAATTTTTCAAATCTAATCATGCTCAATGGCGACGAGACGAAGCCCTCCGTATTTCACCTGATTGCCGGTGCGCGTCCGAACTTGCATTTTGTGTGCGGTTGACGCAAGTTGGCCGTCGCAAGTTAGTTTAACCACAACAAATAAATTAAAAATTATGGCTCACGAACTTCCCCCGCTGCCTTACGATAAGGCCGCGCTCGAACCTCACTTTGATGCGCTCACGATGGAAATCCATCACGACCGCCATCACAAGGCTTACGTTGATAACTTGAACAAAGCCCTCGCTGGCAACGCCGAGTTGGAAGCCAAATCCCTCTGCGAATTGATCAAAGACCTCGCGTCCGTTCCCGAAAACATCCGTGGCGCGGTTCGCAATAATGGCGGCGGTCATGCGAACCATTCTTTCTTTTGGAAACTGCTCGCCCCGAACGCGGGCGGCGCTCCGACCGGCAAACTCGCGGACGATATCAAAGCGACCTTTGGCAGCTTTGATGAATTCAAGGCGAAGTTCGAGGCGGCGGGCATTGGCCGTTTCGGCAGCGGCTGGGTCTGGCTCGTCACCAATAATGGAAAACTGGAAATCGTTTCCACCGCCAATCAAGACACGCCGGGCATGGGCAAGGCCATCGCCGGTTGCGAAGGCAAACCCGTCATCGGCTGCGATGTCTGGGAACACGCCTACTATCTCAAGTATCAAAACAAACGCGCCGACTACTTGAAGGCGTTTTGGAATCTGGTGAACTGGAGTGCCGTTCAATACTAAATCATTTTAGAAATGCAAAACGCGCCGATGAAAGTCGGCGCGTTTTTTTATTCGTCTCGTGGCAGGGCGGAACTGCTGCTCCGCCATTCAATCAGAAAGTCAGCCGCAAAAAAGGCGGCGCGGCAGCGCCGCCCTACCCTGCAATTTCAAATCCCGCGCGTGTTCACAATCTTATTACCCTTGCCTAAAACGACCACACGCGGTTTCCATTTTTTCGCCTCGGCTTTGGTGAACGCGGCAAAGTTCATAATCGTCAGCACGTCGCCCTTTTTGCCGAGATGCGCCACGGCGCCGTTCATGATGATTTCACCCGTGCCGCGTTTGCCTTTGATGGCGTAAGTTTCCCAACGGTGGCCATTGGCCATGTTGCCGCAGAGAATTTTTTCATATTCCTGCAAGCCGCATTTTTCCATGAGGTCGGCGGAGATGGTCAGACTGCCTTCGTAATTCACATCGCCGCCGGTGACGATTGCGCGATGGATTTTGGATTTGAGCAAAAAAACGTCCATGATGATTTATTTCAATTTCAAAAAGTTTTTTAGAATCGTGCGACCGCTTTCGGTCAAAATGCTTTCGGGATGAAACTGCACGCCCCAGATCGGGAGCGTCTTGTGTTTCACGCCCATGATTTCGCCTTCGTCCGTCTCGGCGGTGATTTCGAGAACGTCCGGCAAAGTGTCGCGCTTGATGACGAGGGAATGATAACGCGTCGCGAGAAACGGATTGGGCATTCCCGCGAACAAATCTTTGCCGTTATGTTTAATCGGCGAAACTTTGCCGTGCATCATGCGGTAATTCACGACGACTTCCGCGCCGAACGTGTGGCCGATACATTGATGGCCGAGACACACGCCAAAAATCGGAATGCCTTCGCTCGCAAACGTCTTGATGACATCATTGGACAAACCGGCTTCGCGCGGCGAACACGGACCGGGCGAAACGAGAATGCGTTCCGGCTTGAGCGCGCGGATTTGCTCAATGGAAATCTCGTCATTGCGGCGCACCTGCAAGTCCGCGCCCAGCTCGCCCAAGTATTGCACGAGGTTGTAGGTGAACGAATCGTAGTTGTCTAAAACGAGAATCATGTCTCAAATTATTGAGCCACAGATTAGCACAGATGAAACACAGATAAAACCAATTCTGAATCCGCGTTTCGTCCGGGTTCAATCCGTGGCCAAAATACCTTCAATCAAAGCCGATGGAACTTTCTGATGCCAGACGACCTTGCCGATTTTTTCCGCGAGGACGAATTTAATTTCGCCGCCACTGACTTTTTTATCCAACTTCATCGCGGTAAAAAACTTTTTACGCGACGCGAGATTCAATTTGATTTTCACCGGCAAGCCGGCTTGAAGGAATAATTTCTCAATCCGCGTCACGTCGCCCGATGGCAAGCCAAGAATTTTCTGCGACAACTTGGCGGCGGCAACTTGACCAATAGAAATGGCCTCGCCGTGCAGAAATTTTCCATAGCCGGAACTGTTTTCAATCGCGTGACCGATGGTATGGCCGAAATTCAGAATCGCGCGCAGGCCGCTTTCGGTTTCGTCCTGACTGACAACGTCCGCCTTGATTTCACAACAACGCGCGATAATTTGCGAAAGCGTCTTTTCATCACGCTGCAAAATCTTCGGCAGATTGCGTTCAAGTTGTGCAAACAGTTTTGCGTCAAAAATAATTCCGTATTTGATAATCTCGGCGAGGCCGGAAATGTATTCACGCTTCGGCAAAGTCTTCAACGCATCAAGATCACACAGGACAAGTTGCGGCTGATAAAATGCGCCGACGAGATTTTTGCCCGCGCGTAAATTTACGCCAGTTTTGCCACCAACGGAACTGTCCACTTGCGCGAGCAACGTCGTGGGAACTTGGACAAACGGAATCCCGCGCAAATAAGTCGCCGCCACAAATCCGGCCAGATCGCCCACCACGCCGCCGCCGAGCGCGATAATGAAGGATTTTCTTTCGAGCCGATGTTTTGCCAATTGGTCGAAACATTTTTCCACGACGGTCAGGCACTTGGATTTTTCACCGGCTGGCACGGTGATGAGCACCGGTTGAAAGCCGGAAGCGGCAAGCGATTTCAGCGCCGTCTTCGCGAACTTTTTACCGACGTTGGAATCCGTGATGACAGCGCAACGCTGACCGAGCTTGAGTTGCGCGCATTCCGCGCCGAGGCGCGCCAGCAAACCGCCTCCGACCTTGATGGCGTAGCTGCGATGACCGAGCGGAACTTGAACAATGTGCATGGCAGCAGGATAAACAGCCGCGCGCGCGTGTCAAAAAATGAAATTCATTTCCCGATGCAGAACGCGCTGAAGATGGAATCGAGCAAATCTTCCGTGGTGGTCTTGCCCACGATTTCGCCGACGGCATTCGCAGCGATGCGTAAATCCATCGCCACCAGTTCCAGCGTCACGCCGTCGCGCAACGCATCCGTCGCCTGACGCGCCGTGAAACGCGCGCGGTTCAGCGCGTCTTGATGGCGCGAATTAATGGCGACTTGCAACATCTCGGCTTTGATTTCGCCCGCCCAAACTAAATTTTTAATCGTGTCTTTCAACGCTTCAATCCCCTGCCCGCTCAAGCTGGAAACAGTGATGAGTGACGAGTGATGAGTGATGAGCGGCGGCAGTTCCAATTTTTTTGGCAAGTCAGTTTTGTTGCAAACGAGAATTCGTTTCTTGTCGGCGAATTCCTTCAAATAAATTTCGTCTGCGTTCGTCAGTGGTTCGCTCGCGTCGAGAACGTGCAAAATAAATTCCGCCTGCGCCAGCGATTCACGGCTGCGACGAATGCCTTCGACTTCAATTTCGTCACGCGCCTCGCGCAAACCGGCGGTGTCAATGAAGATGACCGGCAGGCCGCGAATGTTGGCCGTTTCCTCAATCGTGTCGCGCGTCGTGCCGGCAATCGGCGAGACAATGGCGCGATCGCGTCCGAGCAATTGATTCAGCAAACTGGATTTGCCCGCGTTCGGGCGACCGACAATCGCCGCGCGAATGCCGCGACGGAGAATTTGTCCTTCGTTTGCGGTGCGAAGCAATTCGTCCATGAACGAAATGCCATCTTCCAATCGCTGCAATAATTTCCCCTTCGTGTCGGGCGAAATATCTTCGTCGGGAAAATCAATGTGCGCCTCGACGTGCGCGAGCGTGAGCATCAGGTCGTCGCGAAGCTGGTTGATGCGTCGGGAAAGTTTGCCGGCGAGTTGCTCGTTGGCGGCGGCAAGCGCGAGTTCTGTGCGCGAATGAATCACGTCGGCAACAGCTTCGGCCTGCGCGAGGTCAATTCGACCGTTTAGAAATGCGCGTTTGGTGAATTCGCCCGGCTCGGCGAGGCGCGCGCCATTTGCCAAAAGTGTATCAAGCACAAGTTTAGCCGGCAGCAATCCGCCGTGGCAGGAAATCTCCACCGTGTCTTCGCGCGTGAACGTGCGCGGCGCGCGCAAGACGGCGAGCAACACTTCATCAATCACCTTTTCGTCGCGAATAATTTTGCCGTATTGAATCGTGTGCGTCGGCGCGACGGAAGGTTTTAACGAACTTTTTCCAATGGGCGAAAAACATTTGTCGGCAATGGCGAACGCGTGCGCGCCGGAAAGGCGGATGACTGCAAGTCCGCCTTCGCCGAGTGGCGTGGCGATGGCTACGATGGTTTCATCCGGCAACATAAAGGAAGAGTCTCACGCAAAGACGCGAAGAAAAATTTTCAAACGTGACGACAGTTGCCCGCTTGATTTTCCGCCTCGCGTCCTTGTAAAAACAGCCGCGCCTTCTCGTAACTTTTCTTGTGCAGATAATGCAGCAACGTCGGGGCAGTATCGCGCGGAAGCTGCCATGTCAGTTCGTCAATCTGTGCGAACAGCGGCAGTAGTTTGGGTTTTGGGTTGGTCGTGGACATGAGTTGCACGGTTTGTTGCAACTGCGTCAGCGCGGACAAAAGTTGTTGTTCAATGGGCGGGTTCATGTAAAACCAGTTGAGCCTAGACAGACGATTTGCAGTTGTCAGTAAAATCCGCTTTCACTTCCGCACCGCGCGCCGTTAAACTGGCCGCGTGAAAGTTGATCTCGGCATCTGGAGCAAGCTCAGTCAGGCGGTCCTCGTCCTCGTGGCGCTGGCCGTTTTAGTGTTCATCATTCTCGCCTACCAGAAACCCATCCAGCAAAATGAACGGATGCGCCGCGAGATTCTCCGGCTCGATGGCGAACTGCAAAAACAGGATGCCATTTCCAAACAATTGCGCGCGGACATTGACGGGCTGCGTAACGATCCGGCCACCGTGGCTCGGCTCGTCCGCGAAAAACTCGGTTACGCCAGGGCCGATGAAACGGTGATTCGATTTGAAACTAATTCCGTCAACTCCTCCAACCACTGACACAATAATTAAAAAAACCACTTGCCCGATGCTGTCCGCTTTGCGCCGATAACTTTCCAGTGGAAAGTTTTTTGACAGACGCCCTGATTTTCCATGCCGGAGACGTTGCCGAAAATTTGACTTTCACAAATCTGAAACATATACTTTTCAAATGAAAAATATAGTTTCTGCAACCCAGGGTCAGGCGGGATTTTCCAACCTGCTCAAACAATCGCGGCTGCATGGCGTCGTGCCGGTGTCTAAAAACGGACGGGTGGAAGCCTTCATGGTATCGCGGGAAAAAATGGCCGCAATTCTGGAAACGATGGAACTGCAAAAGAATACCGAATTGATGGCACTGGTGCGGCAACACAAGGCGGGCAAGCTCAAATTTACCGAGGTTCCGGATGCGCTCTAAAATCGTCTGGACAAATCAGGTAAAAAACTTCGTGGACAGCCACGCACCCGAACCGCGCCGCGCGTTGTGGCGGGAAATTAAAGCCCTTGCCCAATGGAATGGCCGCGAAAATCCGCCGCTGATTAAACACCTTGAAGATGAACTGTCCGGCTATTCGCGGCTCGCCAGTGGCCGCGTGCGCGTGATTTTTTTTGAGACGACCACGGATGGACAGCGGACGATTGAGTGCATCTACGCTGCACCGCGCAACACGGTTTATGAAGTTTTTCGCCTGTTATTTTTGGACGAGCTGGCGTCTTAAAAAAATCTGAAAATTAAAAAGCCGCTCCGGTTTTCCAGAGCGGCTTTTTAATCGTAAACCGCCAATCGCGATTCGTAAATTTCCTCACACCGTCATAATTTCTTTTTCCTTGTGGGCGACGTGCGCGTCAATCTTGGCGGTGTAATCGTCCGTCAGTTTTTGCAAATCTTTTTCCGCCTGCTTTTTCGCGTCCTCGGTGATGCCGCTGTCGTGCGCGTGTTTCTTGAACAAATCCATCGCGTCGCGGCGATGATGGCGGATGGCCACGCGCCCGTCCTCGGACATTTTCTTGATGAGCTTCACAAATTCCTGACGGCGTTCCGTGCTCAATTCGGGAAACGACAGGCGCAGCAGCTTGCCCTGAATCACCGGCGAGAGACCGAGATTCGCCTTCTGGATCGCCTTCTCAATCGGCTGGAGCGCGGCCACGTCCCACGGCGTGATGACGAGCATGCGCGGCTCCGGCGTGGAGATGTTGGCGAGTTCGCGGATCCGCATCATCGAGCCGTAAACTTCCGCCTGAACATTTTCCACGAGGCTGGCGGACGCCTTGCCGGTGCGGACGCCCAGAAAATCATTCGCGAGCGCCGTCTCGGTCTTGAGCATTTTATCTTCCGCCTCCAAAAGAATGTCGTCGAGTGTCATAATGAAATCAGCTTAACCAAGTTTATTGCGCCTGTAAAAATCTTTCGGCCTGCTCGTTTGTGAAATTATTTTTTGCCCGCACCACCGCCATACCCACGACCGGCGGATACGCCTGATCCGCCTTCATGCGCGGCTCGACGTATTCGACAATCTCGAACAGCAACGCGTTTGCGCGCTCGTAAGGCAAATCTGTGAGCTTGGAAATGTAGCGCGTCGCGCGGTCAATCAATTTCAAATTGCTCGGCACGACCCACACCATGTAATTGCCCATGACGCGACCCAGCCGCACCATCGTGCAAGTCGAAAGCGCGTTCATCACCAACTTCACCGCCACGCGTGTAAGGCCGTCGAGGAGAAAACCTGTCTGCGGCAAAAGAACGTGGACAATTGCGGATTGCGAATTGCGGATTGCGGATTTTTCTCCGCCAAAACAAATTACGCCCGTCCGCGCGCCAGTTTTTTGCGCGGTTTCAAGCTGGGAAATTTGAAAATCGGCAGCTTCAGTTCCACTTAAAACGGCAATCGCAGAATCACGTTTGCCCAACGGACGATTTTTTACGCCATCAAGTCCGATTCGGAACCGCATCAGTTCCTTTACGCTGATTTTATTGATGATTTCCTGCGTGCGCGGAAATTTATCCTCGCTCACAAGCGCGCGGATTTCAGATTCGCTCCATGCCACACAACGCGGCTCACGTTTCAAAATACTGCGCCAAGCGGACGCTGCGTCCGGTTCCGGCAAAAATAAATACGCCCACGATTCCGTCGCCGTCGCGTCATCAAACTTGCGAAACGGCGGCGTGCAATACGTCGGCGAACGCTCCGTCGTGTCCGTCAAAACATCCGCGCCCAAATGGTCGGCGAAATAATTATTTTTGCCGCCGCCGCGATAAACCGATTCTTCCAACGCCACCAGTTTTGCGAGCGACGCGAGAAAATCTGGCGAACGCAAGTTTGTGTGAAGCGTTTCAAGATGCGCGAGAAACTGTGCGGGAACAGAACTGGTAGGGCTGCCCTGCTGGTCAGCCGCCCGGACGCGCGGCTTGTCGCGGCGAAGCGAAGCGGAGACGGACAGCGCGTCCCTACCATTGATCAACTCGCGCACAACAATTTCCAAAACCGTTAGCATCACGCAAAGCTGGATGGACGTGGCTTGCATCCGGGTTGATCCCGTAATGCTCATCGGCCCGGTCGTGAGATTTATTTTCTCGATGCGCGCGTCCTGAATCACCTCACGGCTGCGCTGGACGTGTTTGCACAAAATGTCGTCGGGATTGTTATAGACGAAATAAACTTTCGCGCCCGCGTTCACGCCCGCCCACGCTGTGCCGATGACGAACGACGTTTCGCCACCTTCCGTAATGGCAAACACCACGTCCTTTGCGGACAAACTTAAATCGGTAATTTGTTTTTCGCCGAACGCGGTGAAATCCTCGAAGCCTTCAACGGATTTGATGAGCGCGTAATCGCCGCCCGCCATCACGCTAAAAGTGCGATTTTCAAAATCGTTTTCATCGCAGGTGACGACGTGAGGAGCCTCTAAGTTTTCTTCAGTTTGAGACTCGTCACCTCGTCTCCTACTTTGTTTCCGCCAAAAATCGCGCCAGATGGAATCCAGCAAAATGCTCAACCGTCCGGTTGAACCGCAGCCGGTGAAAAAGATTTTCCCGCCGGACTTGATTGAATCCAAAATTGCAGCGGCAATTTTCTCCGCCTGGCCGGACGCGGCGAACTCGCGAAATTTATTCACGACATCACCATCGGCTTGAAATAACAAGCCAAGCGCGGCGGCAATGTCGCTTTTCGCCACTTCACTTAAATTTGTCGTGACCGGATGCGATGATTCAGTGACGAGCGCGCCGAGTTTGAACTGGCCGCTGATTTTCAAAAATTCTTCGGAACGTTTGCTGGCGCTCATGGGCGATGAGTTAATGCGATTGTCAACCGGCTGTCACGCCGATAGCTTGTGTCCGTGCTTTCCACGCAACAAATGGCCGCGCTCAATGCCGCGAACTACGAAGTCGCGTTCGATAACCGCACGCGCCAGCTTTACGCGACGGACGCTTCACCGTATCAAATCGTTCCCGCTGCCGTGGCTTTTCCAAAAACCACTGTCGAGGCGGCGCACGTCATTCAAGCCGCGTTGTCAGCGGGCGTTTCGGTCACGCCGCGTGGCGGCGGAACGGGACTTTCCGGCGGTGCAATCGGCGACGGACTCATCGTGGATTTTGCGCGGCACAATCGCATCATCTGGGATTTTAATAAAGACGCCGCGACCGTGCGCGTCGGCGCGGGCGTGGTTTTGGATCAACTGAATAATTATCTCAAGCCGCTCGGATTTTGTTTTGGGCCGGACGTGGCGACAAGTTCGCGCGCGACGCTCGGCGGCATGATTGCGAATGATTCTTCCGGCGCGCACACGCCGGTTTACGGCACGACGGGCCAGCACGTCCGCGAAATTGAAATCATCATGGCCGATGGTAAAATCACCCGCATCGGCGCGCATCTGGAATCGTTGCGGCGCCAGCGAACCATCGTGGAAGACCTGCTGTCATTGAATGAATTGCTCATCAGTGAGCAATTTCCGGCGGGACTTTTGAAACGCTGGCCGGGCTACGGCCTCGCGCGCGCGGTGGCGCAACCGGGAAATTTAATTCCAATTCTCTGCGGCAGCGAAGGCACGCTCGCAGGAATTTTTTCGGCGGAATTAAATTTGGTTCCGCTCCCGCAAGAACGCGGCGTCGGAATTGTTTTTTTCGATTCCGTCGCCGAGGCGATGTCGGCCGCGCAAGAAATTTTGCCGTTGTCGCCGGCGGCGATTGAGCACATTGACCGGCCGTTGTTCGACCAGACGCGCGGCCAGCGGGAATTTCAGGCCGTGCGCGATCTGTTGCATCTTGACGCGCAACCGTGCGAATCCATTTTGCTCGTGGAATTTTTTGAGGGCGCGAAAGATAAGTTGTCACAACTCGCAAAAATGAAGATTGGCCGCCGCCGTTTGATTTTGAAAACCAGCCGCGAGCGCGATTTGGTTTGGGCGATGCGTAAGGCGGGACTTTCACTTTTGACGAGCCGTAAAGGCGACGCGAAGCCTGCGTGCTTCATCGAGGACGCGGCGGTGCAGCCGCGCGATTTGCCCGCGTATGTCACGGGCTTGCAGGAATTGATGCAGCGCGTCGGCGTTGCGGCGTCGTTTTACGGCCACGCGGCGGCGGGACTGTTGCACGTCCGTCCCGTGCTGGATTTGCATAGCGGCGACGACCTGAAAAAATTCCGGCAAATCGCCGATGAAGTCGCCGTGCTCGTGACGCAGTTCAAAGGTTCGCTCGCAGCAGAACATGGTGTGGGCATGGCGCGCACGGAATTTTTGAAGGCGCAAGTCGGCACGGAACTTTATCGCGTCATGCGCGAAATCAAATCCGCCTTCGACCCGAACAATCTTTTCAATCCCGGCAAAATCATTGGCGATGGACGTTACAAAATTGACCTGCATTTGCGGCAACGCGCGGATTGCAATTTGATTTTGCCGTTCGAGCCGAAACTGGCTTTTGCCGCGCGCGACGAATCATTCATCGCCAATCTCGAACAGTGCAACGGCTGCGGCGGTTGCACCAAACAGACGCCGACGATGTGTCCGACTTACATTGCAACCGGCGAGGAAGGAATGTCCACGCGCGGCCGCGCGAATCTCATCCGCGCCGCGTTGGAGCATCGCGAAATCGCCGACCCGTTGCGCGCTGAGGAGCTGGAATACGCGTTGAGCAACTGCCTTTCCTGCCGCGCCTGCACGAATGAATGTCCGTCCAACGTCAACCTGCCGCTGCTCAAGGCCGAGTTGCTTTACGCGCGCACGAAGCGCACGCACAAAAGCAAATTTCAACGGCTGATCGGCTCGCTGGATTTGCTCGGTCGCGTCGGTTGCGCCATGCCGGGACTGACAAATTTTTTCATGAACTCGCGCTCGGTGCGGCACGTTTTTGGAAAAATGTTCGGCCTCACCGGCCAACGACCGATGCCTGAATTTGCGCACGAACGCTTCGACCGCTGGTTTGCCAGACATAAAAACGACGCCCTGCCGAATCGTGGCAGCGTGATTTTGTGGGACGATACGTTTGTGCGTTATCACGAACCGCACATCGGCAAAGCCGCCGTGGCTGTGTTCGAAGCCGCCGGGTTTTCTGTGACGTTGTTGGCAAAACGCAAATGCTGCGGACGTCCCGCCTTCAGCGTCGGCAATTTGGATGAGGCGGAAAAATTGGGCGCACACAACCTCGCATTGCTTGCCGTCACCGGTGAAACTGCGCCGGTTATTTTTCTGGAACCGTCGTGCTACTCGATGTTCGCCGAGGATTACCGGGAATTAAATTTGCCCGGCGCGAGCGACATCGCCGCGCGCAGTTTTCTATTTGAAGATTTCATCGGTCAGTTGCTTGAACGCGAACCCGACGCGCTGAAATTCAAGCCGCAGGAAGAACGACTCGCCATTCACGCGCATTGCCACGCCAAGGCATTGACCAGCGCCGCCGCGATGCAACGCCTCGCCGCGCGTCTGCCCGGTCGCACCGCGACGCTGCTCGACACCGGCTGCTGTGGCATGGCCGGCGCGTTCGGCATGATGGAATCCAAATACGAACTCTCCGTGAAGATTGCCGAACCGTTGCTGGCGCAGCTCAAACAGCAACCTTTTGGCACGACCACGATTCTCTCCGGCACAAGCTGCCGCCAGCAAGTCCAGCATCTCGCCACCGTCCGCACGCGCCATATGGCCGAAGTCATCGCCGACGCGCTGGAACAATAATTATTTTCCACGGCAAAGATTTTCCAGCGCACCGCGCAGTTGCGGAAACTGGAATGGAAATTCTACTTCAAGAAATTTCTCCGGCGCGCAACGCTGGCTGACTAATGCCAGCGACGCTTCAGATTTCATTAACCGCGCACCGATACGCATGGCAAATTCCGGCACCGGCGGACTCCACGGACGATGCAGTGCGCGACGCAATTCGCGCATAAAATCTGCGTTTGGCACCGCATCCGGCGCGACGGCGTTGAAAGTCCCGGTCAATTTTTCCCGCTTTACGACGGACACAAACATCTGCACCAAATCCGCGAGATGAATCCAACTGATGTATTGCCGTCCACTACCGACTGCGCCGCCGAAAAACCATTTTGTCAGCTTGCTCAAAACCGGCAGCGCGCCACCATCGCGTCCCAAAACAAAACCGATTCGCAATGTCACCTTGCGCGTCTTCGGAGCAACGGCGTGGTTGAAAGCGTCTTCCCATAGTCCGCAAATTTTTGCCAGCGCATCATTACCGACGAGAGAATTTTCATCGGCGAAATTATTTCCCGTGTCGCCGTAAAAACCAACCGCGCTCGCCTGCACCCAGACGCGCGGCGGAATTTCAACATGGAGCAAAGCGGCTTCGATGACAGTGACCGAAGCCACGCGCGACGCGATTATCGCGCGCAAATTTTCCGGCGTGTGCGGACAGTTAATGTTCTTGCCAGTGAGATTGATGACAGCTTCCGCGTCGGCGAGATTTTGAATCCACTCGCCAATGTGTTTTCCGTCCCATTCAACTTCGCGAACATTGTCGGCGCGTGCGCGCGGCGTGCGCGTGAGAATCACGACTTCAAAATTCTGCGCGGAAAATTCCTGCGCCAGTGCGCGACCAATGAATCCGCTGCCACCGGCAATGACAATGCGTTTCGAGTTCATGGCAAACTTAAATCTTAAATGTGTAATACCAGTCGCGGCACAGTCGCAGCGGAAAGTGGATTCACCGTGAAATCATTTGTTTCCAATTGCCGCAACCAGTCCGCAATCAGGCGCAGCACGATTTTCAAATCCAGTTGTTCGTGTAGCGAAGGGTATTTTCCCAGATTCGCCTGCGCCAGTTTGAACAATGCAGCCGCCGGACGCAGCCGGTTTTTTTGCAGATGCACAAACGCGCCGGTCAGTTGGATCAAGCCTTTGTAAAAATTTCCGTTCACGCCATGACGGTCGGGCAGCCACAAATCTTCCAGCACGTCGTGCGCCTCGTAAAAAAGCTGGCGGTTGAAGCAGTCGAAATAGCCGAGGTAATGCGCGTCGAGTTTTTGTCCCCGAAAGGATTCAATCATCGCAGCGATGCGGGCGCTTTTGTGGCTCACGATTTTGCGGCTGAAATTAGCCGGGGAAAAATTGGCTCCAGAGGTAGGACTTGAACCTACAACCACACGGTTAACAGCCGCGTGCTCTACCATTGAGCTACTCTGGAACGCAGACGGACGCATAATTTACAAGCCGCCGCGCATTCGTCAAATCGTTTCGTCAAACTTTTTGGCACTGCGGACAGAAAAAAGTGCTGCGCGCGGCCTGAACAATCCGTTTAATTGGAAATTTGCAGTTCGCGCACGGTTTTTTGGCGCGATCATAAACTTGCAATCGCTCCGCGTAATAATCCGCCGCATCGGCAGCGCGGCCAAAATAAAATAATCCGTCGGTTTTTTGCGCGGCGAAATTCAGCGGAATCGTGCTGCCACAATCAATCGCCTCCTGCATCACCTCGCGGATGGCGGACAATAATTTTTCTGCGCGCGCCGCCGAAATTTTATTCGCCGCCCGACGCGGAGAAATTCTGGCGCGGAACAAAGCTTCACTCGCATAAATATTGCCGACACCGGCAATCAAAGATTGGTCGAGCAACTTTACCTTCACCGGCTGGCGCGAGGCTTTTAGTTTTTGATGAAACAACTCCGGCGTGAAGTTTTTATCCCATGGCTCCAGCCCAAGTTTTTCCGCCGCCGCAATGTCCAGCGTTAGTCGCCCAAAATAGCGCGTGTCCTCGTAAATGAAATTTTGCGCGCCGAGATTCAAAATCACCGCCGCGTGTTTTGGCAGCGACGCGCTTTTTGGCGCGAGAAACATCCGTCCGGTCATTCCAAGATGGCCGAGCAGCCGTAGTTCCTTACGCGAATCTGGCAGTCGCAATTCAAACAGCAGATATTTTCCGCGTCGTTGCAGACCCAGAAATTTCGCGCCGCGCAAAATTTTCTTGAAACGCAAAACCGTAGTCGGGCGCAAAACTTTCTCGCGCCGAACTTCAATCGCGCGAATGGTTTTGCCAATCAGTAGCGGACGCAGATGCCGCGCGAGGACTTCAACTTCAGGCAATTCGGGCATGAACGAATTTAGCTCGTGACGAGCGTGCCGACTTTTTCACCGAGAATGACGCGCTTAAGATTGTGCGCGCGAAAGAAATCAAAAACAATAATGGGCATCTTGTTGTCCATGCACAGCGAAAACGCCGTGGAATCCATCACTTCCAAACGCCGTTGCAGCGCGTCAATGTAGGTGATTTGCGCGAAGCGTTTGGCCTTGGGATTTTTCTTCGGATCGCAATCGTAAATGCCGTCCACTTTCGTCGCCTTCAAAATGACTTCCGCGCCGATTTCATTCGCGCGCAATGCCGCCGCCGTGTCCGTGGAAAAATACGGATTGCCTGTGCCGCCGCCGAAGATAACCACCCTGCCCTTTTCCAAATGGCGAACGGCGCGACGGCGGATGAACGACTCCGCAATCTGCGACATCGCAATGGCACTTTGCACGCGCGTCGGTGCGCCAAGTTTTTCCAACGCGTCTTGCAGCGCGAGCGAATTAATAATCGTCGCGAGCATCCCCATGTAATCGCCCGTGGCGCGTTCGATGCCACGCTTGCTGCCGGTCAGTCCGCGAAAAATATTTCCACCGCCGACGACCACGACGACCTGCACACCGAGTTCGCGCACCTCGCAAATCTGTTCCGCCATATCTTGCACAGCCTCGGCGCAGATGCCAACGCCGGTCGGACCACCGAGCGCCTCGCCGCTTAACTTGAGCAGAATCCGGGAAAATTGAGTTTTTTTGGTTTTACTCATAGGTTTGAAGAAGCGCGAAAAATCACGCACATCTTTTAACAACCAAACTGCCGCCGGTCAAACCAAACTCAACCGCATCTGCGAACAAATAAAAAAGGCGTCCATTGCTGGACGCCTTTGGAATTTTGTTTGAGAACTTTTACGCCGTGGCTTCGCCGACTTGAAAGCGCACGAAATGGCGGATGGTGATTTCGTCGCCAAGCTGCTTGCTGATTTGCGCGACGTGTTCCTTGACGCTGACTTCAGAATTGCGTTTCACGAAGCCTTGATCCACGAGGCAATAGGTCTGGAAAAATTTGTCCAGCACGCCTTGAAGGATTTTTTCCATCGCAGCGGCGGGCTTGCCTTTCAAGCGGTCGGAGTTCGCGGCGATCTCGCGTTCCTTCGCGACAACTTCCGGCGCGACGCTTTCGCGCGAAACGACGTGCGGAAAACCGGCGGCGATTTGCAGCGTGATGTCCTTCACAAGCTGCTTAAATTCATCTTTCGCCGTGGTATCGGCCTTCGTGCAGCCGACCTCGACGAGCACGCCGACTTTCGCGCCGGTATGAATATACGCAGCCACCGCACCGTTGCCGGAAACTTCGAGGCGCGCGTTGCGGGTGATCTTGATGTTCTCGCCCATCTTGCCAACGGCAGCTTCGCGATCCGCTTCGAGATTGACGTTCGCATCGGTGGCGACCTTCTTGGCAATTTCATCCGCGAACGCGCGGAACGCATCGTTGCGCGCCACGAAATCGGTTTCGCAATTTACTTCCACCAGCACGCCGGATTTTCCGCCGGGCGCGATGAACTGGGCGATGACGCCTTCGCGCGCGTCACGCGTCGCTTTTTTCGCGGCACTCGCCGCGCCAGACTTGCGGAGTAAATCCACGGCAACTTCGATGTTGCCCTGCGCTTCGACGAGCGCCTTTTTGCATTCCATCATGCCCACGCCGGTCATTTCCCGGAGCTTGCCTACATTTGCAGCAGTAATTTCAGCCATAGAATTAAAAGGTAAAAGTTGCGGCGGACGGAAAGAAAATTTCCGTCCGCCAGATTAAATCAGAATTAGGCGGCAACCGGAGCGGTCGCTTCAACCGGCGCAACGGCGACTTCCGCCGGCGCGGCTTCTTCGTTCACGCGGCGGGCTTTTTTGGATTCAAATTCCGCGCGCGCCTGCGTGATGGTTTGCGAAACCGCGCCGAGCAGCAAACGCACCGAGCGGATGGCGTCGTCGTTCGCGGCAATCGGATAATCCGCGTCTTCGGGATCACAGTTCGTGTCCACGAGCGCGACAATCGGCACACCGAGCTTCTTCGCTTCGGCGACCGCGTTGTGTTCGCGCTTCACGTCCACGACGAAAAGTGCGGCGGGCATTTTGTCCAGATCGCGCAGGCCGTCGAAATATTTATTCAAGCGCGCACCTTCACGGCGAATCGCCGCTTGTTCCTGCTTAACGTAACCGGCCATCGTGCCGTCCGTTTCCCAGCGTTCAATTTCCTTGAGCCGTTTGATGGACGTTTTGACCGTCGCAAAATTTGTCAACGTGCCGCCGAGCCAGCGTTCCGTGACGAACATCTGGCCGGTTTCTTTCGCCGTTTCCTTGACGCAAATCTGCGCCTGTTTTTTGGTGCCGACGAACAAAATTTTCCCACCCTTGCGGACAGAATTGGCGAGATAATTCAAGGCGGCAGTCAACTGCACCTCGGTCTTGCTCAAATCAATAATGTGAATGCCGTTGCGCGCGTCGAAAATGAAAGGCTTCATCTTCGGATTCCAGCGCTTCGTTTGATGTCCGAAATGGACGCCCGCTTCCAGCAGTTCTTTAACTCCGATTGTGCTCATGTTTACGATTTTCCTTTGGTTATCACCTTGAATCATTCAAGGCATCCTGCGGAAAACAGGATTTTATTTGATGTGGTTATGGCCGCTTGCTTTCACACGAAGGCAAATTTGAAGGCCGTTTTCCCTCGCCAACGAAATAATTCCGGCGACAAGGGACGCACAAGTTATCAGATAAACCCTGGCTGACAATGCTAAATTTGAAGCGAATTAGCCGCAAAAAAACGTAAAAGGCACAAAAGAAAAGTATTTTAATTTTGCGTCTTCTGCGCCTTTTTTGCGGCGATTTTGTTTTCAGTCGCCCTTCACAAATTTTACGTCCACCGGCGAACCCATTTTTAATTCCTGTCCAGTCGGTGAAAGTTTTCCCGTCACCGCATCAATCGCAAATTCCACTGCGTTCTCCGATTTTTGATTGGCGGTGATAAGCCAGCGTCCGGTCGGATCAATGCCCAGACCGCGCGGAACTTTTCCACCTGCAGAAATGTTTTGCACAAACGTCAACTTCCCACTGTGCGCGTCCGTCGCGAAAACGCTCACGCTGTCGTGCCCACGAACCGTCGCATAAAGAAATTTTTTGTTCGGCGAAACCAAGATTTCCGCCGCCGTGAAACTGGTTTGCACCGCCACGCCCGGCGGCAGCGCGGGAATTGTTTCAAACGGATAAATGCGGCCTTTTTCATCCAGCATAAACCGGGAAATCGAACAACCCATTTCGTTGACGAGGTAAAAAGTTTTTCCATCGCGGCCAAAAACCAAATGTCGCGCGCCCGCGCCGGACGGCACACTGCCGACTTCAAATCCCGCGACGTGAAGATGCGCGTTCGTTGCGTCGAACGGATAGGAAATAATTTCATCCGTGCCGAGGTCGCAAACGAGCGCGAATTTGTTCGACGGATCAGCGCAGATAAAATGCGCGTGCGCGGAATTTTGGCGATTGGTGTTCACACTATGGCCAACGCGTTCAGCACGATCACCGTCTTCGCCGATTGCGCCGTTGGTTAAAATTGAAAAGCTTTTGATGCTGCCATCGCCGTAGTTTGCGACAAACAAGGTTTTGCCGGTGGCGTCCACACTGACGTGGCATGGGCCGATGCCGCCGGAAGATTTTTGATTGAGCAACGTCAGCTTGCCGGAAGTTTTATCAATCGCAAACGCGCTGACCGCGCCCGCATTTTCGCCGTTGAAAGTTTTGACGCTGTTTGCCGCATAAAGAAATTTTCCATCCGGCGAAAGATTGATGAAACATGGGCTGGGTGCTTCTGCCGCGAGTGTCGGCGCTGAAAGTATTCCCGTAGCCGCACCTAGTCGCGAAACATAAATACCCCGGCTCAATGCGTTCGTGTAAGTGCCGAAGTAAACGAGAAAATTTTCCGCTGACGCCGTTGCTGCAAAAGCAAACAACGCGACCGCGCAAAAAAAATTGGCGCAGGCTGACGGATTCATCGCAAATGTTGCGGGCAGCTTAAACGACAAATTCCAATTCCTGCCGGTGCGGAATCAGGTCGCGCTCGAAGGCTTGACCAAGAAAACGGCGGATGGATTCCCTGCCCTTGTCGCCGTAGTCGAGCGTCCAATGGTTCACATACATCCCGACAAATTTGTCGGCTAGGTCGCGTCCCATGTCGCGGGCATATTGCAGCGCGTGTTGCACCGCTTCGGGGCGATGATCCAAACTGAATTGAATGCTCGCGGTGAGCGTGTCGGAAATCTGCTTGCGCGTCGCGAGGTCGAATTTCTTATTGATGACGTTGCCGCCGAGCGGCAATGGCAAGCCGTCATTTTCGCGTCCCCACCAAATGCCGAGGTCTTCGCAAAGCACCAATCCTTCGTTGCGGTAAGTCAATTGTCCCTCGTGAATAATCAAACCAACTTCGGCGACGCCATTTTTCACCGCCGCAAAAATCTGGTCGAACGGCACGACGACGTAATTTAATTCCTTCGCCGGTTTGCCGAGCCAAAGTTGCAACGCGAGAAATGCGCTGGTCATGGTTCCGGGCACGGCGATTTTCTTTTTCAGAATTTCTTCGCGCGAAAATTTTTGTTTGGCGACGAGCATCGGGCCGTAACCGTCGCCCATGCTCGCGCCACTCGGCAGCAACGCATATTTGTCGGAAACGTAGGCGTAGGCGTGAATGCTGACGGCGGAGATGTCGAGTTCGCCGCGCGTGGCGCGTTCGTTCAACGTCTGGATGTCCTGTAAAATATGGGTGAAATGATAACCGTGCGTCGGAATCAAATCCTTCGCGAGCGCGTAAAACATGAAGGCGTCGTCCGGGTCGGGCGAGTGGCCGAGAGTCAGAGTCGTTTTTTCCATCCGCGAAAATTAAACCACGCGGCGCGCGCTGTCACGACGAGAAGAGTGATGTAAGGTAAGACGGGCATTTTTGGATTGCACGCACGCGCCTCATCCATCCGACCAAAACCAACCGCCATCTCCTTTTTCATGCGCGGTTCAAATTTCAGCCAAACCCGACGGGCGCGTGCGGTGCGTTCCTCCATGTATCAGCGTGGACAAACAACTGCCAGTTCCCCAACTGGCTGCTGTCGGCACCACGGTTCCCCACCCAAACCACAACCAAGATGTGTTTAGCAAAGGCGATGCCAACCGTAAAAATTTTGTTTTCACAATGAATTGAATTCATTTAGGGGCGAAACTTTTTTTAGCCTGTTGTTTTTTTCTCAAGCGGGACAAAAAAACCCGCAGTTCAAAAATGGATTTCAAACTTTCTTTCAGCGCGAACTGCGATTAGCGTTGTGCGCGCAACCGCCGGTGTGGCGAAATGGCAGACGCACAGGACTTAAAATCCTGGGACCATAAAAAGTCGTGTGGGTTCGAGTCCCACCACCGGCACCAATTTGATTTTACGCAATAGAATCAATTGTTTAGAGAAACACGGACGCGAGCAGTCAGGCAAAGGGTAACGTCTGCGGGTAACGTCGCCATAATTGTCAGCCGTATCAGGGTTGTTTTCGTCTGGCTTCAAAATACAGTGTTCAATGCGGTTCAATGGTGGTTGCTGCCGTCCATCCGTGCCGCAAAGACATTCGCTTGTGTCTCCATTGCACGCGCTCGTAATATCTATCAGGGGTGCATTTTGACTCGTTTTGCCGTGTCTGGCCGGTTGCGTCTGGCAATAAATCAGTGACAATTTGACAGGCTGGCTTGCAGAAAATCCGGTGCAAAAAGAAAACCAGAAAGCGAAATTGAACATGGGACAGTGGGTGTCTCTCGAATTTTTCAAATTTTGAAATTTGGGACTTGCGATTTTTAACTGCTAGAACGCCGCTGCCAATCCTCTGCTTCTGCGATCATTTCAGTCAATGTTAAGCCCAATGCTTTTGCCAGTGACGCTGCAACATTCAAACTTGGATTGCGCTCGAAACGCTCAATAAACGAAACGTGCGTGGGGTGAATGTCTGCCTTTTCGGATAGGGTTTCTTGCGAAAGTTTCAATGCGAGGCGGTGCTTACGCAGCACAATCCCAAAGCATTTCGCCATTTT
>DATCFH010000046.1:0-11063 GCA_036509625.1 Verrucomicrobiia bacterium
CAATTCCATTTCCGAAAAAACTGCCACGCTGTTCCCGGAAGTTTCCACCGTGGCGTGTCGAGCACGGTTGCCGCTCGTTAATCTTGCCCTCGGTGCGCTACGTAATTTGACAGCGGCCGAGTTCAAACAATTTGCGGACACGCTCGAATGGCTCGCTGGCAGCGACGGGAAAATCGAACTGTTTGAATTCGTCCTGCAAAAAATTATTCTCCGCCATCTTGCGTCCAAGTTTGGTGACGCACCGCCGACGGCGGTTCAATTTTACACACTCAAACCGCTCGTGCCGGATTGCGCGGTGATTTTGTCCGCGCTGGCCAATGTCGGCAGCAGCGACATGGGTGAAATTCAAAAAGCTTTCGCCGCCGGTGCGCCGTATCTGCGCGCGCCCGACAATGTGCCGCTGGATTTATTGTCATCGGAAAATTGCGGCGTGGAGCAACTGGACGCCGCGCTGAACCGCCTCGCACTGGCCGTGCCGATCATCAAAAAGAATTTGATTGAAGCCGCCGCGCGCGTCGTCGGCGCGGACGGCGTGATTTTGGAAGCGGAAGCGGAACTGCTCCGCGCCATCGCCGACACGCTGGACTGCCCGATGCCGCCACTCGGTGTCAGTGAATAATTCCTACGCGCGCAGTTCCGCTTTCAACTGCGTCTTTAGTGTCTCCAAAACTTTTTCGTGCGCGGAATTCACCTCCGCATCCGTCAAAGTTTTGTCAGCAGCGCGATAAGTGAAAGCGTAGGCCAGACTTTTTTGACCTTCGGGAATTCCTTTGCCACGAAACACGTCGAACAGTTCCACGGCTTCCAAATTTGCCGCCTTGGCTTGTTTTACCGATTGCAAAACAGCTTCGTGCGTGGTCGCTTCCGGCACGAGCATCGCCACGTCGCGGCGGCTCGAGGGAAATTGCGGCAACGCCTTGAATGACTTGCTGACATTACGTTTCGACAACAGCAAATCCAGATTGAATTCCGCGAGAAAAACGGTGTCGCGCAAATCGTATTTTTTTGCCAGCGTCGGCAGTAGTTGACCGAGTTCGCCGAGCGGTAATTTTCCACCAAGCGTCACGGCGGCGGATTCGAGAAACAGCGCCGTGCTTTCCGTGCGCTTGCCAAACGCGATGCCGCGCAAGCCGAACTGTTCCAGAAATTCCTCGACGAGACCTTTCAAATCGGAGGCATCGAACTTCGCATCCCGCTCGTCGCCGTTCCAAAAATTCAGCGCGCGCTGGCCGGTGATGGCAATGGCGACGCTGCGATTTTCTTTCACCTGACCGTTCATGTTCGTGAACACGCGACCAATTTCAAACAGCGCCACGTCGTGATTTTTCCGCGCGAGGTTGTGCCGCAACGAATGAATCAAGCCGGGCAATAAACTCGGACGCAAAACGTCCATGTCACTGCTCAACGGATTCGCGAGCACAACGATTTCTTCTGGCTTCTGGCTTCTGACTTCTGACTTCGCAATCAGCGTTTGCCCCTGCGCTTCGTTCAAGCCAAGGCCGGTCAGAATTCGGCGCGCTTCGCCAATCTGGTCATAAACGGAATCAAATACATTTGAACCGAGCGCACCGCGTGGCGGCGTGCTGGGAATTTTTTCAATGCCGTAAAGCCGTCCGACTTCTTCGATCAAATCTACTTCGCGCTTCAAATCCACGCGCCATGATGGCGTTTTGAAAGTGCAAACGCCGGGCGTCTGTTCGGTCACCGTCAGGCCAAGTTTGGTGAGAAATGAAACTTGATCCGAATGCGAAATGCCGATGCCGAGCAAATCTTTCGACTTCGCGAAATGCAACGTGATTGGCCTGGCCGGAGTTTGATGCGGGAAATTATCAAGCGCGTGGCCAAGCACCTGCCCGCTCGCCAAATCACAAATCAATTGCGCCGCGCGCCGGCTCGCCCAATCGCAGATTTCCACGTCGCCGCCGCGCTCGAAGCGATACGAAGAATCCGTTCGCAACTCCAGTTTTTTGGAAGTAGCGCGGATGTTTTGCGGTTTGAAATACGCGCTCTCGATCAGAACATCCACGGTGTTGTTGTTGATCTCGGAATTTTTTCCGCCCATGACGCCCGCGAGTGCCACGGCCTGCGTCTCGTCGGCAATGAGCAACATTTGATTCGTCAACGTGCGTTCTTTGCCGTCGAGCGTCGTGAATTTTTCACCTTCATTCGCGCGGCGAACAATAATTTTCGGCGGATTCGTTCCATTGCCCTTGAGCAAATGATAATCAAACGCGTGCAACGGCTGGCCGCTTTCGAGCATGACATAATTCGTGATGTCCACGACGTTGTTGACGCTGCGGAGGCCGACTTTTTCCAACATCGAGCGCAACCAATCCGGGCTTGGACCAACTTTTACTTTGCGCACGATGCGCGCCGTGTAGCGCGGACACAGTTCCGGCTCGTCATTTTGCACGCTCACCACTCCGCCAATCGGTTCGGATTCCGTGTTGAGAAATTGGATGACCGGAATCTTGAGTTCGTTGCCGGTGACCGCCGCAATTTCGCGCGCGATGCCGATGACGCTGTTCAAGTCCGGCCGGTTTGGCGTGACTTCCAAATCGTAAATCACATCGCTGCCGCTGCGACCGAGAAATTCTCCGAACGGTTTTCCGACAATCGCATCGGCGGGTAAAATCAAAAGCCCGTCTTCTTTTTTTAATCCGATGCTTTCAGGATCAATGCCCAATTCTTCATGCGAACAAAGCATTCCGTGCGATTCCACGCCGCGAATTTTTCCAACTTTAATCGTGAACGGTTCTTTGTCAGCAGGCTTCATCGGCAACGACGCGCCGGGCAAAATTAAAGGCACTTTGTCGCCCGCCTGAAAATTCTGCGCGCCGCAGACGATCTGGCGTTCGCCGGTGCCGTCGTTGACGCGGCAAAGCGAGAGCTTGTCCGCGCCCGGATGTTTGTCGCGCGTGATGACCTGCGCCACGACGATGCCATCGAACGCGCCGGAGATTTTCTGCACGCCCTCGACTTCGAGGCCGAGCATGGTGAGCCGCTCGGTGAGTTCTTCGGGCGACCAGTTGAAATCAACGTATTGTTTGAGCCAGTTAAGGGTGACTTTCATTTTGTGCAAAATTATTTAGCAGCAAAGTATGGTTGCAAAATTTTAGATACCAAAATTAAAAGAAAACCAATACCGAGAGATAAATTGCGAATGGTTTGGAATGAAGGTCAAAACTTTTTTCATTCATAATTTATTTCGCCGTTTTCTTCTTGGCGATGTATTTTACGTCGTCGAGTCCTTCAAAATCGTCGTCCTGCGTCCACAAGGTGGCGTTGTTCGCGCGAGCGGTGGCGAGAATAATGGAATCGGCCATCGGCAGTTTCAGTTCCAGACTCAAACGCGCGGCACTCATCGCCAGCGTCGCATCTAATTCAATGATGCTGCCTTGTTGCATCAACGCCATCGCATCCAGCGCGCGGCGTTCGCCAAGTTCGCGCCGCATCCAGCGGCAGACTTCAAACACGGAGATTGTTGGCACGACTAAATGTGTGGTGTCGCTGACGGCCTTGGCGAAAAATTCCGCGTTCGCGCCGCCGCCGAGAAACTCAATCCAGCCGGATGAATCCACGACATTCACAGGCGATCCGCTTCCCTTTCAAAGTCCGTGTTCATGCCCTTGAACGCGCCGCGCATTTCCCCGATGGAGCGCAGCGGCACCATGACGACCTGACCTTCAAGATTGATCATCTGCATCTTTTGGCCGGCCTTGAGATGCAGCGATTCCCGAATCCGCAGCGGGATGACCACTTGGAATTTTGGTGATAGTGTGACGGTTTCCATATCGTTCCTATTCTTGTATGATGATAGGTTGTTCGATAACTTATGTCAACCACGTCGGTTAAAATCATTTTCCGTGTCGCACGCCATTTCAGCAGGAAATTTTGCCTGCCGCAAACAAACATTTCCGTTTTAGCGGTTCTCGACAGTTGGCGCGGGCGTTGTTAGCGTGGCGGCATGAATTTTCTCGTCACCGGCGGCGCGGGCTTCATCGGCTCGCACGTTTGCGAACACCTGCTCCACGACGGCCACCGCGTCTGGGCGTTCGACGACCTGAACGATTTCTACGATCCGCAAATCAAGCGCCGCACGCTCGCAGACATCACGTCGCTCGGCAAGCCGTTCACTTTTATTCACGGGGATCTCACGGATGTTCGTGCGGTGAACGAACTTTTTTCGGCCACGAAATTTGATCAAGTCATTCATCTCGCCGCGCGCGCGGGCGTGCGTCCGAGTCTGGAACAACCGGCGCTTTACCAGCGCGTGAATGTCGAAGGCACGGTCAACCTCCTCGAAGCCGCACGCAAAACCGGCGTGAAAAAAATCACCAGCGCGTCGTCGTCGTCCGTTTATGGCGTGAATGCCAAAGTGCCGTTCAGCGAAAGCGACCCGGTTTTTTCCGCCATTTCGCCTTACGCCGCGAGCAAACTTGCGTGCGAAGCGCTCGGCCACACTTATCATCACGTCTATAAAATGGACGTGACAATGCTGCGTTTCTTCACGGTTTACGGCCCGCGCCAGCGACCCGATTTGGCGATTCATAAATTCACCAAGCTGATTGATTCTGGAAAACCGATTCCCGTTTTCGGCGACGGCAGCACGGCGCGCGACCATACTTTTGTGACGGACATTCTCGACGGCATTCTTGCCTGCACGAAAAAAGAATTTGGTTTTGAAATTTTTAATCTTGGCGAATCGCAGACCATCCGGCTGGATCAATTAATTTCACTCATCGAAACCGCGCTCGGCAAAAAAGCCGTCATTGACCGGCAGCCGCTCCAGCCCGGCGATGTGCCGATTACTTTTGCCGATATTTCCAAAGCGCAAAAAATGCTCGGCTACCAGCCGCAGGTAAAAGCAGAAAAAGGTATTCCGTTATTTGTTGATTGGTTCCGCAAAAACCGGCACTAATTGGCGTTCTTTAATTGGTTCCATGAGCGACACCAAAATCACCCGACCCCAATTTCGCGAGGCGCTTGCCGCGTGGCGCGAACTTCTCGCTGCGCGTAATCTGCCCGCCGAGCCGCTCTGGATTTTTGCCGAGAATCTTTGCTTTGAACCTTCGCGCGCGATTCCCGGCAGCCTGCGCGTCGGCTTTCAAACCCGCTTCACAACGCCAGCGGACGACGCGCTGGAAATCGCCTACGACCAGTTTGCGGAAACAGATGCGCGCATGGTTTTTTATCGGCTCGGTTCTTCGCCGCGCGGTTCGGTTTGCATTTTATTGTGCGACGACTGGTTTGCGGAACGCGACGAGCGCGATGGCTTTAAGCGCCGTGATGATTGGGGAATTTCATTTTACACCGGCGTCAGCGGCGACATTGAAGAGATTGCCGACCTGACCCGCTGGGTGCGCCGCGTAAAACGAAATTACGCCTTCCGCGATTTTGATTTTGCGATGTCGCTGGCCACGATTGACGAAATAAAAATCCACGGACGCACGTTGCAACCTTACGAACGATTCGCGGAAACCATGCTGAACCGCCTGCGCCGGATGCTGGGCAATCCGACCTGACCGCCCGTTCAGTTGGAGGCGTCGCGCGGAGATTGCAGCCGGCTGATGGGCGCGCTGATTTCGTTCGTCGGCTTCGGCTCTTTCGTTTTGAAAGCGGAACGCAGCAGCCAGTGGCGTTTCAAACCTTGCACAAAATCATCCGAGTCCACGACCATTTTGGAAATGCTGCCAAGCATATTGGAATTCGATTGCACCTGCACATTGAGATTGCTCGTGATGCCCGCAAGATTTTCCAAAGTCGCGCCGACTTGCAGCGTGAGCAAATTCAAATTGGTGTCCACGTTGACGACCAGCGTGTTCGCATTCGTCACCAATGGCTGCGCGGCAATGAGCGTCTTGTTCAAATTAGAAGTGGCATTCGCGGCGTTGTCCAACACAGCGGAAATTTTATTCGTCAACGCAAGAATTCCCGGCAACGCGGATTGAACCTGGGTGACGATGGCCTGCAACTGGTCGGAAACCGTCGGCGCTTCAACGGTGTGCAGCCAGGCGGTGTCGTCGCCCGGCTGAAAAATTTTGTAGCGATGCACGCGCCCGTCCCATGACGCCACGATGCGCGACCGGTCAACCTTGTTGTTGAAAACGTAAATGGAGTTGGACGCAAAATTGCATTGCGCGAGCAATTGCGCGTTGCTGTCGTCCAGCACGGTTTCCACCGCGTCGTAGGCGTGAAAAATCAAATTGGTTTTTCCAATAAAAACATCCTGCGCCAGTTGCCAGTCGCCGGGCGAAGTTTTGGCAAGCTGTTTTGCTTCGTCCAATCCCAAAACGGAAACAGGCTGCGTCACGACAATCGCGTAGCTGCCCAAAGCGTTTGTGCCGCGCGTGACTTCGAGCTGGCGCTGGTTGAGAAAACCGGCGCTGTTCACTTTCAAATACGAACCGCCGGTGCGGAGATAGCGAAAATAATTGTCGCGAATTTCAAAATCCACGAGGACGTTATTTTTGTTTTCCGGCGGCATGGCGTGAATGCGCGTGATCTGGCCGACGGGAAAACCCATCATGTAAACGGGATCGCCCACGTTCAAACCCGCCGAACTTTGGACGTAAGTATGGAACGGCGCCTTGATGACGAACCAGCCTTTGCGCTCGGCGGTGTGGTAAAGATAATAACCAAAACCAAACAGCAGCAGCGCGGTCGCGAGGAACACAAACCAGCCGACGGCGCGCTCCATTTTGTTGAGGCGCGTTCGCAGTTGCGGGGTCAAATCTTGCAGCGGCATAAATTTATCAGGTCACATGATTGCGCCAGTTGGCTCGGCCAGCAATTCTTTTACAGCATGGTTTTGGGCGAATTCGATTTCGTTCCACAAACCTAAAATGGAAAAAGTTTTTTCGTCCAGCACGGCAAATTTTCTTTGGGGATTTCGCCACGCGCGCAAATCGTCGGTGCTGGCGATAATCGTCAGCGGCTGGCCGCCAAACCATTCGTGGCCGCGCTGGAGTTGTTCAAGAAAGTGCAGCAGCCATTGGCGATGCCGCGCGCCGAGGCCGCCGAGCGGTTGGTCGAGCAGCAGCAATTCCGGCTTCAAAATCAAGGCGCGGGCAAGCGCGGCGCGCTGCCGCCAATTGGTCGCGAGATTGGCGGGCGTGGAATCGGCGAACGGCGTCAGCTCCATGATTTCCAGCAGCGTTTCGACTTCGCGCGACGCTTCGGCAACAGAAAGATTTTTTTGGTAACGCAGCGGCAACGCCACGTTTTCCGCGACGGTCAATTGGTTGAATAATTTTCCACCGGCAAAAACAAAACCCACGCGCAGGCGTTCGGCGAGTTGCGCTTCGCCAAAGGAACCCGTCTCGCAACCGAAGACGCGGCAACTTCCTTGTGACGGCAAAAGCAAACCGGCGGCAGTCATGAGCAAATCACTTTTGCCAGATTGTTGCTGACCGGCGACGACCCAAAATTCGCCGGACGCGACCGACCAATTCACATTTTCCACGACGGTCAACGACGAGTCGCGCAATGTGCTGATGGCGGCATCACGCATTTCGATGACGGCTGGAATGGATTTTTTTTCGCTCATGTGACGAGATAAAGCACGATGAACACTACGTCAATCAACACGCAAACGACGACGCCTTGCGTGACCGCGCGCACGGCCACGCGCGAAACATCTTCGAGGCGCAACGGTTGCGCGAGGCCGTGATAACACGTCACAATGGCGATGAAAAATCCAAAGGCCATCGTCTTCAACGCGAGGAGCGCGAAGTCCAGCCAACTCAATGCCTCGGTGATTTGCTTGAAATAATCACCGGGCGTTAGCGCGACGTCCTGCAAAAACGCGAAGAGATAGCCGCTCGCGAGCGCACCGATAATTAAATAAACCGTCAGCGAAAAAATTCCGAGCATCATGCCGATGACGCGCGGGACGATGAGATAATGCACGGGATCAATGCTCAAGGCTTCAAGCGCCTCGACTTCGCCGAGTGCGCGCGCCGTGCCGAGTTCGATGACGTTGGCCGTGCCGACGCGCGCGAGCACGAGCATGACCGTGAGCAGCGGGCCAAGTTCGCGCACGATGACAATAACCATTGTCGAACCGAGATAATTGGTCGCGCCCACTTGCGCCAGCGCGGAAACGGTTTGGCCGACGACGAGAAAGCCAAGCGCGAGGGCGACGAAAAAAAACATCGGCAACAGCGAAACGCCGGAGCGGTTGATTTCGTGGCGGATGCGTGGCTGCATGACGCTGCGCGCAAAATTGAATTTATTGATAATGACGCCGAGCGTGATGAGCGCAAATGCGCCAAGACCTTGCACGGTGAGCAGTGCGAGAAATAATTTTCGCCCAAGCTGGTCGGTGTAGGATTTGGGCATGGCGGCGTGACGAAACACCTGGATGTTCGTCAGTTGAAATGCCTTTGCCAGATTGCCGCGCATGACGGGAAGCGTAGGACTCAATCGTCGGGCGGTCAAAAGGGATTTTCGTCCAAGTTATTCTGTGCTGGGGTCGCCAAATTTCAAAATCCTTCCGGCAACTTGAAAATTTTCTGCCAGTCCATCTGGCCGATCAGGACGGCGGTGATAATCAAAACCATCGCCGCGCAAAAAGTTGGCGTGATGGGTTCGTGCAATAAAAAATACGCCCACAACGTCGTGGTGAGCGGAATAAAATTGTTGAAGAGCATCACACGGCTGGTGCGCCAATGGTGCAACGCGGAATTCCAGAACGCATACGGCACGACACCGCTGAATAAAATACAGAACGTCTGCACGCCCAAATGTGGCGCGTCCAAAATAATTCCGCGCGTGGCGATTTCATAAATTCCAAACGGCAGCAGCCACACGCCCGCCATCCACATGGAATGCGCGGCGACGGTGACGCCATTGACATGCGCGGTGAGCAAACGGCTTTGACGGCTGAAATTGGCCCAAGTGAAACTGGCGAGCAGTCCGAAAAATTCGCCGGCCAGATTGGATTGTCCGTGACGCAGCGCGGGCCAGAACAAAATGAAAACGCCGGCGAGTGCGAGCAACGCCGCGCCGTAACGCTGGGCGCTGCTCAAATTCCAGCGCGGGCGGCCTTCGCGCAGCAACGCCCAAACCGGCGACGCGCCGAGATACAGCGCGACGTGCGAAACGGGAATCCGCCGCATGGCGAGGGCGTAAAATAAAATATACGCGCCGAGGCTCAAACCGCCGCGTAGCCAGAGCGAACGCCAGACGCCAGCGGGAAATTTTCCACGCGCGGCGGGCGCAAAAAATCGCACGCCGATGAGCAGGATAAATCCGGCGGCGAGAAAGCGCGTGGAGCCGGTGGCAATCGGCGGCCACGAGCCGAGCAGCCATTTGGTTCCGGCGTTGTTGCCACCCCACAAAGTGACGGCGAGCAGCAGCCCGCTGCCAACGGCCAAGTCATTTTTCTTTTCCGACACGCGGCGAAGTTAAGCCATCACAGCAAAGTTGCGAATGAAAATTACAGCGGTAAGCCGCGACTCCAAAATACAGCCGTAATTTGGAGCCGGAATGCTTTCAGCACAAAACCAAAACTGCGGGCGCGTTACGTTTCGTCCGGCGACCAGAAGCAATCGTGGCGCGCGGTTTCCTCGAACATTTCCGCGAGCAACGAACTGATGTGCGTGGTGCGGAACTCGACTTCTGCCATCACCGCTGCGGGGCTTTCCAGCGTGATGATTCCGCCGCTTTCCGCGACCAGCAAATGCGCGTGCGACAGCGTGCCCGTGGTTGTGCCGTCCAGATTTTGCAGGAACGGATTCATACCTGACACTTGCGCCGTTTTGGGAAAGTTGCAAGTGGTATTTTTTGAATAAAAACGATGGTTGGCGCAACTCGCACGGCGGCAAATTGATTTGACCGGCGCGCGGGAAAATTTATCGTGCGGGCATGGATCATTCACCCGGCTTTCTAAAAATTGTGGCCGACGCCCAGACACGCGTCCGCGAAATCTCCATTAACCAGACCCGCGCCTGGCTCGCGCAAAATCCCCAGGTCGTGCTGCTCGATGTGCGCGAAGATTCCGAGTGGAACGCCGGTCACGCGGCGGAAGCGGTGCATCTGGGCAAAGGCGTTTTGGAGCGCGATCTGGAAAAAATGTTTCCCGATGTGAACACGGAAATCATCATGTATTGCGGCGGCGGTTTTCGTTCCGCGCTCACTTGCGACGTGGCGCAAAAGATGGGTTATCGCAGTGTTCATTCGCTTATCGGCGGCTACAAAGGTCTGGTCGCAGCGGACTGGCCGATGGCGAAATAACCGTTTTCTTTGGCCGCAAAAAAGCGCAAAAGACGCAGAAAAAACTGCGGCGACAAAAAATTGAAACCGTTTTAGTTTTGCGCCTTTTGCGCTTTTTTGCGGCAATTATTTCTGCAGCAACGGTGAATTGCGGATGACGATGCCGCTGACATTATCCGCAAAGACGGCCGCTTTCACGCCGTCGGCAACTTGTGGTTTGAAGTTATCAATTTCCAATCCCTGAATGTCCGCGAACATTGCTGCCGGACGAAAATCGTTTGTCGCAAAATCCACATGGATGTTCGCCAGTTCCAAATCTTTGACGTGGCGCGCAAAAATTCCGTAGGCCGGCAGCGTGCCAATCCAGATGGGATCGGGATAGCCGGTGCCGAGTTCCTTCGGATTGATGGCCGCGTCTTTTGCCGTGCCGCCGCCGTTGCTCGTAAGCCGGATGTTTTCCAGACGCACGCCTTCAATTGGCTGTTCTGGCAAACCCGTGATTTGTATGCCGCTCATCTTGTCCACGCTGTCAGCGATGACATTGGAAATTAAAATATTTCTCATGCGGCTGTTCGTGGTGATGCCCGGTGTGCGGTTGCGTTTGCCGGTGGTGATGTAAATGGCGCAATCGCGCACGTCCGTCATAGCCAGATTGTTGACGGTGATATTCTCAAAAATGGCGCCGTCCACTTCTTCGAGCGCGAAGCCGTGACAACTGCGGAAGGTGCAATTCGCCACGGTGCAATTCCGAAAACCGCCGCTGGATTCGGTGCCAAACTTGATGCGGCCAAAACCATTTTTGGCGGGCTTCATCGTGCCGTCAATCAACGTGCCTTCCAGAAATC
>DATCFH010000047.1:0-22552 GCA_036509625.1 Verrucomicrobiia bacterium
TCTCGGCGTCCTTGGCGGTTTTTTCTTTTCCAAAATTAACCACGGATAAACACGGATGAACACGGATAAAGACAAGGCCGAGGCATGCAAAGTCGATCTCCCAATTCCAATCTGTGTTTATCTGTGTCCATCCGTGGTTAAAAATGGTTCTGAATTTTCCCTTGCATTGCCGGGGCGGTGATTTTAAGTTGAAATTCTTATATGGAAAACGTGTCCGAGCGCATCACGGTCAATTCCCGCCAATGTGGCGGCCGTCCTTGTATTCGTGGAATGCGCATCCGGGTAAGCGATGTGCTCGACCTGTTTGCATCGGGTCTGACAGCGGTGCAGATTCTGGATGAAATGCCGGATTTGGAACCGGACGATTTGAAAGCCAGCCTGTTATTCGCCCGCCGCAAAATCGATCATCCCATGCTGGCCGCATGAGAATAATCTGGCTGGATGCGCACTTGTCGCCGCGTCTGGCGCACTGGCTGGCGGTCACTTTTGGCATCCAAGCCGTTGCGGTTCGTGACTTGGGTTTACGTCAGGCTGAAGATCATGAGATTTTCTTTGCGGCCAGAAAAGTTGGAGCGATTGTCATTACCAAGGACAATGATTTTGTGGAGTTGTTGGAGCGCCACGGCAGCCCGCCAAAAATCATCTGGCTGACTTGCGGCAACACCTCGGAAGCCGCGCTCCGCGAGATTTTTGCCGCGAATTTTCCAGAGGCCTTGCGCTTGTTGGATACGGGTGATGATTTGGTGGAAGTCGGAACGCTCTGAACCCGGCCCGCTGGCCTTGGCCGCGCCCGGCAATTCTCTGTGACCTCTGTGGCTCTGTGGCAAATCATTCCCAAATTAACTTTGGCCGCAAAAAGACACAAAAGCCGCAAAAGGAAACGATGGCCGATCGGAAAACCAAAACGACACTGTTTTCTTCCATTTCGGTTATGAGCCTTCTGCGCCTTTTTGCGGCCAAAACCTTTTCCCCATCTGTGTTGAATCCGTGTTTATCTGTGGCAAATCATTCCCAAATTAACTTTGGCCGCAAAAAGACACAAAAGCCGCAAAAGGAAACGATGGCCGATCGGAAAACCAAAACGACACTGTTTTCTTCCCATCGGTTATGTGCCTTCTGCGCCTTTTTGCGGCCAAAACCTTTTCCCCATCTGTGTTTAATCCGTGTTTCATCTGTGGCTAAAAAAACTTGGCGTCCTTGGCGTCTTGGCGGTTAATCATTTCTTCAAATCAACCTCCGCTTGCGTTGGCCGCGCCAGCAGGTCATATTAACCGCATGAAGATAATCATTGAAAAGCATCCCGATGGTTATGTGGCTTATCCGGCGGGCATTCAAGGCGTGGTCGTCGGTCAAGGTGATACCTACGACGAAGCCTTGAAAGATGTTCAAAGTGCAATCCATTTCCACATCGAAACTTTTGGCCGCGAAGCTTTGGAGTCAGAAGATCCGGCTCTGGATGCTTTTGTGGCCGAGGCCGTGGTTTGAGCCATGCCTAAATTTCCCGTAGATGCGCCCAAGGCCAAGGTGGTCGCCGCCCTGCGTTCGCGATTGTCCGTGAGCGTGAACATATTTCGATGATTCGCCAAAATCCCGACGGATCCCGCACGCCGCTGACCATGCCCAATCATGCCCAGATAAAATCTTCCACGTTGCGTCTCATCTGCCGTCAATCCGGCATCAGCCGTGAAGATTTTCTGAACGCCTATTGAACAGGCATAAACAGATGGCCGCGCTCGGCGGTGTCGCGCGGCTCCCGCCTTCACTTCGTTACGGCGCGGCAAGCCGGTTCCGCCGCCGCAAATAATCGCGTAGCGGCGCCTCGGCAGAGCGCCGCCAATAATTCATAACCCCGCCGCCCCACGTCAGCGGGGTTTTTTCTTTTCCAATAATCAACCGCCAAGCCGCCAAGTTTCTAGCCACTGATTAAACACGGATAAAGAAAGCCACTCAAATCAGACACGAATTTCACTAATCATTACGAATCGGCAGGCAAAAGTTAGCCATGGTGGGGCGAGCGTCCTCGCGAGCTGTTGGCCCGCTGACGAAAGCGTTCTGGTTCACTACGTCGGCTCGCCGGGAGTCTCGCCCCACCAACTTTTAAAAAGCTTTTTCCCATCTGTGTTTCATCTGTGAAAATCTGTGGCTAAAAAAACTTTCCCCCGCAACTTTGCGCGGGCGCTGGTGTTTGTCTTGGCATCGGTTATATTTTCATCATGAACTGGCGGCGACATTTCATTCTTGGTCTGGTTGTGGCGGGCGGGCTTTCTGCTGCGTCGCTGCGCGCGGGCAGCGCGCCGGAAAATCCCTACACGCCCATCATCACGCGCAACGTGTTCGCGCTGGTTCCCATTCCCATCGGCCCGCCGGTGGCTCTCACGCCGGAAGTGCCGCCGCCCAAGATCACGCCCAACGGCATCATGACATTGTTCGGCAAATTGCAAGTGCTGTTCAAAGTGGCGGGCGTGGCGCACCCCGGCCAGCCGCCCAAAGATGAATCGTATGTGTTGGGCGCGGGCGAGCGGCAGGACGAGATCGAAGTGCAGGCGATTGACGAAAAAGCGGCCACCATCACTTTTAACAATCACGGGGTCGTGCAAAAATTATCCCTGGTCGCCAGTGCCGCTTCCGGTGGCGCTGCCGCGCCCGCCGCCACCACTTTTGGGTCGCCGGGAATCCCCAGGCCTAATCTTGCGCCGGGTGCTGGTGGCATAGGTTTTGGCGGACGTTTTGGTCGCAATCGGACGTTGCCCGGCGCAAGCAATCCCGCTCCCAGTGATCCGAACGCGGGTAGCGCGCCGGTTAATAGCCGAATATACAATCCGGGAGCCAGCAGCAATCCGGCGGACGAACAACTTTCACCCGAGCAGCAAGTCATTTTGATTGAAGCCCAGCGCCTAAAATATCAGCAAGAGGGCAATCCAATTGCCAATCTTCTTCCACCTACGGTAATGACGCCGCAACCCAATGGCGAAGGTGGCGACAGTGCGCCCGCGCCGGAAGTGCCGATGCCGGGAAATTAGTCGTTGGTTCTGCTTTTTAATTCGCCGTTCCGCGCGATTTTGTGCTGGACATTTGCGGCTAAAAGGCCGTTGATGGTTTCACTTTCATGATGAAGAGTTCAAACCGCTTGCGGGTGCGTGGTTATGGCTGGCAAAAGGATTTGCCGGAGCAACGGAATTTTTCTTACGCAGCTCCGTCGCCGTCGCCCGCACCGCTGCCGGCCAAGGTGGATTTACGGTCGCAACCATGATTTCAATCAATCAGAAAAAAATCAGTCAACCAACCAAAACTAAAACTATGACCCTGACCAAACGTGACCTTGTCATCCGCATCAGTGAAGAAACCGGGCTGATCCAGACCCAGGTTTTTGACGTGGTGCAAAAAACTTTGAACTACATCACCGAATCGCTCGCGAAAGGCGACAAGGTGGAGCTGCGTAACTTCGGCGTGTTCGATGTGAAAATCCGCAAGGCGCGCGTCGGCCGCAACCCGAACAAGCCGGAAAAAGACGTGCCGATTCCCGCGCGCGCGATGGTGAAATTCAAAGCCGGCAAAGAAATGCGCGCCGAAGTCTTGAAGCTCACGCCGAAATAATTTGCCGCCAAAAGGCGCAAAATCCACAAAAAGGGTTCGGAAGAAAATTGTTTTGCGTCTTTTGTGATTTTTTGCGGCTGATAAAACTTCTCTTTTGTCGGTTTGCTTTCTAACTTTGGGCATGGAAAGACTGCCCGGATTCCGCGATTTTTATCCCGAACCGCTTCCGCACAACGACGTGTGGAGCGCCGACGCGCGCCAATATATTTTTGATAAATGGCGCACGATTGCCAAACGCTACGGCTTCCGCGAATACGACGGCCCGCCGCTCGAACCGCTGGAACTCTTCACGACGAAGAGCGGCGAGGAAATTGTCGGGCAACTTTTCGACTTCGAGGACAAAGGAAAACGTCATGTCGCACTGCGACCGGAAATGACGCCGACGCTTGCGCGCATGGTCGCCGCGCACGAACGCAATTACAAAAAGCCGATCAAGTGGTTCGCCATCCCGCAATTGTTCCGTTACGAAAAACAGCAGAAAGGCCGGCTGCGCGAACATTTTCAATTCAACGCGGATTTGATTGGCGAAACCGATCCGGCGGCGGACGCGGAACTCATCGCGCTGTTGATTGATACGCTGCGCGCGTTTGGTTTGACGGCGGAAGATTTTGTCATTCGTTTGAGCAGCCGCAACGCGTGGCAGGAATTTTACGAGAGCCGGACACCGAATCCCGACGGCGTGGCGGAAGGTGAAACTGAAGGCGAAGCCGAAGGTGGCTACCAGTTCTACCAGATCATCGACAAGCTGGAGCGCACCGCGCCGGAAGAATCGGAAAAGAAATTGTCCGCGCTCGGATTTACATTGGCCGATGTCAATGCGTTCATCGAATCTGGAAAACCGACGCTGGAACTGCAAAGCATTTTGGACAATCTCGCGGCGCGCGGACTAAAAGATTTTGTGAAGATTGATTATCAGGTGATTCGCGGCCTGGCGTATTACACCGGCGTGGTGTTCGAGGCGTTTGATCGCAAGGGCGAATTTCGCGCGATTGCGGGCGGCGGTCGCTACAACAATCTCGTAAAACTCATCAGCGGCGGCAAGGTGGATTTGCCCGCGCTCGGCTTCGGCATGGGCGACGTGGTGCTGGCGGAATTGCTCAAGGCGCGCGGCCTGCTACCGAAATTTGATTCGCAAATGGACGTGTTTGTTTTGATTGAAGACGAGACGTTGCGCCCGATTTCATTGAAGCTGGTTCACGATTTGCGCGCGGCAGGCTATGCCGTGGAATATCCGATTACGCCCGCAAAACCGGACAAACAGTTCAAGCGCGCACAGGAATTAAAAGTGGCTTACACCGCGAAGCTCGAAAATGATGCTTACGTCCGTATCCGCAATTTCAAGACGCGCGATGAAATTGTCACGGGTCTTGAAGGCGCGGCGAATCATCTGGGTTGAACGGCGGGGAAGTTTCACGCAAAGACGCAAAGGCGCGAAGCGGGACAAAACCAAATTTTCTTTTTAATAAACTTCGCGTCTTTGCGTCTTTGCGTGAAACTTTCTGTGACGACTTGTTCACTGCCGGATTTTTCGTGCATTTTTCTGGTGAATAACTCAATTGCTGAAGTTGCCAAAAGCATTGATTCAATTAGCGTTTTAAGTTTGTTCACGGTTTGTTCACCGCGATTTTTCGGTGAATAAACGGTGCATATCAATTTGTGGGCAGAAATAAATTTTCTGCTAAAGTGTCTTCAGTTCATTGAAAGAACGAAGCGGGCGGCGGCGAGTAAAATTGAAGTTGTTCGTTTCAGGATAATCCCAGGCGACTGGGGAAAAGCCGGGTCAGGCTGGTTGACCCGACTCCTCTGAAACCGGAGCGCAAGTTCCGGCGAGGCAGAATTCACCGGTTCCTCTGGCCGTGTTCGCACACGGTCAAATGCGAATGAGGGACTTGGCAGCAAGCCGCGATAAGAAACTGCGGCGAGCTGAGTCAAGTAGTTCAGGCCGGTTTCGAGCCTGGATGAATCGCAGTCACCCAAAGGGTGGATAGTTGCTACTGTGCATCAGCACGGTGCGGACGGCTCTGGCGGGGTTGAATAAAATCAAAACCGCCCAAAGAAAAACGCCGAAAGGCGGACAAAAGGAGCGCACGCATCGGGAAGAACACGGGAACTCGGCAGGTTCCGTGAAAAACTTCCGAGCGCCGGCGATGTTAAAAACGACACCGCTGGACTGTGAGATAAAATGCAACTTGAGAGAGAAGAGGCGAGACCCGTGGTTTTGGGCGAACGCACCGTCACAAGCGGTGGCTGACCCGGAGCCAGTGGTCAAGACGCGAATGAAAATCGCAGGCGTGTCTTGACCTGGTTCGTAAGCCGGTGGCGCAACCACCAGCCGAAGCGAGCTGAAAAGCCTCACTCAAAATCCGCGCGCTGCAAAGCGTCGGACGGCCCTGCTACGAGGCCGATAACTCCGCTTGCCGTGGAGAATGGCGTCGGGAAACCGGCAGCCCCGCGAGGGCGCGCCTAATGCCGGTTCGGGAAAGAGAGCATGGCGAACTCCCATCCCCCATTTGTCCCGGTCTGACCGCAAGGTTGGACCGGGACTTATTGTTTTTAGGCCTCTGGAAACATGGCCGGAAGATTCATTGAGCCGTGCAACAAGCGGACAAAGAAAATATCCTTTGTCCGAACCTGATAGAAAATCAAATAACTTTCAAACCCGGCCACGCGAAAACTTCTGATGCCCGGTTGCGGCAAATCTTTCCGGCGGCGTCCGATTTCAGGATGCCGGACGATCCGCTCAAACGCTGTAGCGATGCGGTTTTCAAAACGAAGCGAAAGCTCCGGGGAAACTTCGCTGGCAAAGTGTGTGATGATTTCTGCAAAGTCGCCTTCAAAAACCGAACTGAATTTGACTTTCATTTGGCGGCGGCGCGAGCCTTGGCGGCAATTTCATGCAGCCGCGCCAGCGTGCCGGGACGTTCAGTGCCGGCCAGCCCTTCATCAATCATTTTTTGCAGCGTCTTCGACCGCAGCGAGTCTTCGATCTCAAAGCTGAACTGGATGCGCGCCAGCGCTTCCTGGTTCAAGCTGCGAAAATTTCTTTCTGCGCTCGCCGTCAAGCGAGCCTTTATTTCATCCGTGACCCCTTTGACTTGAAGTTGATAACTCATGTGCCAACCATAACGCAACCATTATGCCTGTCAAATGAAGTCGTTCGGAAACACGGGACGGATTTAATCTTTGCGGTTGCGAGGTTTCAATTTAGATAAAAATTACTTGCCCGTCCGCCGCATTCCGCACAACTTTAACCAGACTTACGCAAACAACTTAACCATCAAAAAATTATGGGACGCATTTACAACAACATCATCGAAACCATCGGCCACACGCCGCTGGTCAAACTCAACAAAGTCACGGCGGGAGTTGACGCAACCATTTTGCTCAAGTGCGAATTTTTTAATCCGCTCGGCAGCGTCAAAGATCGTATCGGCGCGGCGATGATTGAAGCCGCCGAAAAAAGCGGCGTGTTGAAAGCCGACACCACCATCATCGAGCCGACTTCCGGCAACACCGGCATCGCGCTTGCGTTCGTTGCGGCGGCGAAAGGTTATAAATTAATTTTGACGATGCCGGAAACGATGTCGCTCGAACGCCGCACACTTTTGGCAATGCTCGGTGCAAAATTGGTTTTGACGCCCGGCGCGGAAGGTATGAAAGGCGCGATTGCGCGCGCGGAAGCGTTGGCGAAGGAAACACCGAATTCATGGATTCCGCAGCAGTTTGAAAATCAGGCGAACGTGGACATTCACAAAAAAACCACCGCCGAGGAAATCTGGGCGGACACGGACGGCAAGGTGGATATTTTGGTCGCGGGCGTTGGCACGGGCGGCACGATTACCGGTTGCGTCGAAGTCATCAAGCCGCGCAAACCGTCGTTTGTGGCGATTGCCGTTGATCCGAAAGATTCGCCGGTGATTGCACAAACGCTCGCCGGCCAGCCGTTGAAACCCGGCCCGCATAAAATTCAAGGTCTCGGCGCGGGCTTCATTCCCAAAAATCTGCATTTGAAAGACGCGAACGGCAATCCGCAAATTTCCGAATCCATCGGCGTGTCCAATGACGACGCGTTTGCGATGGCGCGGCGGTTGGCGAAGGAAGAGGGAATTTTGTGCGGCATTTCGACGGGCGCAAATGTGTATGCCGCCATCGAGGTGGCGAAACGCCCGGAAAACAAAGGAAAAATCATTGTCACCATCGCGCCTTCCACCGGTGAACGTTATTTGAGCACGGCGCTGGCGGCGGAAGCCCGCGCGGAAGTCGGCGGCTGATTTGGACTCAAACGAGTAATTTCAGGCGCGCAGATTCATTCTGAATTTGCGCGCCTTTTACTTTAATAATCGAAAAATACTTGTTGCTTTACGCGGCATTTGCCCGTAATTAAAGGACTGTCGAAGGTTCAAGTGGGCGGCTTCAAATGCCGCTGACGGTTTCTAAAGTTCACTTTTCCACAATTTTTTCGGAAGGGTTTCCACCTTCGGCCACAACACATTTTTATGAGCGAAACGCAAGCTAACGGCGAAAAAACGCCCAACGCCAATTACGGTGCCGGCTATCTCGAAATTTCCGAGAAGGGCTTTGGTTTTCTGCGCACGGCGCAAAATCATTTTCATCCGAAACCGACGGACATTTTTGTTACGCCCGACACGATCCGGCGCAGCTTTCTGCGCGAAGGCAGTTTTGTCGAAGGCACGACGCAGCCGCCGCATCGCGGCACGAGTCCGCAGCTCAAGACGGTGGACAAGGTCAATGACATGGTGTTTCAGGATTACACGAAGGCCGTGCGTTTTGAAAACCTGACGAGCATTGACCCGATTGAAAAATTTACTTTGGAGACGACGCCGGATGTCATGGAGACGCGCGTGATTGATCTCGTCACGCCGATTGGCAAAGGCACGCGCGGCATCATCGTCGCGCCGCCGCGCACGGGCAAAACGACCATCCTCAAACAAATTTGCAACGCCATCACGACGAATCATCCGGAAGTTCACGCGATGGTTTTGTTGATTGACGAACGTCCCGAAGAAGTCACGGATTTTCAACGCTCGGTGAAAGCCGAAGTCGTCGCATCGTCCAACGACATGGATCTGGAAACGCACGTCCGCCTTTCGCGTTTCATGATCGAGCGCTGCCGTCGCATCGTCGAATCCGGCAACGACGTTTTCGTGTTGCTCGATTCTTTGACCCGCGTCGCCCGCGCTTACAACAGCGTTCACGGCGGCAGCGGTCGCACGATGACCGGCGGCGTGGATGCGCGCGCGCTGGAAATTCCGCGCAAGATGTTCGCCTCCGCGCGCAAAATTGAAAACGGCGGCTCGCTGACAATTCTCGCCACGGCGCTCGTGGACACCGGATCGCGCATGGATGAACTGATTTTTCAGGAGTTCAAAGGCACGGGCAACATGGAGCTGATTTTGGATCGCAAACTTTCCGACCGTCGTTTGTATCCCGCGATTGACATTCCGAAAAGCGGCACGCGCAAAGAAGAAAAATTGTTTGCGCCCAAAAATCTCGAAGCCATCCGCAAGCTGCGTCGCACGATGGTGGACTTGAATCCCATCGAAGCGATGGAAACGCTCACCGCCGCGCTCAAGAAATTCAAGACCAACGACGAATTTCTGGCGAAGATGGCGGCTGGATCGTAGTCCTTTTCACTCGGTGAATTCTTCGCTCCATTCACGTCCGCCGTTGGAGCGGATGCTGCGTATTCATCAGGCGTTGCAGGCGGGAGCCTTTCCCAACGCCACTTCGCTGGCGCGCGAAATCGAAGTCACCACCAAGACCGTCCATCGCGACCTCGAATTCATGCGCGACCGGCTGAATTTGCCGATCGAGTTTGACAAGGCGCGCAACGGTTATTTTTACACCGGCGAAGTCAGCGCGTTTCCCACGATGCAAATTACCGAGGGCGAAATCTTCGCGCTCGTCGTCGCGGAAAAAGCCTTGCAGCAATATCGCGGCACGAGTTTCGAGAAACCGCTATTGAGCGCGATTCGCAAAATGGAGCAGGCGCTGCCCGACACCATTTCGCTGAACCTCGCCGACATCGAACGCACGATTTCCTTCCGCACGCGCGCCGAGCCGATTCTCAATCTGGAAATTTTCGACGCGCTCGCCAAGGCCGTCGCGCAACGGCAGCAGTTAGAATTGCATTATCGCAAGCCCGGCCAGCCGACGGAAAAACGGCTCGTGGACGCGTATCATTTAGCGAACATCAACGGCGAATGGTATCTCTTCGCCTACGACCACGCGCGCAAAGACCTTCGCACCTTTGTTCCCGCGCGCATCCAATCCGTCCAGCCGACGGGCAAAAATTTTGAGCGCACGCAAAATTTTTCATTGGAGAAACGGTTGCGCGACAGCTTCGGCGTCCATTCTGGCGAAGGCGAATTTGAAGTCATCATCCGCTTCAACGTCCGCGCCGCCGATTACATCCGTGAAAAAAAATGGCATCCGTCGCAGACCTTGCGCGATTTGAAAAACGGCGGTGCGGAATTGAAAATGAAACTTTCCAGCCTCGCCGAAGTGTCGCGCTGGGTCTTGAGTTGGGGCGGCGATGCGACCGTTTTGAAGCCGAAAGAACTGGTGGAATCGGTAAAAAATGCGGCACAAGCAATTTTGAAAATGTAGGAGACGACGTGAGGAGTCTCTAACTTTTTCTTAATTTGAGACTCGTCACCTCGTCTCCTACAAAGTTGGGTTAAACAAACTTACCCGGATTCAAGATGCCGTGCGGGTCGAGTGCAGCTTTGATGGTGCGATGCAGTTTTTGCGATTCTTTGGAAACCGCCTGCGGCCACCAGCGTTTTTTCGCGAGGCCGATGCCGTGTTCGCCGGTGATTGCGCCGCCGCTGGCAATGACCCAGCAGAATAATTCATCCAGACATTTTTCCGCGCGCAGTTTTGCGCCGGGCAAATTATAATCCACCATGACGTTCGTGTGGATGTTGCCGTCGCCGGCGTGGCCGAAGCAGGCGAGTTGGAGTCCGTGTTTCTTTTGCAACGTCGCGGCGAACTTAAATAAATCTTCCAGTTTTCCGCGCGGAACGACAATGTCCTCGTTTAACTTTGTCAGGCCGGTATCGCGAAGTGCGTAGGAAAATTCGCGGCGCAACTGCCAAACTTTTTCACATTCTTCATCGCCGAAACCGCGCTCGACGAACAATGGTTTTTGCTTCCGCACAATTTTTTCCACGGCGGAAATTTCGCCGCGCACGGAATTTTTCTGTCCGTCCAGTTCCACAATCAAATGCGCCTTGCAGCCGAGGAGACGTTTGCTGCCGGTGCGTTTGGCGGCGGCGGCGAGCGTGAATTCATCCGCGAGTTCCGCCGCGCACGGTAAAAAACCGGCGGCGAAAATGGATTGCAACGCGCGCACCGCCGAATTCATGGAATTGAAACCGATGGCGAGATTCGCGCGAAATGGCGGCAGCGGCAGCAGTTTCAACGTGGCTTCGGTGATAACGCCAAGCAATCCTTCCGAGCCAACGAACAACCGGTGCAAATCGAAGCCGGTTTTATTTTTGTGCGTGCGTCCGCCAAGTTTCACGATGTCGCCATTGGTCAAAACGACTTCGAGGCCGAGGACGTAATCGCGCGTGACGCCGTATTTCAAACAGCGCGGGCCGCCGGCGTTGGTGGCGATGTTGCCACCGAGGGAATTGTTGGCGCGGCTCGCCGGATCAGGCGGATAGAAGCGTCCGAGTTTTTCCACGGCGGCCTGAAATTCGGCAGTGTTGACGGCGGGTTGGATGACGGCGACGAAATCCGCCGGATTGATTTCGAGAACCTTTTTCATGCGCTCGGTCGAGAGCGCGATGCCGCCGTGCATCGGCACGCAACCGCCGACGTAACCGTGGCCTGCGCCGCGCGGTGTGACGGGAATTTTTTTTTTGTGCGCGAACGCCAGAATTTTGGAAACGGATTTGGCGGAGCGGGGCAGGGCGACGGCGTCGGGCTGGTGGACGGCGAACCATTTGTCGCCGGAATATTTTGCGAGCGTGGCGGGTTGGAGAAAAATTTCGCCGGGCAGAAGTTTTTTCAACTGCGCGAGCTGGCGGGAAAAATTCATGCGGCGGGCGCGGCTAAAAATTCTTTGGCCTCGGCAGCTTCGTTTTCGGGAACTTGGATGCGGATGCCGCCAATGGCCAGCGTGTAGCCATCCGTGTTCACTGCTGAAAATTGATCGGGCATGAAAGGATGGAACTCGGCGGCTTCTAAACGCGAACAAATCAATCCGGCTTCGGCGGGATTGAGGACATTGGCGATGGTGATGAGATTCATTTTCCGTGTTCGGGTTTCACTTCGGCAAAGACGAGGACGCCCGCGCCGGTTTGGACGGTGCTTAAAACATGGGCGCTGACGGTCTGGCCGACGTGTTCTTGTCCGTTGTTGACGATGACCATTGTGCCATCGGGCAGATAGCCGATGCCCTGACCTTTGTCGCGGCCTTCGCGGACGACTTTGAGCTGGACGATTTCGCCGGGGATGAGCGCAGCCTTCATCAGATGGCCGATTTCGTGCAGGTTGACGCAGGAAACGCTTTGCAGGCCGGCGACTTTGGCGAGGTTGTAATCGTTGGTGAAAAGTTTGGCGTTCAGGTTGCGCGCGAGGCGGACGAGCTTGGCGTCCACGCCTTTTTCTTCGGGAAAATCGCCGTCGTGGATGCGGACTTCAATTTTTGAATTATTTTGCAGGCGGTTGAGCATTTCAAATCCGCGCCGTCCGCGTGCGCGTTTCACTTCGTCGGCGGAGTCGGCGATTTGTTGCAACTCAAGCAGCACGAAGCGCGGGACGATGACGAGGCCTTCGATAAATTTCGTTTCGATGAGGTCGGCGATGCGACCGTCAATGATGACGCTGGTGTCGAGCAATAATAAATTGTCCGGTTTATTTTGCGGCGAGAAGCGGACGTAGGGAATGATGAGCGAAAAATCTTCCTTGTTGCTACGCATCGCCAGCACGATGCCGATGTAACCGAAGCTGAGGAACAGGCCGAGGTGGATGAGCCAGCGGGTTTTTTCCTCGGCATTGATGAACAGGCCGGAGTTGTCAACCAGCAGCGCAACACAGGTTCCCAGGAGCAGCCCAAAGGTGGTTGCGGAAAATGCGCGCAGCGAAAATCCCTTCAACATTTCATCCACGGCGATGAGCAGTCCGCCGAAGCCGAAGCCAATCATCATGCCGAACACGTCGCCATGTTCGTGGCCGACATATTCCGGACGAACCTGGCTGACGGCATAGCCGCCGAGGATGCACAGGCCGAGAAAAAGCAGGCGGATGGACCAGAGTGGTGTCATTTACGTGATGCTTTGAAGTTGTTGATGGTATTGGTCGTGGGCGGTTTGTGCGACCACAAGATGCCCCAAAGGCCGAGCCGGTTCAAGTTGCTGCTGGTGATGGAAAGATTGGCGGCGATGCTTTGGACATTTGTCGCAAGTTCAGGATTTTGCAGCACCGCGCCCGCCAGACCTTTGCCCGCCTGCAAATCAACGGCGAGTTGTTTGAACGTCGCGGTGGCATCGGCAATGTCCTTCGTCGCCTGATTAATGTTCACGCTATTCGTGGCGAGCACCGCTTTGGCGGACGTTTCCAAATCAATGAGGCCGCTGGAAAACGCCACTGCGTTGCTGACAGCGACGCCGACTTGCGCGCCGTTGGTGTTGACGATGTCGTTGATGTTTTGAACCGCACCGAGCGCCTGTTCGGTGAACAATTTCATGTTCGTAATCGAAGTGCCGAAATTTGCGAGCGTCTGCGCGTTCAAAACTTGCGCGCGCAAATCGGTCACGGACGCGTCGAGTTTTTTCGCCGTCCCGTCAATGCGCTGGATGAAGCCCGCCGCACTGCGCGCGACTTCCTGCAAATTGAACGGCTCCTGACACGGCACGTCCGCGCCATTCGCGAGATACGGCAGCGCATTCGTGGTGGGAATGACGGAAACAAATTGATCGCCGAGAAAGCCGGATTGTTCGATGACGAAACGCGCGTCGTGGTAAATCGGAAATTCATTGTAGATTTTCAGATCAATCGTCACGCTCTTGCGATCCGGCGCGAGGTTGATTTGCGAGACGCTGCCGACCGGCACGCCCGCGAGCAGCACGCCCGCGTGCGGCTTGATGCCGCCGGCATTGGTCGCGTGCAAGTGCAGTTCGTAAGTGCCGCGCCAGAGATTCGTGCCCTTGCTAAACTGCAACAGCAGCGCGGCGAGCAGCAGCAGTCCGAACAGAACGAACAGCCCGACTTTGGTTTCCAATCGCGATTTTTCCATGGTTCAAAAATAAAATTCTACGGGTCGGCCACGCCGTCCACAAATTGCCGCACCACCGGATCGTGCGAGGCGAACAATGCTTCCGGAGTGCAGTTCGCGTAAATTTTTTTCTCGTGCAGCATCAGCACATGATTGCCCACGCGCCGCGCGCTCCGCATATCGTGCGTGACGACGATGCTCGTGACTTTCAACTGGTCGCGCACGCGGATGATGAGCTTGTCAATGCTGTCGGACACAATCGGGTCAAGGCCGGTCGTCGGCTCATCGTAGAGGAGAATCTGCGGTTCGTAAATGATGGCGCGCGCCAGGCCGACGCGCTTCCGCATGCCGCCGGACAATTCCGCCGGATTTTTATTTTCCGTGCCGGGCAAATCCACCATGTCGAGCGCGGCGGCCACGCGTTGCGTGATTTCCTGCTCGGTGAAATGTTCGTGCTGGCGCAAACTGAACGCCACATTTTCTGCGACGGTCATGGAGTCGAACAGCGCCGCGCCCTGGAAGACCATGCCGAATTTCCGGCGCACGCGCAGCAACTGGCGTTCGTTCATCGCCACGATATTTTCGCCGTTCACGAGAACTTCGCCGGCATCCGGTTGCAGCAAACCGATGAGATGTTTCAGCAAAACACTTTTGCCGCCGCCGCTGCGGCCAATGATGGCGACGGACTCGCCGCCTTCAATGCGAAAGCTCACGCCATCGAGAACCGGCTGCGAACCAAAACTTTTTTTCAACTGGCGCACTTCAATCATGACATCAAAACGTAGAGGCGTTGCAAAAACAGCGTCAGGAAAAAGTTCGTGATGAGAATGGTGATGGACGAATACACCACCGCCTCGGTCGTCGCGCGCCCCACGCCTTCCGCGCCGACATTGCACGAAAGTCCCTTGTAACAGCCGATGAGCGCGATGATGCCACCATAGACAAAGGATTTGACGAGGCCGAACAGCACGTCAGTGTCGCTCATGTATTTCATCATGTCGTAATAAAGATAGGTCGGATCAATGCCCAGCAGTTGCGTGCCGACGACGTAGCCGGAGAGAATGCCGAACACGATGGATTCCATCGTGAGCAACGGCAGCGCGATGATGGCCGCGAGCAAGCGCGGCACGACGAGATAATCCACCGGATGCGTCGCCAGCGTTCGTAACGCGTCAATCTGTTCCGTCACGCGCATCGTGCCGAGTTCCGCCGCGATGGCCGCGCCCACGCGCCCGGACACCATTAGCGCCGTCAGCACCGGGCCAAGTTCGTCGCACATTGAAACGCCGACCACCGCGAGCGTGGCGGTGTCCATCTTGATCTTGTGAAATTGAAAATACGTTTGCGCCGTCAGCACCATGCCCGTGAACGCGCCGGTGACCAGCACCACCGACTGCGATTTGACGCCGATGAAATAAATCTGGTAAAGCAGGTCGCGCCGCGAAGCCTTGAACGTGAGGCACGACGCCACTGCGTCCCGCGCCAGCGCGGCGAGGCGACCCAAACCCACCAGCCAATCGCCCAACCATGTGCCCATCAGAAAATTCATCGCGCAAAAATTTAGCAAACGATTCAGCGCGGCGGTAGGATAAATGTTGCAACGGATTCGCTTGCATTTGGCCGGTGTGAAAAATTATTCTGCTGCGTCTTTCACAAATAAAATAGTAACATTTTACACCATGAAACTTTCTGTCTTCAACGGTTCACTTCCTAAAATCGGCATTCGTCCCACGATTGACGGACGGCTGGGCGGCGTCCGCGAGTCGCTCGAAAAACAAACGATGGACATGGCGAAGGCCGCCGCGAAATTGATTTCGGAAAATCTTTTTTATCCAAACGGAAAAAAAGTCGAGTGCGTCATCGCCGATACTTGCATCGGCGGCGTGGCGGAAGCGTCGGCCTGCGCGGAAAAGTTTGCACGCGAAAATGTCGGCGTGTCACTCACCGTCACGCCGTGCTGGTGCTACGGCAGCGAAACGATGGATATGACGCCACAAATTCCTAAAGCCGTCTGGGGTTTCAACGGCACGGAACGTCCCGGCGCAGTTTATCTCGCAGCCGTTCTCGCCGGTCACACGCAAAAAGGCATTCCCGCGTTCAGCATTTACGGACGCGACGTGCAAGATGGCGGCGACAAATCCATTCCCGCCGATGTGCAGGAAAAACTTTTGCGCTTCGCCCGCGCCGGTCTCGCGGTCGCCTTGATGCGCGGCAAATCTTATTTGGGCATGGGCGGCGTTTCGATGGGCATCGCCGGTTCCATTGTGGATCAGCCGTTCTTTGAAGATTATTTGGGAATGCGCGTCGAGACGATTGACATGACGGAGTTTTTGCGCCGCATGGACAAAGGAATTTTCGATCAAGCCGAATACAAAAAAGCCCTTGCGTGGGTGAAAGAAAATTGTCCCGAAGGCAAAGATTACAATTCACCCAAAACCAAACGCTCGCGCAAATCGCTCAACAGCGAATGGGAAAAATCCGTCAAGATGTCGCTCATCGCACGCGACTTGATGGTCGGAAATCCCGTGCTGGCGAAGATGGGTTTCGGCGAGGAAGCGCAAGGCCACAACGCCATCGCCTCCGGTTTTCAAGGCCAGCGCCAATGGACGGATTACCAGCCCAACGGCGATTTTCTCGAAGCGATTTTGAACACGTCCTTCGACTGGAATGGCATTCGCGCGCCTTACATTGTTGCGACGGAAAATGATTGTCTCAACGGTGCTTCGATGTTGTTCGGCCATCTGCTCACGAATACCGCGCAGATTTTTGCGGACGTGCGCACTTACTGGAGCGCGGATTCCGTGAAGCGCGTTTCTGGCCACGAACTCGAAGGCGAAGCGGCGAACGGCGTTTTGCATCTCATCAATTCCGGCCCAGCCACGCTCGACGGCACGGGTCAACAATCGCTCAGCGGCAAACCGGTGATGAAACCATTTTGGGAAATTTCTAAAACTGAAGCGCAAAAATGTTTGGGCGCGACGACATGGCATCCGTCCATCACGGAATATTTTCCCGGCGGCGGCTGGTCAACGCGTTTTCTTACGCGCGGCGGAATGCCCGTGACGATGTGCCGTTTGAATCTGGTGAAAGGTCTCGGCGCGGCGTTGCAGATCGCCGAAGGCTGGACGGTGGATTTGCCGGAAAAAGTTCACGACGCGCTCGACCAACGCACGAATCCGACGTGGCCGACCACTTGGTTTGCGCCGAAACTCACCGGCCACGGTGCGTTTCGCGATGTTTATTCCGTGATGAATAATTGGGGCGCAAATCACGGCGCGATTTCTTACGGCCACATCGGCGCGGATTTGATTTCGCTCGCGTCCATGCTGCGGATTCCGGTTTATATGCACAACGTGGCGGCGGAAAAAGTGTTCCGTCCGAGCAGTTGGGCGGCGTTTGGCACGGCGGATTTGGAAGGCGCAGATTATCGCGCGTGCAAGAACTTTGGTCCGCTTTACGCGTAAAAGATGGCGGAGAATAAATCTGAAAACACGAACGGCGCGGAAAACATTCCGCGCCGTTTTTTATTTTTAGATCAAAACTAAATAATCTGTCGCAGATTTTTAACCGCCGGTTTGCGGAATGTGTTTCTGCTGTTGGATGGCGAGCCGCAGCGCCTCGGCTTGCGCTTTCAAGGCGACTTGGGAAATTTCCACCAACTGCTGGCGGGTGGCTTGCAAGCGATCAATGGCCACTTGCACGGTGCGTTCCATCAATTTGCAGCCGAAGTTGGTATCCTGTTCGCAACGTTCGCGCAGCCAGGTGCCGTAAAAGAAAATCGCCCGCGTCGGCGCGACGGCGCGCGCGCTGAACCGCCACACGCACGGCGGAAACAACCACGACCAGCCCAGCGCATCACCCACGCCCAGCGTTTGAATGAGAATCGCACCGCTCTCCGCGCGCTCGGTTTCCAAAGCAATTTTTCCATCCTCGATGAGATAAAGCCGGTTGGCGACGTCGCCTTGCCGGAAGATGACTTCATTATCATGAAACTCCGTCCGCATCGCGCAACTTGACAAGAAACGCAGATGTTCGGCGCTGAACCCACGAAAAAATGGCTGGCTGGCAATGACCGACTGGAGCGCGGGCGATTCCGCGCGGACGGGAGCTATTTTTTTATGTTCCGCTTTATGTTTCATGCCACCGGCAAATTATTTTTGGGGTTAACCATATCCACGTTAAAAGCCAAAGCGCGTGCCGACTCCACATTTTTTGCGTAAAACTTCTCGTATATTGTCACTTGTCTGGCGGACGGCGGACGCGTAAATTTTTGGCGTGCCGCAAACTGGTAACAAGGAATTGATTGAGCAACTGTCGCGCTCGCAGATTTATCGCGATTACGAGTCCGCCTTCAATCAGGCGACGGGTCTGCCGCTAAAATTGCGGGCGACGGAGGTCTGGCAGCTCGTGCACCAATCGTCAAAATTCGAAAATCCCTTTTGCGCCCTCATTTCCAAGCACAGTCGCTCGTGCGCCGCCTGCCTGGAAGTGCAGCAGAAAATTGTCGAGTCGCCGTCGCCCGCAGGCAAATCGGTGATGTGTTTCGCCGGGATGTTCGACACCGCTGTGCCGGTGCAAATGGGTGACAAGCTGATTGGTTTTCTGCAAACCGGTCAGGTGCTGCTCAAAAAACCGACGCAGAAACAATTTACGCGGACGGCCAAGCAATTATTGGAATGGGGCTTGAAAGTGGATTTGAACCAGTTGGAAGAGGCTTATTTCCAAACGCGCGTATTGTCCCGCAAGCAATACGAATCAATGGTTTCGCTGCTGACCATCTTCGGCCAGCACCTTTCCTTCGTGTGCCATCAAATCCTTGTGCAGCCGCGCAATGCCGAGCCGGTGGCCATCACCCGCGCCCGAAAATTTATTCAAGATCATCAGACCGACGATCTTTCGCTGGCCGAAGTCGCGCGCGCGGTCAATACGAGCACCATTTATTTTTGCAAATTGTTCAAGAAGGTAACCGGCCTGAACTTCACCGAATACCTGTCGCAATTACGCATCGAGAAAGCGAAGAATTTGCTGCTTAATCCGAATCTCCGTGTCAGCGAAATCGCTTATGAAACCGGTTTTCAATCGCTCACGCACTTCAACCGCGTGTTCCGGCGGATTGCCGGCCAGTCACCGACAAACTACCGCAAGCGGCTGGTCAAAGTCTGACCCCGTCCGCCGGATCTATTTTGGATTTTCAAAACGCGCGCCAAACTGCTTAACTGACGCGCGTGATTTTCAAATGGATTTTCCGGGCGATCATCAGCTTCATCCTGTTGCTGACGCCGGTGGTTTTGGTCGCGTATTTCTATCCGGAAAAATTTCTGTGTGTGGATAGCGGCAACGCGTCGGCAGATGTGATCGTCGTTCTCGGCGGTGGCGTGCATGAGCTGCGCGCCGAACGCGCGGCGGAACTTTTTCAGCAGCACGCCGCACCGCGTATCCTCATCAGCGGTGCGGGCGATGATGAAATTAACCGGCTTATCCTGCGTCAAAAAGGCGTGCCAGCCAACGCCATTGAAGTGGAAGGCAATTCAACAACGACCCGCGAGAACGCGGAGTTCACGCTTAAATTATTGCGCGCGGAAAATGTCCATCGCGTGATTTTAGTTACGTCGTGGTATCATTCGCGGCGGGCGTTGAAGACGTTTGAACATTACGCGCCGGATTTAAAATTTTATTCGCGGCCATCGTATGCCACCTTCGCGCGTGAGGAATGGCCGCAACGCGGTAACGGCCATCGAATGCGGTTGGAATTTTTGAAACTGCCGGGCTACTGGCTTCGGTATGGCGTAAATCCGTTTTGAATAAACTTGCCCCGTGAGGATGGGTCGGGCATATTGACCGACCTTGATCGCGGGGTGGAGCAGCCCGGTAGCTCGTCAGGCTCATAACCTGAAGGTCGTTGGTTCAAATCCAGCCCCCGCAACCAATTTAATAGCAACGAAACCCCTGTGAGAACAGGGGTTTTTTGTTTTCTCGAACAGTTGGCGCACTCGGTTGTCAGACAGAAATGAGGCGCAAACTGGCTCTTGTTGGTGGTTTTGTTGGTTTTTGGGTTTCTCTCAATTCAGGCCGTTTCAGCAAGTTGGCGGAAAGGTCAAGGAGGAGCGAAAACCCGCGTTGGTCACGGCGATTGGGGTTTTATTAAGCATCTTTAGTGATGTTTTAATTGACATTTAGCGTTTTACGCATCATATATGGTGCGTAATGAAAATAGCCAAACAAGCGACCGATAAGGCAATTCTGGCCGAACTGGGTGAACGGTTGACCCGGATTCGTTTGGAACGGAACCTTACCCAAGTCCAATTGGCGGGAGAGGCTGGGGTTGCGAAAAGCACCGTGCAGCGCCTGGAGGCAGGCGCGGTGGCGACCCAGTTGTCCGGCTTCATTCGCGTGTGCCGTGTGCTCGACTTGATGGAGCGGTTTGATTTGCTCATCCCGGAACCCGTGCCCAGCCCGGTGGCGCAATTGAAACTGGCCGGCCGGAAACGTCAGCGTGCTTCCACCGCCAAGCCCGCCAAAGCTTCCGGCAAAAAATGGCAATGGGGGAATGAGCCATGACGGTGGCCGAAGTCCAACTTTGGGGACGCACCATCGGGGCGGTATCACTGGAAGATGGCGGCAGCAGTGCCGCGTTCCAGTATGATCCGGTGTTTGCCCAAAGCGGGATTGAGATTTCGCCGATCACGATGCCGTTGAGCGACCGCGTTTATGTCTTCCCGGAATTACCACAGCGGACATTTCACGGTCTGCCCGGCCTACTTGCCGATTCGTTGCCGGATCGATTCGGCAACGCGTTGATTGATGCGTGGCTGGCGACCCAAGGGCGGACGTCGGAAAGTTTCAATGCGGTGGAACGCCTTTGCTACACCGGCACGCGCGGCATGGGTGCGTTGGAATTTGCACCGGCCATCGGGCCAAAACCGCAGCGGGCGAAGAAAATTGAGATTGATGCTTTGGTGAAGTTGGCCTCGGAAGTTTTGACCCATCGGCGAAGTTTGAAAGCCACGTTTGCCAGTGAGAAGCGCAAGACTGCTTTGAGCGACATTTTGCGCGTAGGCACATCTGCTGGCGGTGCGCGGGCGAAAGCCATCATCGCATGGAATCGCGAAACGAACGAAGTGCAAGTCGAAGCCGGGAAAGGATTCGATTACTGGCTGCTAAAATTTGATGGCGTAAGCGGCAACAAAGACAAGGAGCTCGAAGATCCAAAAGGCTATGGCGCGATTGAATATGCGTATTTTCTGATGGCGAAGGCAGCGGGCATAAACATGAGCGAGTGCCGTTTGCTGGAGGAAGGCGGTCGGCGGCATTTCATGACGTGGCGTTTTGACCGGCTTGAGAGTGGTGGGAAATTGCATATGCAATCGCTGTGCGCGTTGGCTCATTTTGATTTCAACCAAGCGGGCGCATATTCCTACGAACAGGCTTTGTTGACCATCCGCCAATTGAACCTGCCGATGGCGGCGGTGGAAGAACAGTTCCGCCGCATGACATTCAACATCATCGCGCGCAATCAGGACGACCACGTTAAGAACATCGCGTTCCTGATGGACAAGGCCGGGCAGTGGTCACTCACTCCGGCATTTGACGTGACTTACAGCTACAATCCGACTGGCGACTGGACGGCGACGCATCAGATGACGATGAACGGCAAGCGCGATGGATTCAGGTTGGCAGATTTCCGCGCCTGTGCGAAAAGCGCGCTGATGAAACGCGGCCGGGCCGAGGCGATTATCGACGAAGTGCGGACCGCCGTAAAAAAATGGCCCGCCTACGCCACCCAAGCCGGTGTTCCGGAAACCTGGCAAACGCAGATCCAAAGCGCACTGCGTCTGGACTGGCCGGTTAATTAACACAGGAACAATCTCGCTCCGGTCATCACGACAGGTTACTTTTAAATAATGATCAGCGCTGAACCCAGCCCGGCGGAAAAAACTCTGAAACACGTGCTGGCGATTTCTCGTTTCAACGGCTGGAGCGTCATCGTGATCGCCGCGCTTGGAACCCTGATCACGCTGGCGATGGGCGATCTCTCCGGAATGGGAGTGGGTATTCTGATCGCAGCGGGGGGCTGGATGGAAGTCCGCGGACACAAACTCCTCAAACGACGCAATCCCGACGGCATGAAAACTTTGGTGCGTTCGCAGCTGTTCCTCCTCGCCGTCATCCTCGTTTACTGCGCCACCCGGCTCGGCAGTTTCGACGACGGCTCCGTCATGGGCAATCTCACACCGGACATGGAATCGCTCTTGAAGGAAGCCGGGATAAACAAAGGCGACATCCTGCCAATGGTCCGCACCGCGTTCTTTGCCGGGTACGGCACCTTCGCTCTACTCACGCTCATCTATCAAGGCGGTATGGCGCTCTATTATCGCAGTAAAACCGCCTTGGTCACCGAGGCGCTTCTCACGCCTCCTCGTCCACGGATTTCCGTCCTGCCTCCTTCCATCTAACCTGGGTCTAGCCCGCGCTGATCCACCCTCCCGGCTCGGCTTGCGAAAACTTCTCCGACTCGTATTTTTCCGCCATGTTCAAGGAGCGTTACATCGCCGCAAAACAAAAATGGGCCGAAAAACAACTGGCCCAAGGTTTCAAACCGCGCGAGGTCGCGGCCACTGACCGCCTTCCTCCCGGCCAGAAACTCACCACGGGGTTTCCCGTGCTCGATCTCGGCGTACGCCCGGAAATGTCCCTCGCCGAATGGACGCT
>DATCFH010000048.1:0-3155 GCA_036509625.1 Verrucomicrobiia bacterium
CGTTGTTGATGACCAGCCGGTAGCCGTTCGGCAAATCCAATTGCTTCGCCACTTCGGCGGCTTTGAGCAGTAGATGGCCGAGCAATTTCTGGTCGTCCGCCGTCGCCTCGCCGATGCGCGGAATCGGCTGCTTCGGCACAATCAAAACGTGCGTGGGCGCGGCAGGATTGATGTCGCGAAAGGCGAGGACGAGGTCGTCTTCAAACACAATCTGCGCGGGGATTTCGCGCGTGACGATTTTTTCAAAAAGAGTCTTCATGAAGTTTTGAATTTTAAGTGTTTAATTTTTAGTTAAAAAAACAATCGCATTCGGCTGCGACTGGTTTCAACTTAAAACTAAAAATTCAAAATTAAAAACTATTCCACGACGAGCGCGCAGTCGGGCTTTTCCGTTTCGCTGGTCATGCACTGGCGGAGAAATTCCACGATCTGATCTTGAAGCTGTTCGCAGCGATGGCTCCAGCGGCGCGCGCCGGCAATCTGTTTCACGCAGCGGCGCAGACCGCGAAAACGCACGACGCGCGGCGATTGACGAAGCTGGACGCGCAATTCGTCGCGCAAACGCGGGAAGAAAAAAAGTTCCAGTCCGTCGCCAGCTTCGCGGAGGAGCCGCGCGAGGTCGGTATCGTGAATTTCGGAATCCGGTCCGCCCGCGTGAATCGTGTAGCCGAGATGATGCAAAACTTTTTCGAGCGCGAGGGAAAATTCGCCGACGGTGACGGATTCGCGTTGCAGTTCGACTTTGAAATAATGGAACACGCTCGCGGCGGCGTGCCGGAGCAGTTCGGGTTCGAGCAAACTGTCCGTGCCACCGACAATTTCCACGGTGATCATTTCCGACGAGCAGGGAACGCTTTCGCCGTTGGTAAGTTGGAAGAGCAGGCAGTCGTTGCGAAGCGCGATCATTTCGCGGCCTCCAGATTTTTGACGACTTGCACAAAGTCGGTTGCCTCGGCAAAGCGCCGATAGACGCTGGCGAAACGGACGTAAGCGACTTCATCAAGTTCGCGCAAACCTTCCATGACCATCGTGCCGATGAATTCGCCGGGAACTTCGGCTTCAAATTTTACGGTTACGGTGGCGACGATGTGATCCACCAAATCTTCCATCGCTTTCGGTGAGACGGGACGTTTTTGACAGGCCTTGCGGATGCCGGACAAAAGTTTTTCGCGGGTGAATTCCTCGTGGCGTCCGTCGCGTTTGAGCACCATCAAACCTTCGTGTTCGACTTCTTCGTAAGTGGTGAAGCGATGCTGGCAGGCGGCGCATTCGCGACGACGGCGGATAGTCGCGCCTTCGCGGGAGGCGCGTGAGTCAATGACCTTGTCGTCCTGACATCCGCATTTGGGGCAACGCATAAAACCACTGCTAATGGTGGCTGTCATTTTGTAACACACAACGATTTGTGGTGTCAAGGAATGCCCGCCGAATCGCATAAAAGCGTCTTGCGTTCGGCCTTTTTGCGGGTAAGCTGTGCAACTCATTTTTAGAGCAACAAAAAACGAATCATTATTTTATGGCAACAGCAGGTGATCTTCGACGCGGCATGGCGATTAACTACAACGGCGACATTTCCGTTGTGCTCGACTTTCAACATCGCACGCCCGGCAATTTGCGCGCGTTCGTGCAGGCCACGCTCCGCAGCATCCGCACCGGCAAAGCGTCCGACGTGCGCTTCAGCTCGACCGAAAAAATCGTGCCCATCCCGATGATGACCACGAAGATGGAATACAGTTACAAGGACGGTCAGGATTACGTTTTTACCGACCCGGAAACTTACGAAACCGTCACGCTCGCCGCCGATCTCGTGGGTGAAGCCAAAGATTTCATTGTGGAAAACGCGCCGGTCACCGTCACGTTCGTCGAAGAAAAAGCCGTGTCCGTTGAAATTCCGTCCAGCGTTATTCTCACCGTGACCGATGCGCCGGAAGGCGTGCGCGGCGATTCGGCGAACAATGTGCAGAAATCCATCACGCTCGAAACCGGCATCACGGTGCAGGCGCCGCTGTTCATCAAGACCGGCGAGAAAATCAAGATTGATACGCGCACGCGCAAATACATGGAACGCGCGTAATTCGGTTTCAAATTTTCAATCTCAAATTTGAGATTCACCCGGCCCGCGTTCGCGCGGGCCTTTTTTATTGTCACAAAGATTTTTCCGAATTTTGAGCGGAAAGGCTTTGCAACTCTCCAAGGCTCGGTTATTTCTGGTTAAAATCTTATGTCAGGGCAGGTCAAAGGTGAAAAAATTTATCGCGGCATCCCCGTTTCGGCGGGCGTGTGCCGGGGCAAAGTTTTAGTCCTGCACCAAGCGCGTCACGTCATCACGCACCGCGAAATGGCCGACGACGATGTGGACGGCGAGGTGAAACGTTTTGAGGAGTCGCTCGTCCGCACGCGCCAGCAAATGATTGAGGTTCAACGGCGCGTCGTTGAGAACACGAGCGCCTCCACGGGCGACATTTTCGACCCGCACCTGTTGATGCTCGAAGACCGCGTGGTGATTGATGAAGTCATCCGCATGATCCGCCAGCAGAAGACCAATGCCGACTTCGCTTTCCACACCGTAACGGATCGCTACATCGCCGCGATGGCTCGGGAAAAAGACGAGTTTTTCCGCGAACGAGTTGACGTTTTGCGCGACGTAACCAGCCGCGTGCTGGACAATCTGCTCGAGGTCCGCGACAAGTCCGATCTCGGCCATCTCAAAGAACCGTGCATCCTCGTCGGTCACGATTTGAGTCCGTCCATGACCGCGCAATTGGACCGGAAATTTGTCCTCGGATTTGTCACTGACATCGGCGGCAAAACATCGCACACCGCGATTTTGGCGCGTTCGCTGGACATTCCCGCCATCGTCGGCGCACAAACCATCAGCGAGGAATTGGAGACCGGCGACTACGCCTTGCTTGACGGTTACAACGGAACCGTCATCGTCAATCCGACCGACCAAACGCTTTTTGAATACGGCCAGCTCGCGAAAATAAAAGCGTCGCTCGATGTAAAATTACGCGAAGTTCAAAACCAACCTGCCGTCACGCTCGATGGAAAAACCATCCATCTGTCGGCGAACATCGAAGACCAGCACGACATTGAATCCGTCCGCGCTCACGGCGCGGAAGGCGTGGGTTTGTTCCGCACCGAATTTTTATTTA
>DATCFH010000049.1:0-8107 GCA_036509625.1 Verrucomicrobiia bacterium
CCTCGGTCTTGAGCGAAATTCCCGGCCCGCTCGATCCCGTCACCGCGACACGTCCGGCATAACTGCCGCCGATGGCCATTGAGATGGCGGCGATTTCGTCTTCGGTTTGGATGAAACAGCCGCCGTATTTCGGCAGTTCGCGACGAAGCAATTCCATGATATCCGTCCACGGCGTAATCGGATAGCCGGCGCCGAAACGCACGCCCGCCGCGATAAGTCCGTAGCCAATCGCTTCGTTGCCGTTCATCACGACTTGATGGCCGTCTTTCTTTTGCGCGTCCACGAACTTGAAAGTTTCCAGCACGTTGCCGAGCGGATTCGCGTGGCCGGCATGAAACGCAGCGAGCGCATTGTTCAAAATGCTCGGGTCTTTGCCGGTGAAACGTTCGCCAATTAATTTTTCGAGCTTGGGCAGATTCAAGTCGAACATTTTAGCAATGAGGCCGAGCGCAAAAATGTTTTTACCCTTGTCTTTGGCCGTGCCGCCGATGGCTTCGACCGTCAGGCCGGAAATTGGAATGCCGAGGTGATGATACGTTTGTTTAAGTTCCTCGTTTGGCACGACGTGGTCGGAATCGTAAAGCACGATGCCGCCTTTTTTGAGCGAACCAATATGCGCGTCGTAGCTGTGTTGGTAAAAGCAAAGCAGCACATCCGCTTCATCGCCGGAACTCAACACTTCGCCACTGCCCATGCGGACTTGGAAAATGGACGCGCCGCCGGAAATCGTGGCCGGAATCGTCATGAACGTCATGACTTCCTGTTCACTGCGCCCCGCGAGGCGCGCGAGAAAACCGCCGATGGCCTGGATGCCGTCCTGCGAATTGCCCGCGATGCGAATGACCACCTCGTTGATGGTCGAAACTTTTTGCGCGCCACCCGACGACGGCGCGCCCGTTGTTGCATTACTCATAAAGGAACCTCGGAACTAAAGAATTACTTTGGCAAGGTGGTTTGACGCCTGAAGACGTTTCAGTGCGACACCGTTGCCATAACACGGTAAGACATGACAGGGGAATGTGTCAATTTCTAATGCAACTTATATCTTGTTGAAAATCAATTGCATATGTTGAAAATGAAAATCCGGCTCCGCGCGCAAAATTAGTTGATTAGGTTGGTTAATTTCGTCTCCAGTCAACATCAGCGCAATGCGCCAACGCATATTGTTCCAATAATTTTCCAAACTGATGTCAAAATTACCGATTTAAGTTTGGCGTCCACCAACAAAACTACAAAAAGTTTTTTCGCCGTCCGCACTTTTACCGCTGTGAATTTGAGATGGATTTGCGACGGAATTTTGCGACACTGCGCGTCCGATGAAGCCGATTATTAAACTGTTGCTCGAAGGCGGCAGCCTGAACACCGCGCAGATGGCGCAGGTGCTCGCGTTGTCCGAAGCCGACGTGAACCGCCAGCTCGACGAACTGAAAGCGTCGCGCGTGCTGCTCGGATTTCGTCCCGTCTTGAATCTCGCGCATGAAGATTCCGGCGTCGTCCGCGCCGTCATCGAAGTTCGCATCACGCCCGAACGCGGCGGCGGTTTCAATCGTCTCGCCGAGCGCATTTCGCGTTTTGACGAAGTGGAATCCTGTTTTCTCATGTCCGGCAGCTACGATTTGCTCGTGTTCGTCAACGGTTCGAGCCTGCAAAAAGTCGCGGCGTTCGTGTCGGAAAAACTTTCTAGCATTGAAGGCGTGCTTTCGACGGCCACGCATTTCATGCTGCGCTCCTACAAGGAACAAGGTTTTATGCTCGAAGGCAAAGTTGAAGAAGTTGAACGGCTCAAAGTTGCGCCGTGAAAATTTGGGGGTCGCTGCCAAAACCCGTTGCGAGCGGCCATTACCTGCATTAAACTTTTCCCCATGAGCACGGTTGCTGAAATCGAACACGCCATTGAAAAACTTGATCCGAAAGAGATTCGTCGGGTCGGCGACTGGCTGGACGAATTGCGCGAACGACTGTTTGACGAGCAGATTGGCGCCGACGCCAAAGCCGGCAAGCTCGACAAAATGATCGCCAAGGCCAAGGCGGATTATCGCGCGGGCAAAGCCCGGCTTTTTCCGTGAAGTCCCGCGCGTTGCCGGAATTTTGGGACTGCCTCGAAGAATTGCCGCCGGAGATTCAAAAAATTGCCCGCAAGAATTTCAAACTCTGGCAGAAAAATCCCACGCTGAAATCGCTCGCGTTCAAGAAAATCAAATCCGATTTGTGGTCGGTGCGCGCCGGTTCGGGATTCCGCGCGCTAGGAACTTTTGAGGGCGATTGTTATCTGTGGTTTTGGATTGGCACACACGATGAGTATATGCGGATTATCCGCAATTTTTAATACGGCAAATTAATTTCACATGGACAATTCACGTTACATCGCCAAGCACGTCGTCAACCTGCCAAAATCAGGCATTCGCGACTTTTTCGAAATCGTCTCGAAGATGAAGGACGTCATCTCGCTCGGCATTGGTGAACCCGATTTCGACACACCGTGGCACATTCGCGAAGCCGGCATTTACGCGCTGGAAAAAGGTAAAACGCATTACACCTCGAACCTCGGCTTGATTGAACTGCGCCGCGCCATCAGCAAATACGTTGAGAAAAATTATTCCGTCAGCTATGTGCCGGACAATGAAATTATTATCACCGTTGGCGTAAGTGAAGGACTCGATCTCGCGTGCCGCGCGCTCATCAATCCCGGCGACAAGGTGATGTTCCATCAGCCGTGTTACGTCAGCTATTCGCCGAGCATCACGCTCGCCCACGGCCTCGCCGTTCCCGTGCCGACGTTTGCGAAAGATAATTTTGCGCTGACTGTCGAAGCCTTGCGCGCCGCGTGGCAGCCGGGCTGCAAATTGCTCATGCTGAATCTGCCGTGCAATCCCACTGGCGGCACCTGCGACCGCGCGCAGATCGAAGCGATTGCAAAATTTGCGATTGAAAAAGATTTGATCGTGTTGAGCGACGAAATTTATTCCGAGCTGACGTTTGAAGGTGTGCACACGAGCATCGCGAGCATTCCCGGCATGAAAGAGCGCACGATTTTTCTGCACGGATTTTCCAAGGCGTTCGCGATGACCGGCTGGCGCATCGGCTACGCGTGCGGCCCGGCGGCGCTCATCGAAGCGATGATGAAAGTGCATCAATATTCCATGCTCTGCGCGTCCATCATCAGTCAGGAAGCCGCCATCGAAGCGCTTGTGCGTGGCGAGGACGGCATGAAAAAAATGCGCGACCAATACCATCGCCGCCGCGATTTCATCGTGCGCCGCTTCAATGAAATCGGGCTGAAATGTCATTTGCCGCGCGGCTCGTTCTACGCATTCCCCGACATTTCCAAAACCGGTTTAAGCGAAAAAGATTTCGCCGTCGGACTTTTGCAAACGGAAAAAGTCGCGATGGTTCCCGGCACGGCGTTCGGCGAAAATGGCAACGGTTTTTGCCGCGCGTGTTTTGCGACCAGCTACGAACAGCTTGTCGAAGCCGCGACGCGCATCGAGCGGCACGTCCAGTCGCTCGCGGCGAAGAAATAATTCTTTGGCCGTCGAACGCGTTCGGGCAGAATCGAAGCCGTGAAGGTTTCGTCCAACGCCACTCCCCAAACCGCCGCCGCGCGGCTCAAAAGATTTTGTTCCCTTCGTCCCAAGCTCGCCGTCATTCTTGGCAGCGGCTTTCATCACGCACTCACGGAACTGCGCGTGGACAAAAAAATTCCTTACGCGAAAATCCCCGGCTTTCCAAAACCAACGGTCAGCGGTCACGCAGGTGAATTGTATTTCGGTCATCTGGGCAAAACGCCGGTTTTAGTTTTGAGCGGACGCGCGCATTTTTACGAAGGTAACGAAATGGAATGCGTTACTTTTGCCACACGAACATTGGCTGCCTTTGGCATCAGTGATTTGCTTTTGACGAACGCGGCGGGCGGCATCAATAAAAAATTCCGCGCGGGTGACTTTATGGTTCTGACCGACCACATCAATTTTATGGGCGCGAACCCGCTTCGTGGAACACTTCAAAAAAGTTTGCCGCGCTTCGTTGACCTCACGGAAACTTACGATGAAAAATTGCGCGAGCTTTTGTTCAAGGCTGGGAAAATTTCCAAGCTGAAATTGCAGCGCGGAATTTATCTGGCGGTGAGCGGGCCGAGTTATGAAACGCCGGCAGAAATCCGCGCGTTCGCAAAACTCGGCGCGGATGCCGTCGGCATGAGCACGGTGCCGGAGGCGATTGCGGCACGGCAATGTGGATTGAACGTCGCGGCAGTTTCGTGCGTCACAAATCTGGCGGCGGGCATCAGCAAAAAGAATTTGTCGCACGCGGAAGTTTTGGGAACGGCGGAGCGTGTGAAGAAATCCGGCGCAAGCTTGATTAAGTTTTTTGCAGAACTTTACGGAAAACAAATATAGCCACAGAGGACATCAAGAATAAAAAATCAAATCTGAATTTCTCTGTGTGCTCTGTGCCTCTGTGGCAAATAATATTGTGAAAATTGATTCCAAAAAACTTTTGCCGTCGGCTTGCGTTCTCGTTCCTTGAGTTTTGAGGAAATCATTGTAGGCTGTCGGACTCGGTATTGATGCGATGAAACCTGAAGTTGTATTTGGTCTGGAGAACGCGGTGTGGCCAGCGGTGTTGGTCAACACCAGCGGAGCCGTGCTCCTGACGAATGCGGCGGCGAAGAATTTTTTTGGCGCAAATTTGAGCGGCGAGGCGGCGAATCTGGCGACGGTATGGGCGTCGGAAAATGGCGGTTCAGCCACGGATTTTTTAACGCGTTGGGAACAAGCCCCGACGGCGAGCGGGATTTTGAAATTTAAGACGGCGAACGGCGCGGTGTCGGCTTTTTTGACAACAGTCTGCCAGTTTAACAACGACGGGAAAAAGTGTTTTGTCCTGCAATTGCTCCCGAATGAGGTTTCGCCGCCAGCCCAACCGGCCACGCCGCCGGTGGCCTTGCAGGCACTCGTTCCTGGTGATGCGGCGTTGAAGCAGAAATTGGATTGCGTGCTGCAACTGGCGCGGACGGTGTCGCTGGATTTTAATAATGCGCTGACGGGCGTGCTGGCGCACACATCGCTGTTGCTGACGAAGGCGGAGCCGGAACATCCGTGGCGGCGCTCGCTTTTGGAAGTGGAAAAATCGGCGCAGCGCGCGGCGGAAATCGCGGGCGAGCTGGCGCAGTTCAGCCGGCAGGAAAAAGAAACGCGCCGCGCCCCGGCGGGCAACTTGAACGCGGTGGTGACGCGTTGCGCGGAATTTTTTCAGAACGCCCACAGCGCGCGGTTCAACTGGAAATTGTCGCCGGAAAAATCATTGTTTGCAGCGCGGTTTGATGAAGCGAAGGTGCAGCAGGCGATTACAAAAGTTTTGGAGAACGCGGTGGAATCGTTCGGCGTGAGCGGCACGGGGCAGATCGCCGTTGCCACGCGCAATGTGGAACTGACCGAGGCGACGCAGGATCGCAATGTGCAACTGGCGGCGGGAACGTATGTGTGCGTGGAAATTTCCGACAGCGGTTCGGGCATTGACGCGGAAGCGTTGCCGCGCATTTTTGAACCGTTCTTCACGACGAAACGGCCGCCGCATCGCGGGCTGGGATTGGCGTTGGTTTACGGCATTATCACGAATCACGGCGGCGGCGTGGCGATTTCCAGTTCCGTTGGCATGGGCACGTCCGCACGCGTTTATTTGCCGGCGGACAAGACGCTCTTGCGCGAAGTCATTAGCGTGAGCAAAGAATTGCGCGGATCCGGCACGGTGCTGGTGGTGGACGATGAAAGTCTGGTGCTGACGATGGCGGAAACTATTTTATCCGATTTCGGCTACAAGGTTTTGACGGCGAACAACGGGCAAAAGGCGTTGGCACTTTTGAACCAGCCCGATACCAAAGTGGATTTGGTCATCACGGATCTGGTGATGCCGGGCATGGGCGGACGCGAATTGATGGAGCGCATCCGGCAGCTTGATCCCGGTCTGCCGGTGATGCCGACGAGCGGCTATGTGCTGCCGGAAGACAAGAAAAACAGTGCGGGTTATTTGCAAAAACCGTTCACGAGCACGGAGCTGTTGATGAAGGTGAAAGCGGCCTTGGTGGCGGCAAAGGTGGTTGACGCATAATGACTGTTATGCGTTAATTATTCTTATGCAAATCGAGAGTTTGAAAGTTTTTTGTGATTTAACTGAAACTGAAAGCTTCACCAAGGCGGCCCAGATTAACGGCGTCACCCAGTCCGCCGTCAGCCAGCAAATTAGCGCGCTGGAACGCACCTTCAAGTCGCTGTTGATCGAACGCAGCAAGAAAAAATTCCGGCTCACGCGCGAGGGGCAGGTGCTTTACGATTACAGCAAACAGATTATCCAAACTCATGAATCGCTGCACAGCAAATTGCAGGAATTGAAAGACATCATCTCCGGCACAATCCGCGTGGCGACGATTTATTCCATCGGCCTGCATGACTTGCCGCCGTATGTAAAAAAGTTCATGAAGCATTACCCGACGGTGAATGTTCACGTCGAGTATCGCCGCGCGAATCAGGTTTACGACGATGTGTTCAGCAATGTCGTTGACCTCGGCCTCGTTGCCTATCCGCAGAAGGACACGAAGCTGGAAATTGTTCCCTTACGCAAAGAACCGCTCGTGCTCATCTGTCATCCGCAACATCCGTTCGCGAAGCAAAAATCCATCAAGCTCAAGTCGCTGGCCGGTCAGAAAATCATCGGCTTCGAGCCGGACATTCCGACGCGCAAGGCACTGGATAAAATTCTCCGCGAATACGGCGTTGAGATCAAACACGTCATGGAGTTCGACAACGTGGAGACGGTGAAGCGCGCGGTGGAAATTGACGCGGGCATTTCAATTGTGCCGAGTGGCACGGTCGCGCAGGAAATCAACAAGAACACGCTGGTGGCCGTGCAGATTGAGGAAGGCGAATTTTACCGTCCGCTCGCCGTGATTTACAAAAAAAACAAAGTGCTCTCGCCCGCGATGAAGCAATTCTTGAGCACCCTCAAGGAAACGCTTTAAGTTTTTCTACCAACCTAAAACGGGTGACGCAAAAACGTCGCCCGTTTTTTATTCGCTGAAACCGTTCGCCGAACCGTTGCGATAATGAATCCGGTTGAAGGGCATCGGAGAAACGGCGGGCGGCGGCAGCGGTTCGCCATTGTTTTCTATAATGCCGATGGATTTAATTTCTTCAGCGGACAGCGCGCGATTGTAAATGGCGATTTCATCCAAAGCTCCGTTCAAATACATCTCCCGATTGTCGGCCGAACCCGGCGTGTCCATCGGATTTCCGCGATGGCCAAATTTAAGTGTTGCCGTGCTATCAAGATTGGCCATGGTTGCCAGTTGACCGGACAAAAATCCATTCACATAGCAAGCGACCAAGCCATTGCTGCGAGTCACCGCCATGTGAATCCATGTGTCAATAACTGCCGCCCCATAATCCACTACCGGAGCGAAACCACCGGTTTCGGCAAAGCGGAACCGGTTATTTGACAACTTGGTAATGGTCCAGCCAATGGGCGAACCATTGAGCGGTTCAATGAATTTCTCCACCATAATTTGCTCATTCCCAAGCGCGTTAAATTTCACCCAAAACATAACCGTGAAATCATTCGCGCCAAAATTGCCGATACTATTGTGCTCGCAACTCGCCCATTGATTTATCCCATTAAACCCGAAGGCCTGCCCCACCTTGCCTTCCATAAAGGAAACTCCCGTCAGCACCATGTTGTTTTCACCTATTGAATCATTGCCGTCGCCCTCGCCCGACCAAAGTGCGACCAGACCCGGTGGATGCGCGCCCATGCCGCCCGCCGACACGGAAAGTTTACGGATCGAGTTCACGGACAAATCCACTTTGCCAAAACTGCTTTTGATCGCGAAGCTGGAATCTACAAATGAAACGGTCAGCGAATCGCCGTTGACCGTGGATAATTTTGACGCGTTGCTGGAAACGCATTCGACCGAGCGAATGTCCTTCACGGCCAGTTTAATTTTGCCGAGCAGCGCGGATTGAAAATCGAAATTTTTCGCCACGCTGTCGCCGACCACGCGCCAGCCGTCGCGCAATTCCACCGTCAGGCGCGGCGGCAGATTTGTGTCGGCAGCGCG
>DATCFH010000050.1:0-9175 GCA_036509625.1 Verrucomicrobiia bacterium
TGAAGGAAGAAGTCGGCCCGGAAGACGTGGCTTTCTATGGTGAGCGATTCATTTTTGCAATCGGGGTTGAACAATTGGAGTGCTGGGTTTTACCGCTTTGGTTTGATGACGCAAAGGGTGAACAGATTGTAAATTGCACCACTCGATTAGGTGGATGTAATCAGCTACGTCATGAGCTTACTGCAAAAAATTATCGGTGGATTCGCAATGAAGAGAAGAGCCCTTTAAGTTACGATTTTGCTTCACGAGAATATCGAAAACAAGGAACGCTGGTTTCACAAGGACCAAGAAGTCCTAGCCTTGCAATTTTCTTGAATGAATTAAATAGGCGAGCCATTCAACTTCCAGCAGTTGAATAGTATCTATTACCTATGAATAAAAAGGAGTTGTCCCCAAAACAACGGGAAGAACTGCTCACCGCGTTGAAAGCCCGGTTTGAAAAGAACATGGGTCGTCACCAAGGTTTGGTGTGGGCCAAGGTGCGGGCCCGGCTGGAAGCCAATGCGGAAAAACTGTGGTCGCTCGCGGAAATGGAACGCACCGGCGGCGAACCGGATGTCGTCGGGCACGATAAAAAGTCAGGCGAGTTCGTCTTCATGGATTGTTCCGCGCAAAGTCCCAAGGGCCGCGTCAGTTTTTGCTACGACCGCGAAGCTCTGGATTCGCGGAAGGAACATAAACCCAAAAACTGCGTCATGGATGCGTCGGCGGAGATGGGCGTGGAGGTTTTGACGGAGGAGGAATATTTCGCGCTGCAGAAGCTGGGCGAGTTCGACACGAAGTCGTCGAGCTGGCTGAAGACGCCGGCGGAGATCCGCGACCTCGGCGGCGCGATTTATGGTGATCGTCGTTACGGTCGCGTCTTCATCGGTCACAACGGTGCGGAGTCTTATTACGGTGGCCGGGGATTCCGTGGTTCGCTAAGGGTCTAAATTTTTGCGAAGACCGCGTCTTGAACGCGAGTTAAGCCTTCTTCACAAAGCACGCTTTCAGGCCGACAGCGATGTTATCCACCTTGCAGGAAATTTCGTGGTCGCCATCCACGAGGCGGATGGGCTTGGACTTGGAGCCGCCTTTGAGCACGGACGAACCGCCGAGTTTCAAATCTTTGATGAGGATGACGCAATCGCCATCGGCGAGAACATTGCCGTGCGCGTCCTTGACGATGCGCGGGCCGTCGGCAATTTCGGGTGCGGCTGCGCGCGGCCATTCGTGACCGCAGGTGACGCATTCCCATTTTTCGGGAAATTCCAAAACGTCGTTCATCTCGCACATCGGGCAGGCAGGTTTGCTCATAAAGATGCAGCGTAACAGTTTTTTGAGTGCCGGTTCAAGCGCCACTTCCGCGCCGCGAGTTCAGAGGCGGACTTTGATGACGGTTTTGCGGATTTCGCTGGCGCTGCCGGTGGTGACGCCGGGCGCGTGGCCGTCTTCGGGAAAGAAAATGGCGAATTGTCCGGCGCTCAAGTGGATGGGCGTCCACTTCGGCGGGTTCGCAAAAAAAGCGATGTCGCGTTCGGCGACGTAAGGCTCGGTGACTTGCGTGAGCGCGGTGAGCGGCGACCACAAAATGCTTTCGCGTCCGGTCTGGATGAACTGGATATCAATATATTTTTGATGCGCCTCGAACTTTGCCTCTGCGAGCGGCTTGGTTTGGTAGCTCTGCACGAGCGCGAAACAATTATCGCCGTCAAGGTCGTAACGGCCATTCGCTTTGTCGGCGGGCAGTTGTTTGAGAAATTCAAACGCGGCGGCGAAACGCGGGGACAAACTCGTGTAGCGGCGGCATTGGGTCAGCGTGTCGAGAATCATTTCGGAAAGACTAGCGTTCTGGAGACGGCGTGCCAAGCAGATGAATTTAGTCCGGCTTGCGCTGGTCTAAAACGCGTTCGATGCGGCGGTCGGGCACGAGCCACATCAGCGCGACAAACACATATAGGCCGGTGGAAATCCACGGACTCACGAACGCGAGCGGAATGGCGGCGAAATAAAACACCGGCGAGAGCTTGCCTTTGCAGTCATTGCCTACGGCGGCGGCGAGAATTGAATTGGCTCCTTGCTGCACGATGATGGCGCGTTGCAAAATATAATACGCGAGCGCCGCCATCAGCAACACGCAGCCGTAAACCGCCGTGGGCGTTGGCGCGAGATGGTTTTCGCCGACCCACGCAGTTGCGAAGGGAAACAAAGAGAGCCAAAATAATAAATGCAGGTTCGCCCACAAAATTCCGCCGGTGACTTTTTCCGTGGACTGGAACATATGATGATGATTGTTCCAGTAAATCCCGACGTAGATGAAACTCAAAACGTAACTTAAAAAAACGGGCAGCTTTTCCTTCAGGTCGGCGAGTGTGTCGCCCGCTGGCACTTTCAATTCCAGCACCATGATGGTGATGATGATGGCGATGACACCGTCGCTAAACGCTTCGAGCCGGTTCTTTTCCATGCGGCGATTTTAGCGAGAAATTATTTGCGTGTCATCATCCGTCGCCGTTGTATGCTGTCCGCCGCAGTTTAGGAGGCGGCAAACACAATGGGCATGGCGTTCATGGAAAATCGTCTTCAACTGCAAAATAAATTTAACTGACATGAACAAAATACATTTGATTGGCGGCGAAAAAGGCGGCGTGGGCAAATCTGTGGTCGCACGGGTGGTCGCGCAATACATGATTGATAAAAACATTCCTTTCATCGGTTTCGACACGGATCGTTCGCATGGTTCGCTCATGCGGTTTTATTCCGACTACGCGTCGCCGGTCGTCGTGGACAATTACGAAAGCCTCGACATGATCGTCGAAGCGGCGGCGGAAAATCCCGACAAGCGCGTGCTCGTGGATCTCGCCGCGCAGACGCACGACCCGCTCGTGAAATGGATGGACGATTCCGGCGTGCTCGAAACGGCGGAAGAACTCGGCGTCGCTTTCCAATATTGGCACGTCATGGATTCCGGCAAGGACTCCGTTGATCTGCTCAAAAAATTGCTCGACCGTTTTGGTGCGCGGCTCAATTACATTATCGTTCTCAATCAACTGCGCGCTGAAACTTTTGACATTTTTTATAATTCCGGCGAACGCGAACACGCCAAGGAATTCAATGCCCAAGTCATCACGCTCAAGCATCTGCACGAGCCGGTGATCAACAAAATTGACGCTGGCAGCACGAGCTTCTGGGCGGCCAAAAACCGCAGCGTTACGGACATCAAAGGGCTTGGCCTGCTGGAACGCCAGCGCGTCAAATTCTGGCTGCGCGCCGCTTACGAACAGATTGACACCGTGGGAATTTGAGAAGCTATCGGCAGAAAAAATCTGTCGCTCCTGATTAAAATTCAGGAGCGACAGTAAAAATAACCGGCGGTTACTTTTTCTTGCCAGCGGAGGATTTGGCGGCGGCGGCGGCGCTTTTCTTGGCGTTGGCGCTGCTGGTTTTGGCATCTTTCTGGCCGGATTTTTTCTGCGTGGCTTTCGGGGATTTGTCGCCCATAACTTTATTTTCTTTCTACGAGTTGACTTGCCTGCGGCATGGAATTTTCTCCGGAAGGCAGGCCATCGTGCGCTGTGGCCTGACGATTGTAAATAACCGAGGCGAAATTATTTGCCCGCGCGCGTGATGCGAACTTCGACGCGATAAGTAATCCGCACCAGCAAATCGCCGCGCCCACCGCGCGTTTTGGGCAAACCTTCATTCGCGATGCGGATAATTTCTCCGCGCGCAACGCCGCGTGGAATTTGGACACGCACCATTCCGCCGGAAATTCCGCGCACCATTTCCGTGCCGCCTTGCGCGGCGCGTTCGGCTTTGATTTTCAAATCGCAGCGCAAATCCGGGCCGCGCACTTTGAAACGGAAATTCGGTTGCGCCTTCACGCGCAGTTGCACAAAGCCGCCAAAAGTTTCGTCGCGCGGAATCTTGAAACGCGTTCCCGGCGCAGTCTCCGGCGGAATAATTAATTCATAAATCTCCGCGCCATTCGGATTGGCAGGATCGTGGATGCGCACTTCGCGTTTTGCGCCGCGCAGAAAATCTTCCAGCGGCAAATTTACATCTTGAGAAATGTTCCGCTGGATTTTTCCCGTGCGCGCGGGTGCGGAAGATTTTTTTGGCGCGTCGAGTTCTTGGTCGTAGGCGGCGCGCAAATCGGGATCGCTTAAAATTTCGTGCGCGGCATTTAATTCCTGCGTGTGCGCGACGGCGGCGGGCGAATGCGGATTTACGTCGGGATGAAGCTGCTTGGCCAGCGCGCGGTAGGCGGCGCGGATTTGCGCGAGCGTGCAGCGGCGGTCGAGGCCAAGCGTGGCGTAGTGATTGGGAGCCGGACGTTGCAAGCTGACAACTTACTGCGCGACGGCGTCCACGTCAGCTTCATTGATGGCCGGAGTTTTTTTGCCGGACGACAACAGTTGCGCGCCTTTGAGCAGGCGGCAGAAATCTTTTTTGCTGGTGACGGTTTTCGTGCCGGCCTTGCTGGTGAGGCTGGGATGGGATTTGTATTCCACTTCCAACCGTTCGAGGCGGACGATGCGGATGAATTGTCCGTCTTTTTTCCAGACTTGGGCTTGGGAGAGTTTCATGACGGTGATAATTACAAACGAAAAAGAATCCCGCATGGCGCTGGGCGCAGCGGGATGGGTTTGCAGAAAAGTTTGTCTCTCCTGTTTTTTCAGGAGAGACAATAACCTGCAGCCTTACTTCTTTTTCGCGCCTTTTTTGGCAGCGGCTTTTTTCGGGGCGGGTTTGGACGCTTTGGATTTAACAGCAGCTTTTTTAGCCATAATGTTTGTTTTGAGTTGTTGTTTGTCTATGTGCGGAATGATTGGTTTCTCCGCAGCCAGCGGCATCATGTGCCGTGCCGATTGCATTGTAAATGACCGAAATAAAATTATTTTCGCATCGCGTCGTGGCGGGACGCACCGGTTTGATTGAAATATAATGCTTGTGCTTCGCCGGAAAGAGTCCATGCTCCGTAAATCTGTTAGATAGCTTGTCAGTCCCACGGCATGGTAAATCTTCAAGTGAACTTAGTTTCAGTGATGATTTGAAATCCGATATTCGGAAACAGTCTGGTGAGTGCAGTGTTAGTCGGACAGTAAAATACATCACATGAGCAACAAATTATTTGTGGGAAATCTTTCCTTCAATACCACCGAAAACGACCTGAACGACGCTTTTGCAGCGCACGGCACGGTCACGGAAACCAACCTGATGATGGATCGCATGACCAACCGCCCCCGTGGCTTTGGTTTCGTGACCATGAGCACGGCGGATGAAGCGCAGAAAGCCATTGCCGCCTTGAACGGCGCGCAGTTGGATGGCCGCGCCCTCACCGTCAACGTCGCCCGCCCGCGTGAAGAACGCGCTCCCGGTGGTGGCGGTGGTGGTGGCCGTCGCGAATTCGGCGGTGGCGGAGGCGCTGGCCGTCGCGAACGTTATTAATCCTTTTTAGGATTTTTTCAGGGCGGGGTTCGGGTGAACCGAATCCCGCCTTTTTTTATTTTTCCCGTCGCTTCGTCTGCATGAGAGCCCCGACCAAAGAAGAACACATTGAAGTGGAAGGCCGTGTCCAAACGGTTTTGCCCGGAACCATGTTCCGCGTCGAACTGGATAACAAGCACGTCGTCCTCGCCACCATCTGCGGCAAGATGCGCAAACGCTGGGTGCGCCTGACCGTCGGCGACCGCGTCAAAATGGAGATGTCGCCCTACGATTTGAACAAGGCGCGCATCACCTGGCGGCTGAAATAATTTTCCAGCCTGCGCGCGGCTGCTCGCTGCGGCGCAAATTCGAGCGTGCCAAACCGCTCCCCGATTTTACACTTTTTCCGTTATGTCATTTGAAGTCCTCGGCCTCGCGCCCAAAATTTTACAAGCCGTCCAAGAAGCCGGTTACACCGAACCGACGCCCATTCAGACCGCCGCCATTCCGCCGATTATCGCGGGGCACGATCTCATTGGCATCGCGCAAACCGGCACCGGCAAGACCGCCGCGTTCACGCTGCCGATGCTCACGAAACTCGCCGCCGCGCAAGCCGCTGCCGGACCGAACCGCCGCACGCGCGTCCTTATTCTTGCGCCCACGCGCGAACTCGTCGTGCAGATCGAGGAAAATATCCGCGCCTACGCCAAACATCTTCCGCTCACCATCGCCACCGTTTTTGGCGGCGTCGGTGAACAGCCGCAAATCCGTGCGTTGCGTTCCGCGACTGACATCGTTGTCGCGTGTCCCGGACGTTTGCTCGATTTGGTCGGTCGTCGCAACGGCGATTTTTCCGGTCTGCAATTTCTTGTTCTCGACGAAGCTGACCGTATGTTAGACATGGGTTTTCTCCCGTCCATCCGCCAGATTGTTCGTCTGCTTCCGAAGCAACGTCAGACGCTGATGTTTTCCGCGACGCTCTCGAAAGAGATCGAAGGACTCACGCACGAATTTCAACGCGCACCGAAAATTGTCCAAATTGGCCGTCGCGCGAATCCCGCCGAGACGGTCACGCAACTCGTTTACGAAGTGCCAAGACATTTGAAAACTGCGTTGCTCGTTCATTTGATGAAAGAACCAACCATGGATATGGTTTTGGTTTTCTCGCGCATGAAACACGCCGCCGACCGGCTCGCGCGCCAGTTGGAACAAGCCGGCATCAAGACCGCCACTCTCCATTCCAATCGCTCGCAAAATCAACGCCTGCGCGCGCTGCAAGATTTCAAGTCCGGTCATGTGCGCGTGCTCGTCGCGACGGACATTGCCGCGCGCGGCATTGATGTGGACGGAATTTCGCACGTCGTGAATTACGATTTTCCGATGCATGTTGAGGATTACATCCATCGCATCGGTCGCACCGGACGCGCGAACGCCATCGGCGACGCCATCAGTTTCGTGACCAACGAAGATCACGGCGAACTCCGCGCGCTCGAACGCTTTATCGGTCGCGGCCTCGTGCGCAAAAAAGCGGAAGGATTTAATTACACCGCCGCCGCGCCGCCCTACAATCCCGCCGACGAAGAACGCCGTCAACCGCGTCATCAACAACAACGCGGCCAGCGTCCGCCGCGCAACGACCAACGCGGACAACAAAATTCTCAACGTCCGTCATCCACGCCGCGTCCACCGCAAGGTGGTCGTCCGCAGGCCGCCCGTCCGCAATTTAGTTCGCGCCCGCAAGCTGGTCGCCCGCAGTTCAGCACCGGTCAGCGTCCGTCGTCCGAACCGGCCAGCGGCAATCGCGAAGGTGGCAACGAACGTCATTTTCCCAGCACCGCTCCGCGCTCCGGCGGATTTCGCCGTCGCTTCGGAGCGCGCTAAACGGAGCGCGGCTGTGTCGAAGACCAGCCGCAGCGTGTAGTCATTCTGCAATCTCAATTTCATTGTGAGTGCTGCGACTGGTCTTTCAGACACAGTCGCGCTCCGGTGAAATTTGAATTAGTCTTCCGCCATGAAAGAAAATCCGGTTTCCGTGCCGATTGATTCCGGCGTCCGCATCGGCCACGTTCACCTAAAAGTCGCTGACCTCGAACGCGCGCTGAAATTTTACTGCGGCGTTTTGGGTTTTGAATTGCAGCAAAAATTCGGCACGCAGGCCGCCTTTATTTCCGCTGGCGGTTATCATCATCACATCGGCTTGAACACTTGGGAAAGCGCGGGCGGTTCGCCACCGCCGCCGCGCAGCACCGGACTTTATCACGTCGCCATTTTGTATCCGACACGCGCGACGCTTGCCGATGCTGTGCGCCGCGTGTTCGCCGCAAATGTGGAACTCGACGGAGCTGCCGACCACGGCGTGAGCGAAGCGATTTATCTGCGCGACCCGGATGGCAACGGCGTGGAACTCTATCGCGACCGTCCCGAATCAGAATGGCCGCGCACGCCGAACGGCGAACTCACAATGTTCACGCGGCAATTGGATTTGGCCGAACTGTTGAAAGTTTGATGCTGATGAATGGCCGCAAAAAAGCGCAGAAGGCGTAAAAGAAACTTTTTCAGAATCTATTTCCAAGAATGGATTCACCGGCGGGCGAAAGAAAACGCCAGCTTACAGATGTAATTAAAGCCAGCATTTTTGCGCCCCCTGCGCTTTTTTGCGGCCATTAAATTGGTTTACTCGAATTCAAATCCCTGCTGCCGCAGCCGCTGCAATTTGTAGAGCAGCGCGCGGCGGCTGATCCCCAATGCCTTCGCGGTTTCCGTGCGGTTGGACTTGTGCTGCTTCAACGCGGCCAGAATCGCGTGGCGCTCGATTTCATCCATCGTCTGCGCGTCCACGGCGGGCAAAGGCGCGGCGGATTTCGCGACCTCGCGTAATTTGGCCGGCAAATGTTCGGGCAAAATCAATTCACTTTGCGAGAGCAGCACGGCGCGCTCGATGGCGTTGCGCAGTTCGCGCACATTGCCCGGCCACGGATAATTTTGCAGACAGTTCACTGTCGCTTCCGCGAGCCGCGCGCGGTTGCGGGCAAACTCGCCAACAAACAAATTCGCCAGCGGCAAAATATCTTCGCGCCGTTCGCGCAACGGCGGAAGATTCAATTCCACCACGTTCAGGCGATAAAATAAATCTTCGCGGAAACGTCCGGCCTTCACCTCGGCTTCGAGGTCGCGGTTGCTCGCGGCGAGAATGCGCGCGTTGGTGCGGATTTCGCGGTTGGAACCGATGCGCTGAAATTTTCCGTCCTGCGTCACGCGCAGCAGTTTCGCCTGCAAGCCCGGCGACATCTCGGTGATTTCATCGAGAAAAATTGTGCCGCCATCCGCTTCTTCAAAGCGTCCGATGCGCATCGCGCTCGCGCCGGTGAACGAACCTTTTTCGTGGCCGAACAATTCGCTTTCCAAAAGATTTTCGGGAATCGCGGCGCAATTTATTTTGATGAGTTTGCCGTTCGCGCGCGCGCTCCACGCATGAATCGTGTCGGCGACAACTTCCTTGCCCGTGCCACTTTCGCCGGTGATGAGCACGCGCGTTTCCGACGGCGCGATGAGCGCGATGTCTTGAAATAACGCGGTGGTTAAAGGGCTTTGCGCGACAATGTTCGCCGGCAATTTTTTTTGCGCGCCAAGTTTCAGCGGTTCAGTTTTGGCAATGCCCGTGGCCTGACGCACGGTTGCGAGCAATTCATCGAGGTCAATCGGCTTGGCGAGATAATTCAGTGCGCCATCGCGCATCGCCTCGACCGCGTCGCGAATGTCGGCGTAA
>DATCFH010000051.1:0-4007 GCA_036509625.1 Verrucomicrobiia bacterium
CGCGCTGCATTTTTCTGGGCGTCGCGGCGATGTTGATTCTTTGCATCACTGCGTATCGGAGAAAATGGATGGCCACCATCACCTTTTTGCCGTCAATTTTTGGCACGCTCATCGCGGGCGCGGTGCTGATGCTTTGGGACAATCATCTGTCCGCCATCGCCACGGGCTTCGCGACGATTGCCATTGGTATCACAGTAGATTATGGCATTTACGTCGTCTATCACCTCGACAACGCCGCGACCGACCGCAAATCCGTCGGGCAAATTGTCGGGCGACTTTTGCTGCCGATGGTCATCAGCGCGCTGACCATTATCGCCGCGTTTATCGTGCTCGCGACTTCGCCGATGCACGGCTATCAGCAGCTTGGAATTTTTGGTGCCGTCGGCGTTTTAATTTCGGCGGTATTTGCACTGTTGATTTTACCGTTGCTCATTCCGTTGCCGAAAAAAAATAATCTGCCGCCGCTGCGCTTCACACAATGGATGGAAAAATTTCATCTCTGGCAGGTGCGCTGGCGTCCGTGGCTGCTGCTCGGTGTCGTTGCATTGACGGTCGTGACCGCGTTCGGCGTGAAACGGTTGCGCTTCGACGGCGACATCGCCCGGCTCAACGGCATCACTGAATCCACGCGGCGCGACGATGAATTGATCCGTAAAACTTGGGGCGATGCGTTGGGCATGACGCTCGTGGTCGCGCGCGGAAAAACGGCGGACGCGGCGTTGGTGCAAAATGATCAGGCCGCCGATTTACTCGCGCAACAAACGAATGTGACGGACGTTTATTCGCTCGCCGCCGTTTGTCCATCACTCGCAACGCAGGCCGCTAATGTCCAGCGCTGGCAAGGGTTTTGGACGCCGACGCGCAAAGAAACTTTGCACCAAAACTTGCAGCAAATCGGCGGCGAACTCGGATTTCGTCCCGATGTTTTTGGGCGATTTTGGAAATGCGTCGAGGAACAACCTGCCACTTTGACGCTCAATATGTTTCACGGCACGCCGCTGGAACAGGCGTTGAGCGAACGCGTCGCGCAGGCCACGAACGACACCGCCGTTAGCACGCTTATCAAATTAAAAGACCGTTCGCAGGCCGGAAAACTTCGCGACGTGTTGCCGGGCATGATTGTGCTCGACAAGAAAAACTTTGCCGAACACATCGCCGCGCTCGCGAAAAGCGGCATGGGCTATTTCGTTTTATGGACGGTTGTGGCCGTGGCGGTGATTGTCTATTTTGCGCTCGCTTCCATCGAACTGGTTCTCGCCACGCTGCTGCCGTTGGGCTTCGGACTGTTTTGGACGCTGGGATTGATGGGACTTTTGGGGCTGCCAATTGACATGATGAACTGCGTGTTCGTCATTTTCGTCATCGGCATCGGCGAAGATTATAGCGTGTTTTTGGCGACGAGCAAACTCGATGAATGGCGCGGCCATCCGCAACGCATCTGCGCCACCAGCGCATCGGTAATGATCTCCGCGCTGACCACAATTTTCGGATTCGCCGTTTTAATTTTCGCCAAGCATCCGGTTTTATATTCAATGGGCACAACGGTTTTGCTCGGCATGGCGTGCGCGTTTGCGGCCACGCTCGTCATCACACCGCTGTGCATGGATTTGCTACTCTTCAAAAATCCGCCGCGCGGCGCACCGCGCTGGTGGCATCCGCTCGGCACGCTCTGGGTGCTGGTTCACCTCGGCGGCAGCCAGATTTTTTTATATTATTTTTTGCGGCCAATTCTGAAAATAATTTCTCCGCGCACCGCCGATGAAAAATTGCGCCGCGCCACGCGCTGGTTTGCGCGCGGAGTTGTAAAAGGTTTGCCCTTTGGAAAATTGGAATTTCAAAATATCACGCCGGAAACTTTTTCGCCGCCGTGCATCGTCATCAGCAATCATCAATCCGCCGTGGACGTAATGCTCGTCGTCAGCCTCCCCGGCGACGTGCGGCAGACCGCAAAGAAACGCGTGTTTGACGCGCCCATGCTCGGCGTTGGCTGCAAATTGCTCGGTCACGTCATGGTTGAACCGAATAATCCAGAAGCGACGTTTCAGTGTTGCCGCGAAAAATTAAACGAAGGCGCGTGCGTCCATTTTTATCCCGAAGGCACACGGTCGCACGACGGATTTGTGCAGCGCTTCCATCGCGGCGCGTTTGAACTGGCGGTGCAATTGAATCAGGAAATTCTGCCCGTTGTGCTGTGCGACACCAACACCGCGATGCCGCGCGATGCGTATTGGTTTGAACCTTACCACGCCACCGTGCGCGCCCTGCCGCGCGTCACCCCGCAGAATTTTGATTACGTGCAAGGCAGCGCGGCGTTGATGCGCCATTGCGAAACCATCGTGCGCGACGCGTTGCAAAAACAACTCGACGAAGTGAATACGCCGCGCGTCGTGCGCCGCAAAGTCAACCGGCTCTACCGCTATCAGGGAAAATTTGTGGAGCAGTTTGTGCATTGGAAAATGAAATACGATCCGATGTTCGCCGCGCTGGATCGCGTTGTGCCGCGCGCGGGACACATTCTCGATCTTGGCTGCGGCTACGGCATCGCGACGCATTGGCTGGCGAGTTTTACGGATACGCGGACTTTTTTTGGAGTGGATTACGACGAAAATAAAATTCGCGTCGCCAAGCGCACCGTGCCGGAAAATGCGCGTATCCAGTTTGCGTTGGGCGATGTGCTGACGTGCGAATACCCGATCTGCGACACGGTTTTATTGCTGGACGTGCTGCATTATTGGCAACCGGAAAAACAGCAATTGATTTTGGCGAAGGCGCGCAAAACCTTGCGCCCCGGCGGTAAATTAATTTTACGGGACGGCGCGCGGACGGAATCTGACGCGCACCGGCGGATTCATCGCTGGGAGAAATTTGCCACACGCTTCGGCATGAACCGCACCGTAGAGGGTTTGCATTTTCTGACGCTGGCGGAACTGGAAACGGCCTTAAAAAACGCGGGCTTTGCCAGTTGGGAAATCAAACGCGACGCCGGACGGGATTCAAATGTGCTGCTCGTGGCGAAAGCCGATTAAAAATTTCGTAGGAGACGACGTGAGGAAACTCTAACTAAAATCCCGGATTTGAAATGAGTCTCGTCACCTCGTCTCCTACAATTTTTTAATACACCAGCACCGCCGCCGGTTTATGGTTTAACAACAAAGTAACCAAGCAACAAAGCCGGCAAAACTTTGTTTCTTCGTTCCTTTGTTGTTAAATACACCAGCACCAGCACCGCCGCATCCTGCGCCGACTTCACCACATCTTCAAAAGATTCATCCTTCGGGTTTGGACTTGGTGACTGAAAATTTGAACCGGGCGCGGAAAGTTTGATGGTGAAAATCGGAAGATTGCCTGCCGGACCCGAAAGACGGTCGCCGGGCTTAATAATTCGCCAGCAACTTTTTCCGGTCTTCCGCGTTGGCGAAAACCAGTTCCTCCGAACCTGGGCCGGTGCGGATCAGCACCGCCGGTTTGTCCGCCAGCAACGCCAGCAGTTCGTTGTCATTGATCAATCGGTATCCGCCGCTGATGGTGGCCACTTCGACGACGTCGGGAACGGTTGCGGCAAACCCGGTCGCAGGAAAACTCCGCGTGCTGACAATCGCGCCGGGTGGCAGCGGCTGCGTGCGAACCAATTCGTAATTTTGCGTGGCGATTTCTTTTGCGAGCGGCGGGAGGTCGGCCGTTGGTTTTGAAAATTGCCGGGACACCACAACCACCAGCAGAATCGTCGCCGCCAAGGCTCCGGCAACCTGCCGTGTCTGCCGAAATTGCCGCCGCCGCCGCACGCGGCGCAACGTCTCCGCCAGCATGGCCGCGCGGAAATCCGGCGGTGATGCCTCGGCCAGCACCTCGGCCAGCAGGCTTTCTTGGTCAGCGCGGTTGTTCATTTTTTAGTTCGGCCAGCACGGCGGCCTTCAGTTTGCGGCGGACGCGGGACAGTTTCGATTCCACCGCCTTTTCCGTCGTCTGCTGTCCATCGGCAATTTCGCGGACGGACTGGTGTAAAAGAT
>DATCFH010000052.1:0-3509 GCA_036509625.1 Verrucomicrobiia bacterium
CGTAGAGATCAAAATACTGTTGTTGCGTGCCAGCCCAAAATCCGTCCGTGAGGTTCGGTTCGTTCCAGACCTCAAAATACCACGTCTTCACCTCGGCGTCGCCGTAGCGTTCGCGCTCGTGGAGCACGAAAGCGCGAATGAAATCTGACCATTTTTTCATGTCGCGGGGCGGCGTCACGTTGCCTTTCCACCAGAAAATAGTTTTGGAACCGCTGGCCAGTCCGCTGGGCATGAAACCCAGTTCCACAAATGGCTTCATGCCGATGCTGTGGAGAAAATCGTAAAGCTCGTCAATGTATTGCCAGTTGTATTCCGGCTGGCCGTTGTAATCGCGATAAACGCCCATGTCGTCGGTGAACAAACCGTGCATGCGGACGTATTTGAAGCCGCACTCGCGATGCGCGATGGTCAATTGCCGCTGCCAGTCGGCGCGCAAGCCTTCGTTCGCGCGCCCCGCGCCGACGCAGAAATTGAACATCGTGTCGAGCGGGCCGTTGGTTTGCTGCAAGTCCGCCGAGATGAGCCTCGGCGTTTCGTTGGTGGTGGCATGGGACAAGTTCACGGCGGCGAAGCAGGCCGCGAGCGCGAGACAAAACATTTTCTGTTTCATATCAATTTTTTTGATTAAAAAATTTGCGAATCTGCTACGGAATTTCACTTGGCGGACGCGCTGGCGGTTTCACGAGCGCCTGCTGGTGCGAACACCGCGTAACTGTGCGGCAGCAGATGAACGCTGAACGAGACGCGTTCCTCGACAGTTTCGTTCTGCCAGTTCCAGCCGCGCGGCGGCGGCAATTTCCCTCCGATGATTTCGCCGGTGACGAGGTTTTTTAATTTCGTCGCCTTGCCGAGCGTGGAAATTTTCACGTCGGTGGTAGCGGCTGAAAAGTTTTCCGCGATGAACGTATTGTTATCGTAAGCAAACAGCGCCACCTGCGCCGGGCCGTCCAGCCGCACGGGGAAACCGCGCATCAAATAATTTTTGATCGCGCTCGTCACTTCCGACGGCAGCGCGTAAAGGTCGGTGAAATTGTCCGGCATCGTCCAGACGTAAAGAATTCCCTTCGAGTAGCGGTTCATCAGCAACAGCGGAAAGCCGTTGCCGTTAGCCTCGGCGCGCACGAGCGACCACGAATCGTTCGTCAGGAAATCAATTTCCGGGAACAGCACGTCGGCATTTCTATCGCCGTCGAGCGTGGAAAAATTTCCAGCGCCGAAACCACCTGCGTATTTGTGCGCGAGAAATTTCCGATCCGTCCAGCGGACTTCGGCGATGTCTTCGATGCCTTTGCCCTGCAACGCGTGCAGCAGGCCGGAAGTGATGACGACGGATTTGCCCGTGCGCAACTGGCCTTTGATTTTCGCCACGATGTCAGGATCGTCTTTCGCGCATTCGGTCAGCAAAATGAGATTGGCATTCGTCGGGAATTCGGGATGCAGGTCAATCGGAATGCCAATCATGCCGAAATAATTGTGCAGAAAATCCTCGCCGCTGGCTGACGGCGGGCGATAACTGGCGATGCCAATTGGATTGCCAAGCTGGCCGACAACCTTGTCCGCCTGTTCCAGCGAATAACCGGCGACGCGCGCCCAGGTCGGCGCGGGAACGCCGTTGGTCATTTCGGAAAAGTTGAAATTCGTCGGCAAATTTTCCCACGCCGCGCGGTCGCCGATTTCAAATGGCCGCGTCAGTCCCGACCACTCGAAGCAGGTGAACTCGCGCGCCTTGGCAAACATCGTGTCCCAAATCTGCTCGGCATAACGGTCGAGGTAGCGAAGGCTGTAAGTGTCCACCCAGCCACCGCCATTGCGGCCCGGCGCGATGTTCTCGAAGTAGCGGATGATTTCGTAGCTCTCGTATTGTTGCAAATGCTGGTCGGTGATCACCGGATCGCGCGTCTCGGTGCCGGTGTAGATGCCGTCGAAAATTTTCGGCTCGCGTTTAAGGTCGAAGCCCGAACCTTGAAAATGTTCATACCAGTTCGGAAACTTGATGACCATTTTCACCTTTGGATTCACGGCTTTGGCGGGCTTCACGATCAGGTTTTCCGCCGCATCATCCGCCAATTCCAGGCGGAACTGTGACCAAGTTTTATTTCCCTTCGCCGCGATGTCGGAATCTTTTTTCGTCGAGATGAAAAAGAAATCGTCCTGGATTACCTCGTCGAAATGCCGGGCGGCAAACTCCGCCGCCGCTTTGATAAACGCGCGGTCGTTCGGGTCGGTGTAGCAAAACGATTGGAATTGCCCGCCGATGCTGCCGTCCGACAGCGCCATGCCGGCAGCCACCTGCACGCCGTGGTCGAGAAAAAACTTTTTCACGCGCTCGGCCTGTTCGTCGGAAATCAGCCGCCGGTCGCGCTGCACTTCAATATAAACTTTGTCCACCTTCAACTGGCGGCTGATGCAATCCCAGTCGGACTGGAGCTTTTGCGGATTGTCAAAGCTCTGGACGACGTTGATGGGAATGTAAACTGCGACGGAAAAGTTCGTGTAATTTCCGGCGCGACAAAACAGCGGCGCGCAAAGCAGGGCGGCGGCAAGCAGCCATTTACTTTTGAACTTCATTTTTAACGGCCTCCCCCGATGAAATTTTCCATGCGACTTTTCCAGCAAATGGATCGGCGTCCAGTTTGAAGCTTTTGCCGGATTTCTTCAGCGTCAATTCGTGCGCCGCGCTGTCGTCGGGCAGGAAAATCAAGCCTTTCGCCGTCGTCGCGTCCCTCACATAAACGACCAGCTCAATTTTCGACCAGTCCATCTGCGCCGTGCTTTGCGCGAGCTTGATTTCTGGAATGACCGTGCCGTCGCGGACTAAAATAATTGCAGGAATTATTCCGGCTTCGATTTTGTTCCAGCCGCCGGAATAATTTTTGCCGCTCTGATAATCAATCCACGTTCCCGGCGGCAGATAAACATTTCGCGACGTTTCATTTTCGTGCATCAGCGGCGCGACCAGCATTTGCGAGCCGTAGAGATATTCGTCGTCCACATTCCACGAGCCGGGGTCGCCGGGAAATTCCACGAACAGTGCGCGCACCATCGGCAGGCCGTGTTCGGACGAATCTTTCGCCTGCGCATAAACGTAGGGCATCAGCTTGTATTTCATTTCGTCTTCGACGCGGAATTCGTTCATGAAATTCGTGCCGTAATTCCACGGCTCTTTGGGCGCTTCGCCGTGACAACGCGAATGCGAGGTCAACATTCCAAAAGCGAGCCAGCGCGCAAAAAGATTTTTGTCCATGCTCTCAACCGAATTGGCCGTGAAGCCGCCGACATCGTGGCTCCAAAAAGTGAACCCGCTCAAGCCGAACGAAAGTCCGCCGCGCAATTCCGCCGCCATGCCGTCGTCGGTGCTTTCCGCGTCGCCGCCCCAATGCAATGGATAACGCTGACTGCCCGCCCACGCGCTGCGCGCCCAGATGATGTTGTCGCCGGTGATTTTCTTTGTGATGTCGGCGACGGCTTTGTTGTAGCGCAGCGGATACAAATTGTGTTCATAAAATCCG
>DATCFH010000053.1:0-16764 GCA_036509625.1 Verrucomicrobiia bacterium
ACATTACGAACTTTCTTGATGCACTCGGCCAAAACTTGCGCTGCGCCGCCGATGGCGTGCAGATACACACAGCCATATTCCTTGCACGCCGCCTGCGTCTTCGCGCCCATGCCGCCCTTGCCAATGACGCCGCGCAAACCAAAATCGCGAATGACCTGCCATTGATACGGCTCCTCGCGGATTGACGTCGTCGGGCCGGCGGCGGTGCATTTGAAAGTCCCATCCGCCTGCGGCATCATCACCGGGCCGCAATGATACATGATGCCATCCCTCAAATTCACGCCCGGCGGCAGCTTGCCACCCTCGTGCAAATATTTATGCACTGCATCGCGCCCGGTGAACACGATGCCGGAAATCAAAACCTCGTCGCCGACTTTCAGCGCGCGGATTTTTTCTTCGGAAAAGGGAAAACTTAATTTTGTCATAACAATTCAGAGTTGTGTCATCACAGTCGCAACTGCGGATGAATTGGAAAAGCCAAAAATCATTTCAACAACGCCTCCGCGTGTTTGCGCGCGGCGTCCGTCTGACCGCCGAGCATCCGCGCCAGTTCCGTGACACGCGATTTTTTGTCGAGCAACGTGATCTCCGAAATCGTCCGACCATTTTTCACGAGCTTCGTGACGACGTAATGCGCGTCCGCCGACGACGCGACCTGCGGCAGGTGCGTGATGCAAAACACCTGTCGTTTCGCGGCAATCTGCCGCATTTTCTCGCCAACCATATTCGCCGTTTCGCCGCCGACATTCGCATCCACTTCGTCAAAAACGAGAACTGGAATTTCATCTTCCGCCGCCAAAACCGTTTTCAACGCCAGCATCACGCGCGCCATTTCGCCGGACGACGCAATCGCGCGCAACGCCTTGGCCGGCTCGCCCGGATTCGGCGCAAACTGAAATTCAATTTCGTCGAAACCAGTTTTTTGAAATGTAGGAGACGACGTGAGGAGTCTCTGATTTTCTTTTGATTTGAGACTCGTCACCTCGTCTCCTACAAAATCAGTTTTCATCGCCACATCAAACTTGCTTTGCTTGAAACCCAAATCTTCCAGTTGCTTGCTCACGGCTTTGGCGAGTTGCGGAATTATTTTTTTGCGCGCGGCGGAAAGCTTTTTGCCCGCGCTCAAAATTTCTGAATCCAGTTTTTCCAGTGCCGCTTTAAGCCGCGCCAGTTCCGCGTCGCGGCTTTCGAGCGACTGCAATTTTGTTTTCGCCTCGTCGCCAAACGTGATGACTTCCGCCAACGTCGCGCCGTATTTGCGTTTGAGCGAATGGATTAAATTCAACCGTTCCTCAACTTCCGCGAGTCGCGCGGGATCAACGTCCACCTTGTCGGCGTAACGCGACAATTCCATTTGCAATTCGCGCAAGGTCTCGCCCGCTTGTGCGTGCAATGCGACCAGATTTTCCGCGCCGGCATCCACGCGCTGAAGTTCCGCCAACACGCGGCCAATGACTCCGAGTTGCGTGAGCAATGAATTCTCGCTTTCGCTCAAAGCGTCAATCGCAGCTTGGCTTAACTGCAATAACTTTGCCGCGTTGCTTGAACGAATAAATTCTTCCTCGACCAGTTTTTCTTCATCAACTTGCAGGCGCGCGGTGGAAATTTCCTGCACTTGAAACCGCAATAAATCAAGCTGCTGTGCGTAAGTTTTTTCATCCACGATGAGCGCGGATTTTTCATTTTCCAAAACGCTGCGGCGGCGAATCAGTTCGCCAAATTCTTCGCGCGACTTTTCCAAACCGCCGAATGCGTCGAGAATCAAAAGCTGCTTGCCTGCGTGCAGCAGCGACTGGTGATCGTGCGGGCCGTGCATATCCACGAGCCATTCGCCAATCGTCGCGAGCGTGGCGAGCGTGGTCGCAGAACCGTTGATGAATTGGCGGTTTGTGCCGCTGGCGGAAAAATTCCGTTTCAACACGAGCTGATTTTCCTCGCACGGTTCCAAGCCGTTTTCATCCAGAAAGTTTTTCAGCGGCGCGCGGAGTTTTTTTACGTCAAACACAGCTTCGACGGAACAACTTTCTTCGCCACTGCGAATCAAAGTCCGGTCGGCGCGTTCGCCCAAAACCAAATTTAATGCGCCAATGATGATGGATTTGCCCGCGCCGGTTTCGCCGGTGATGACGTTGCAACCGGGCTGGAGTTCCAGCGTGAGGTCGCTCACGAGGGCGAGATTTTTGATGCGTAGCGTCGTCAGCATGGCGAATTTTCGAGCCACAGATAAACACAGATGACCACAGATTCAAAAAAGAAAATTCACGCAAAGGCGCAAAGGCGCAAAGAAAATTCACCTTTGCGGCTTTGCGCCTTTGCGTGAGACAGTTCATTTGTTAATTTTGCACGGCATGGCGTTTGAATTTACCTTTCTCGGCAGTGGCACTTCGCAAGGCGTGCCGCTCATCGGCGTGGAGTATCCGCCGGAATATCTGGCGAATCCAAAAAACTGGCGCACGCGTCCGGCCATTTATATCGCCACGGACAAAGTAAAGCTCGTCGTGGACACGCCGCCGGAATTTCGCCTGCAATGTCTGCGCGAAAAAATCAACCATCTCGACGCCGTGCTGGTCACGCACGCGCACGCGGATCACGTTTTGGGTATGGACGATTGCCGCCGCTTCTGCGATTTGAACGGTGGTGCGGCATTGCCGATCTACGCGAGCGAGGCGACGATGGTGCATTTGCGCCGCGTATTCATTTACGCTTTTCATCAAGGCCCGTGGCCGAAAGGTTATTTTATTCCCGAAGAACACATCATCAACGGCGCGTTTGAAATCGGCGATTTGAAAATCACGCCGTTCGATCTGCCGCACGGGCGCATGACGACGACGGGATTTTTGTTCGAGCAGGACGGGCGCAAACGGCTGACTTACTTGAGCGACTGCAAGGAGATTCCCGAAGCCGTCATCGAACGCGTTCGCGGCGTGGAAATCGCCGTGCTGGATGCGCTGCGCCACAAGCCGCATCCCACGCATATGTGCCTCGACGAGGCGCTGACGGCGGCGCGGCGCATCAATGCGGGACGGACTTTTTTCACGCACCTCACGCACGATTACGACCATGATAAATCGCAGGCGGAATTGCCGGACGGCATCGCGCTCGCGTGGGACGGATTGAAAGTAAAGGCGGTTGAATGAGTTTTTTGCGAATTATTTTGCCGCTTGCCTTGCTCGCGCTGACGCCGTTTTTCGCGCGCGGCGGCGGCGAAGAAGTGGTGGTCGTTTATAATTCGCAGATGCCGGAATCCAAGATGGTCGCCGAACATTACGCGGCCATGCGACAAGTTCCGGCGAATCAGATTTTTGGTTTTGGCCTGACAACGAACGAAATCATCACGCGCGCGGACTTCACGGATTTTTTGCAGAAGCCGCTCGCCGACCGGCTCGAAGCCGCCGGACTTTGGAAATTTGGCGAAGTCACCGCGCCCGCCACGAACGGTCAGCCAGCGCAGACGGACATCCGCGTGGTCGCGTCAAAAATTCGCTACGCCGTTTTGTGCTACGGCGTGCCGCTGAAAATTGCGCCGAGTTCCCTGCTGGAAGAATTTGCCGCAAAAATCACGCGCGACGAATTTCGTCGTAATGAGGCGTCGGTGGATTCCGAACTCACCTGGTTGCCGGTGTTCAAAATGAAAATTCCGCTGACCGGACCGCTGCCAAATCCGTTTTATCTTTGCACCAACCGCGCCACGATGAATTGCACCAACGGTCTGTTGCTGGTTTCGCGGCTCGACGGCCCGACACCGGAAATCGCCAATGGACTCGTGGATAAAGCCATTGAAGCCGAAAACACCGGACTGTGGGGACGCGCGTATTTTGATGCGCGCGGATTGGACGCGACCAACGCTTATTATCTCGGCGATGTCTGGACACTTGCGGGCGCGGACATTTGCCGCCAGCTTGGTTTTGAAGTGGAAGTGGACACCAACGAAGCCACGTTGCCCGCGTCATTTCCGATGAGCCACATCGCCATTTATTGCGGCTGGTATGCGTTCGATCCGTGCGGACCATTTTTGCAATCGAAAATGGAATTCATGCCCGGCGCGTTTGCGTATCATCTGAATTCTTACAGTGCCGAATCCGTCCGCACCGCCACGCAACATTGGTGCGGTCCGCTGCTCGGCAAGGGCGCGACCTGCACAATGGGCTGCGTGTATGAACCGTATTTGCAATTCAATCCAAACATCGCCTTTACCCTGCAAGCGCTCGGCAACGGTTACACGTTTGGCGAGGCCGCGTGGGCGTCGCAACTCGCCTTGTCGTGGCAGACCGCCGTCATCGGTGACCCCTTATATCAACCGTTCAAAAAAACTCCGCCGGAACTGCACGCGCTGCTGGCGCGCACAAAAAATCCTTTGATTGAATGGTCGTTTGACCGGCTGATCTGTCTCGATCTCGCGCGCGGCGTGCGCGCATCGGAACTGCTTTCCTTTCTTGCCAACTTGCCAACCACTGCGAACAGCGCGGTGCTGAACGAAAAACTCGGCGCACTTTACGACGCTTCCGGCAAACCGAGTTCCGCCATCGAATCGTGGCAGAACGCACTTAAATTAAATCCTTCGCCAGAGCAAAAAATCCGGCTCCGGCTCACGCTCGGTGAAAAATTAATGGCGCAGAATCGCGATGCCGAAGCGCTGGAAAATTATCGCACACTCATCGCCGAAGCGCCGCATTATCCGGGCAGAAACGTCATTGACGAAAAGCTCAAAGGGCTGGAACAAAAAATTGCCAACAGCAAGAAACCCTAGATTTAATGGCCTTTTTATTTGATACACACGCGCATCTGGATTATCCCGAATACGAAAAGGATTTCCCGGAAATCCTCGCGCGCGCACAAGCTGCCGGCATCACAAAAATCATTTCCATCGGCACAAGTCTCGACAGCAGCCGACGCGCAATTGCGCTTGCGGAAAAATTTCCGGCGATTTATGCCGCCGTCGGCTGGCATCCGAGTGAGGCACTGACCGCGCCGGAAGATTTGCGCCCGGCCCTGCGCGAACTCGCGCGCCATCCCAAAGTCGTCGCCATCGGCGAAACGGGTTTGGATTATTATCGTCTGCCAAGTTCGCAAAACGGCAGCGCGGCGGACGACGCGCATTACAAAAAACGGCAGGCGGAAATTTTCCAGCAACAACTTGAAGTCGCAGCGGAATTTAATTTGAACGCCGTCATCCACCAGCGCGCCTCGTTCGACGACACGCTGGCGCAATTAAAACCGTTCGCCGGAAAAGTGCGCGGCGTCTTTCATTGCTTCGGCGAAAGTGTGGAACGACTCAAACAGATTTTGGAAATCGGCTCACTCGTGAGTTACACTGGTATTGTAACTTTCAAGAACGGCCAGAACATCCGCGACGCCGTGGCCGCGACACCGCTGGACAAGTTCATGCTGGAAACGGATTGCCCGTATCTCGCGCCGATTCCGCATCGCGGCCAGCGCGGCGAACCGGCGTTTGTGAAGGAGATTTCCGAGACCATCGCGCAGGTGAAAATGATTTCGCTCGACGAATTAAGCGCGGCGACGTGCCGCACCGCGCACGAATTTTTCCCCAAACTCATATGACCAAGCAGCAAATCCTTGATCTCTATTTTCTCGACGCACGGCACAAGCTGATTGAGATTGCCGCCTTTCTTGATCGCATCGAACGCGCGGATGGCAAGGACGATTTCCGCCTAAAAAGTTTCCGCGCCGCGCTTGCGAAGCTGGACGGCAAAAAGAAAAACCAGGCGAAGAATGTTTTGCTCGCGTTCAGCGATCTGACGACAAAGCCAATTGCCAAAGCCACAAGCAAAGGCGCTTGCGGTGCATTTCCAAAAATCAAATAGCCGCAGATGAAACACGGATTAAACACAGATTCAAAATTCCTTTCCGTGTTTCATCCGCGTTCAATCCGTGGCTAGAAAACTTATGCGCTACATCGAACCGCACGCCCACATGGTCAGCCGCACGACGGACGATTACGAACGCATGGCGCTCGCCGGTTGCGAGGCAGTGTGTGAACCGGCGTTCTGGGCGGGTTTTGACCGCAGTTCGGCCGCCGGATTTTTCGATTATTTTTCCCAGCTCACCGAACACGAACCGAAGCGCGCCGCGAAATTTGGCCTGAAACATTTTTGCTGGCTCTGCATCAATTCCAAGGAAGCCGAGGACGTGAAACTCGCGGAAGAAGTCATCGCGCTAATTCCCAAATTTCTCAAATGCAAAAATGTTTTGGGCATCGGCGAAATTGGCTTGAACAAAAATTCGCGGAACGAATTGCGCGTTTTGGAAATGCAAATTGAACTCGCGGCGAAGTTCGACCAATTGATTTTAGTCCACACGCCGCATCTCGAAGACAAACTTAAAGGAACCAGATTGATTCTCGACGTTTTGAAAAATGATAAACGTATTTTGCCGGAGCGCGTCATCATTGACCACGTTGAGGAACATACGGTGGAAATGGTTTTGGATTGTGGAATGTGGGCGGGCATGACGCTTTATCCCGAAACGAAATGCACGCCGGCGAGGGCAATTGACATTCTGGAAACTTACGGCAGCGAAAAAATCTGGATGAACAGCGCGTGCGATTGGGGCGTGAGCGATCCGCTGGCCGTGCCGAAAACGGCATTGGAAATGAAGAAGCGCGGGCATCTGGCAAAAACGATCGAGAAAATAATTTTCTCGAATCCAAAAAAATTCCTGCACCAGTCGCCGAATTTCAAACTCGTCTAGCCACGATTGAACACGGAAACACCTTTTGCACGAAGGTCGCGAAGTGCGCGAAGAAAATCACTCCTTCGCTTCCGTTGCGTTCTTCGCGCGACTCTTTTCGGCACCTGAAACCATCACCACGAACTCACCTTTCAAGCTGCGTTTCGCCGCGATTTCCAAAAGCTGCGCCGGTTTGCCGCGCAGAAATTCCTCGAACTTCTTCGTCAGCTCGCGCGCCAGCACTACGTCGCGTTCGGGAAAAACTTCGTTCAGTTCGCCCAGAAGTTTTTCGATGCGATAGGGAGATTCGTAGAAAACCATTGTGCCACCAATGGTTTTAAGCGATTCCAGTTTGTTGCGGCGCTGGCCGGATTTGTGCGGCAGAAAGCCGGCGAAATAAAATTCCTCCGTGGGCAAGCCGCTCGCGGTAAGTCCGGCGATAAGCGCGCACGGACCGGCCACGGCTTCCACGCGAAAGCCAGCCGCGATGGCGGCTTTCACGACGCGTTCGCCCGGATCGCTGATGCCGGGACTGCCAGCGTCCGTGACGAGCGCAACTTTCTCGCCGCGCCGGAGCCGCTCGATAATTTCCTCGCTGCGCCGCGCTTCGTTGAATTGGAAATAGCTCAAGAGCGGTTTGGAAATTCCAAAATGTTTGAGCAACTGGCCGCTGTGCCGCGTGTCTTCGGCGGCGACGACGTCGCACTCACGCAACACGCGCAGCGCACGGAGCGTGATGTCCTCGAGATTGCCAATCGGCGTGGCGACCAGGTAAAGCGTGCTGGCGGTGAGTGGCGGCAGCGAATTTTCAGGAGCGGTCGGATTCACAGCCAAGTTTGAAATTCCTCAAGTTCAACTTCCGCGTCCTTGAGGATTTTATTAAGCAAGCCCGGCCCGATGATTTCGCCGGAATGAATGGGAACAACCGTTCTGCGCCCGCCGGGATGCTGGAGAAAATGGTGGCTGCCTTTGACGCGTAAAATCACAAAACCCGCGTGGCGCAAGGCCGCCAGCACTTCACGTCCGCGCAGTCTAGGCAGGCGCGGCATAATCAGACGGCGACCCGCTGCACGCCGATGAATTCCGTGTTGGTTGATTTGTGTTCCACTTCCAAGCACAGCGCGATAGCTTCGCGAATACGTTCCATGAGTTTGTCCAGCGAACGCGCCTGCGTGTGGCAGCCCGGCAGCGCGGGAACGCTGGCGACGTAATAACCTTCCTCATCGCGCTCGACGACCACACTGAACTCCTGCTTGCCAATTTTTCTCATGACCAGACTATCGCTGAATTCTTTTGGCAGTGCAAGCGCGTGGCGACCAGGTAAAGCGTGCTGGCGGTGAGTGGCGGCAAAGCGGCGTCCATGACTTGACTTAAACAGATAATTCGGCGGAAATAAACCTGTTTTAGAAACTATGCCCAAACCATGGAATGTCGCGCGCCTCCAACGGATCACGACTTCATCACATCGTTACATCGCGGAAGTGGACGGCCTGCGGTTCATCGCCATCTTCAGCGTGCTGCTATTCCACGTTCATTATGCCGCGACGAATATTCCCGGCAAAATGCTGGCGGCGTCGCCATTCAATTTTCTTTTTTGGCCGGTGACAAATGGCTATCGCGGCGTTGAACTTTTTTTTGTCATCAGCGGATTTATTCTTGGCCTGCCGTTTGCCGCGCATTATCTCGCCGATGCTCCGGCGGTGAAAATCGGGAAATTTTATCTGCGTCGGCTGACGCGATTGGAACCGCCTTACGTTCTGGCGTTGCTGTTATTTTATGCCGCTGCCGTCGGGCTGCACGACATTCACGCGCAGGATCCAAATTTCTTTTCCGGACTGCTTCTCCGACTTGGTTACGCGCACAGCATCGTGCGCGGCCTGCCGCCCAAGCTGGACGGTGTGACGTGGACGCTGGAAGTCGAAGTGCAATTTTATCTGCTCGTGCCGTTGCTCGCCAAAATTTTCAAACTCGCAGCCGCGCCACGCCGATTAATTCTCATCGCTGCGATTTTCACCGCGCCATTGCTGGCGAACTTCGTTCCGCGCAGCGAACTGACACTGCCGGGCTTCATCCAATATTTTTTAACCGGCTTTCTGCTGGCCGATCTGCACAGCACCGGCGCGGGCGCAGGAAAAATTTCCGCGCGATCTTATGATTGGCTGGCAATGGGCGCACTGCTCGCGCTGGCGCTGACGCCCGATACAATCGTGTTGTGGCAATTATTTCCGTGGCTACTGGCGATGCTGTTCATTGGCGCATTGCGCGGAAACTGGTTCACAACAATTTTGCGGCGGCCGGTCATCGCGACCCTCGGCGGCATGTGTTATTCACTTTATCTGCTGCACTATCCGCTCTTCTCGTTCATCGCCACCAAAATTATTTCGAGCGGCGTGACGATGCCGATAGCTTGTCTGCGTTTGGGATTGGTAGGATTGCCAGTGGTGGTCGGCGCGGGCATCGCCTATTACATCCTCATCGAAAGGCCGTGCATGAATCCCAACTGGCCGCAACTCGTCTGGCAAAATGTCCGGCGGATGGGCGGTTCAATCTTCAAACAAAAATAAATCTCCAATGAAACCCGCCATAAAATTTTCTATCGTCCTCGTCACCGCGCCGGATTTGAAAACGGCGCGGGCGCTGGCGAAAGCAGCGTTGAAAGCCAAACTCATCGCCTGCGCTAATCTTGTTCCAAAAATCGAATCGCATTACTGGTGGCGGGGGAAAATTGAATCGGGCGCGGAAATTTTGCTGATTTTGAAAACGCAAAAATCAAAACTGGCCGCGCTGGAAAAACTGATTCTCACACGGCATCCTTACGACACGCCGGAGTTTTTGGTTTTGCCGTTAAGCGCGGCAGCCAAAAGTATCTGGACTGGCTGGCGGAAAATTGCGGCGGAAAATAATTTGAACTCGCCAGCGGGCAGATTAGATTTGTCCTGTGAGTCAGGTTGACGTCATCCCGCTAATGTTGCTGGCCGTGCTAGGCTTGGCGCTCGGCATTGGTTTCATGATGCTCGGCTGGGTGCTGGCGGTGCATCGCCGGAACCGGCTCGCGCAAAAAAAAAATTCCCCGGCGCAGAATTTTTTTCCATGGCAACCGGCCACGGTGCAACGCCCGGAATGTTGGCTGGCAATCCGCGCGGTTTCGCCGGAGGCGGTGAAAATGACGTTGGGCTTGAATCATGCCGCGCCGTGTTCGTGGGCAGAAGGCTTGGCGGGCGCGCACGAATTTTTCATCAGCCCGCGCGTGAACGGCTGGGTGATCGTCACGGGCATGGCGCTGCCAAATCCAACGGAGGATGTGGATGCGACGTTTCTTTTTCTCACGGGGTTGAGCCGGCAGCTCGGTCATGTGCAATATTTTTACGCGAGCCGGCTGTTTCATCATCACGCGTGGGCGCGGCTGGACGACGGTTGCGTGACGCGCGCCTACGCGTGGACGGGCGAAACAGTCTGGCATCAAGGCGTCGAGACGGTGCCGGAAATCAAGACGGACATGAAGCTGTTTGCTTACGGCGATTACACGGCGACGTTGCTGGACGCGGAAATAAATTTTGAAAAAGTCCCGCAGCTTGCCGCGCGCTGGAGTTTGGATCCGGCACGGGTGAAATTAAATTTCTTCCGGCAGGCCACGGGCAGCGCGGGCGAATCGGCGTTCGGCTGAAATTTCAGATTGATGGTAGGGCTGACCTGCGGGTCAGCCGGGGGAGGCGGCGCAGCAGCACCGCCCTACCAAGTCAAAGACCGGCGTTCGGCTGAAAAATTTTATTGCAGGAAGGAAGCAATCGGCGCAAAGTGCGGGCAAGAAAGGAACCTATGTCATTCACCATCGAACTCGAACTACAGAAATTTCCCAAGCACATCAAATTGAAGGACGGACGCAAGGCGACGCTGCGCCTGCTCAAAGCGGAGGATGAAAAAGAATTTCACCAGCTCTTCCTCGACATCCCGGAACCGGAACGGATGTTCATCAAGCACCGCGTGCAGGACATCAAGGTCATCCGCGACTGGTGTCGCAATATTGACGTGGGCCGCAATTTGCCGCTCGTCGGCGTGGTGGATAAAACAATTGTCGGTGTCGTCACGTTGCATCAGCGGCTCGGCGGCTGGAAACGGCACATCGGTCGCGTGAGCGTGCTGGTGCATCCGAAATTTCGTGGCGTCGGTCTGGCGCGTGCGCTCGTGAATGAAACATTGGACATCGCCCGCAGCGCCAGCTTGGAACGCATCGAGGCGGCGTTCATCGCGGAACAGGAAGCGGCGATGAAGATGTTCGCGATGCTCGGCTTCAACCAGCTCGTGCGCCTCGAAGATTATGTCAAGGATATGCAAGCCATCACGCACGATTACGTTTTGATGGGACTCGATTTGCGGACGGACGAGGAATACACGAGCGCGGCGGGGTAAAATCAGTTTTTAGTTTTTGCTCAATTTTGAGTTAACTTAAAATTAAAAACTATCCGATGACTCCCGAAGTTTGTCCCAACTGCGGCGCGGTTGTGCCGCGCAACGCGAAGGCTTGTCCCGGTTGCGGCGCGGATGAAAAGATCGGTTGGTCGGATTCCGCTTACGCCGACAATCTGGGTATTCCCGATGAAAATTTTAGTTACGAAAATTTTGTGAAGGAAGAGTTTGGTTCCCGCAGTCGCAAACCACGCGGACTGCATTGGGTTTGGTGGCTTACGGCGGTAATTTTGATTTTGCTGTTCCTGATTTTTCTGCTGCATTGAAAACAAAAAAGCCCGCTCAATCGAGCGGGCTTTGTGTTTCTTAAAGTGATTTACTTCTTCGCTTCCGGCTTGGCTTCCGTCGCGGGAGCTTCGGGAATAACCGTCGGGGCGATGGTGTCCACCCATTCCAAAATCGCGCTCTGCGAGGCGTCACCCTGACGCTGGCCGAGCTTGATGATGCGGGTGTAACCGCTGCGACGATCCTTGAACGCCGGAGCGATTTCCGTGAACAACGTCTTCGCAGCCTTTTCCTGATGCAGACGGGCGACGGCGAGGCGGCGATGTTGGATCGTGCCTTTCTTGCCGAGCGTGACCATCTTTTCAGCAACGGAACGGGCGGCTTTGGCTTTGGCCAAAGATGTCGTCACGCGCTTGTGTTCGATCAAGCTGCAAACAAGGTTGGCGAGCATCGCGTTGCGATGTTCCGAGGTGCGGCCCAGTTTGGCCGTGCGCTTCAAATGTCTCATGGCAAATCCTTATTCCGTTTTGGCGGCTTCTTCCTTCGGTGCCTCCACCAAACCCGGCTCAAAATTCATGCCGAGCGAGAGGTTGAGGGAAACCAGTTTATCTTTAATTTCGTTGAGCGACTTCTTGCCGAAGTTGCGATACTTGAGCATCTCCTGTTCGGACTTCAGCGCAAGCTGGCCGACGGTGGTGATGTTCGCGTTGTTCAAACAATTCGCGGCACGGACGCTCAATTCGATTTCGTTGACGCTCATGTTCAACAATTTCTTGAGCTTGGACTTCTCGTCGTCCTGCTTGTCAGCGGCTTCTTCAAATTCAACCGCGTTCTTGTCGTAACCGACAAACACGTCGAGGTGATGCGCGAGAATCGCAGACGCCTGCGTGAGCGCGTCATCGGGCGTGATGCGGCCGTCCGTCCAGATTTCGAGAACCAAACGGTCGTAGTCTGTGCGGTTGCCGACGCGCGCCGCTTCGACAGCGTAACGCACCCGGGTCACCGGCGAGAAAATGGAATCAATCGCCACGATGCCAATCGCCTGGCCGGGCTTCTTATTTTCATCGCTCGGGCAGAAACCACGGCCAACTTTGACCGTCAGTTCCATCTCAAATTTTTTCTTCTTGTCCAGCGTGCAGATATGCGCCGTGGGATTCACGAGCTCAATATTCTGGTTGGTCTGGATGTCGGCGGCGGTCACAACACCTTCCTTGTTCACGGAGAGCAAGAGCGTCTGTTCGTCGCGGGTGTGGGCTTTGAATTTAACTTTCTTCAAATTCAAAACGATGTCGGTCACGTCTTCGGCGACACCTTCGATCGTGGCAAATTCATGCTGCGCGCCGTCCACCTTCACAGAGGTGACCGCTGCACCTTCAAGCGAGGAGAGCAACACGCGGCGAAGCGAGTTACCAACGGTGTGGCCGTAACCGGTTTCAAACGGATCGGCGACAAACTTGGCGTAGGTTTCGGTGGCAGAGGCTTCATCCTTCTGCAACCGCTTGGGCATTTCAAAACGTCCTAAACGAACTGGCATATTTTCCTTTCGACAATTTTAATCTGGCGAGTCCGGCAAAATTTATTCCCGGCCGGAACCGCCCGTGTAATTGTCTTTTTGGTTTACTGGTTAGCGGGAATAAAATTCGACGACGGCCTGCTCGTTGGCAATCGGCTGGATTTCGTCGCGGGTCGGGATGCGCATGATCGTGCCCTTGAACGCTTCTTTGTCCAATGACAACCAATCCGGCACCGCGCGGCTCGCGGAAACTTCGAGACCTTTTGTCGCCAACTGACGCGACACGTTATGATTTTTCACCACGATGACATCGTTCACCTTGAGCGCGAAGGATGCGATGGCCGCCTTGCGACCATTGACGGTGATGTGGCCGTGATTGACCATCTGGCGCGCCGCGGCGCGCGAGTTACCAAAACCGAGGTGGAAAACGACGTTGTCCAAACGGGTTTCGAGAATTTGCAGCATCGTTTCGCCCGTGACGCCACGGCGGTTTTTCGCCTTTTCATAGACGCCGCGAAATTGCTTCTCCATCAGGCCGTAGTAATAACGAAGCTTCTGCTTCTCATTCAAACCGGCACCGTATTCGGTGGTCTTGCGGCGCGACTTCGGGCCGTGGACGCCGGGACCGTAGTTGCGGCGTTCAAGATATTTCGTCGGGCCGAAAATCGGAATTCCGAAACGGCGGCTGATGCGGACGCGAGGACCTGTATAACGAGCCATAAAATTAGTTACGAGTGATGAGTGAAAAGTTTTTTACACGCGGCGTTTCTTGCGCGGGCGGCAACCATTGTGCGGAACGGGCGTCACGTCTTTGATCGTGGAAATTTCCAAGCCGATGGCTTGCAGCGCACGAATCGCGGATTCACGACCGGATCCAGGACCCTTCACGCGAATTTCAACTTCCTTCATGCCGTGCGCCATCGCCTGACGGGCGGCGTCCTGCGCGACCATCTGCGCGGCGTAAGCCGAGCTTTTGCGTGAACCTTTGAAACCCACGCGACCGGCGGCGGACCAACCGATGAGGTTGCCCTGCATATCGGTGATGGTGACTTGCGTGTTATTGAAAGTGGCGAGAATGTTCGCAATGCCAGTGGAAATGTTCTTCGCGTGCTTGGCCTTGACGACCTTCTTCGCGTTCGGATCTTCACCGAGCAAATCAGCAGCGGTCGGCACGGCAATCGCGACCGGTTCAGCGGGCGCAACTTCGGCGGTGGCCGCAGCTTTTTTCTTCGCGGGCTTGGCGGCTTCCGGCGCAGTGGCGTCGGCGGCAGCAACAGGCTTCACTTCTTTTTCCTTCTTTGGCGCGGCTGGTTTTTTCTTTTCTTCAGACATATCTAAATTTAGTTATTAATGGATACCAGCTTTGGCCGTCGGATTACGTTGCACACCGACCGTCTTGCGCGGACCTTTGCGCGTGCGGGCGTTGGTCTGCGTGCGCTGACCGCGCACGGGCAAACTGCGCATATGGCGGATGCCACGGTAGCACTTGATGCCCTGCAAACGCTTGAGGTTCATGCCGAGTTCGCGGCGCAAATCGCCTTCGATGACATACTTGCCATCTTGAATCGCGTGCACGATTTGCGAGAGTTGAGCCTCGGTCAAATCTTTCGCGCGGACGGACGGATCAATGTTCGCGCGTTCGAGAACTTCTTTCGCGTTGACCGGGCCGATGCCGTAAATGTAACGGAGCGCAATATCAATGCGCTTGTTCGGCGGAATTTCTACACCAATGATGCGTGCCATAAATTTTTGATTAACCTTGACGTTGCTTGTGGCGTTTGTTCGTGCAAATGACGCGAATCACGTTTTTGCGCTTCACGATTTTGCAGTGCTCACACAATTTTTTAACTGACGCTCGGACTTTCATGCTTAAATTATTTTTGTTTCAACTACTATTTGCCCCACGCTTAAATCGTAAGGCGTCAATTTCAACTTCACTTCGTCACCGGCCTTCAAGCCGGCAAAAATCTTCTCGTCGCGCCGGCTCACAAACGCCGTCAGGCGGTGACCATTTTTCAGCTCCGCGCAAAACGTGCCGTTTGGCAACGCCTCAATCACGCGGGCTTCAACGCGGAAGGCATCTTCGCCCATGTCAAAATCTCCGGCTCGCCGTCCGTGATAAGGACGGTATGCTCAAAATGGGCAGACAGTGAACCATCTTGCGTCACCACTGTCCAGCCGTCTTTCAGTATTTTTACGTCCAGACGACCCATATTCACCATCGGCTCAATCGCAATCGTCATGCCCGGCTTCAATTTCGGCGAAGCTTTTTTACCTTCGTCAAAATTTGGCACCTGCGGCTCTTCGTGCATTGAACGCCCGACTCCGTGACCGACAAATTCGCGCACGACACTAAATCCGTTTTGCTCGACGTAACGCTGGATCGCCAGCGAAATATCTAACACGCGATTACCGGGTCGCGCCTGCGCGATGCCCAAGTAGAGCGACTGCTCCGTCACGTCCAGCAACCGTTGCGCCGCGACACCGCAGCCGCCCACCGCCACCGTCCGCGCCGTATCACCGATAAAACCTTTATGCAACACGCCAACATCCACGCTGACAATGTCGCCAAATTTCAATTCGCGTTCCGTCGCGATGCCGTGAACCACTTCGTCGTTCACCGACAAACAAGTGTGGCACGGAAATTTCCGATACCCGAGAAACGCGCTCTTGCCGCCGTAACTCTTGATCCGTTCTGCCGCAAAATTGTCAATCTGCCGCGTCGTGACACCGGGCTTGATGAACGCTGCAATCTCGTCCAAAACTTTTCCGGCCACCCAACCTGCCGGACGCATCAATTTCAAATCGTCCGCTGACTTGAGCTTTATTCCGGCCACAAAATTTTAGAACCGGCCGCGGATTTTTCCTTTTTTCAGGAAGCCATCGTAGTGCCGCATCATCAGATGTGACTCAACCTGCCGCATCGTGTCGAGCAAAACGCCGACCGCAATCAAAATGCTCGTGCCACCGAAAAATTGCGCCACGTCCGGCGGAATGTTCAAACGTTTGCCAAGAATAATTGGAATCGTCGCAATAATCGTCAGAAAAATTGCACCCGCCAACGTGATGCGGCTCATGGCGTGATGCAAATAGTCGCTCGTGCCCTGCCCCGGACGCACGCCGGGAATATAGCCGCCGTTTTTCTTCAGGTCGTCGGCGATCTGAATTTCATTGAACTGCGTTGCGACCCAGAAATACGAGAAGAACAAAATCATCGCCGAGTAAGTGGCCATGTAGAGCCAAGAACCATAATTCAATGTCTGCGCCAAGCTGATGAAAAAGTCATGCAACACCGGGGCTTTCGTGAAGGCACTTGCCAGCCAAGTGCAAACCGGCTGCGGAAACATCAAAATGGATTGTGCGAAAATGATCGGCATGACGCCCGCGTAATTCACGCGCAACGGCATGAAAGACGTTCCGCCCGCATACATCTTGCGGCCAACGGCGCGCTGGGCGTATTGCACCGGAATTTTTCGCTGCGCTTGCGTGATGGCGATGACGCCGCCGACAACCAACACCAACAAAGCCAACAACAGCAAGCCGGTTCCCATGAAATGATAATCTGTCTCCTGCCCGTTCGCCGGATGGAACATATCAATCAACGCCCGCACGGCACGCGGCAACCGCGCCAAAATTCCAATCGTGATGATCAAAGAAACGCCGTTACCAATGCCGCGTTCGGTGATTTGTTCGCCCATCCACATCAAGACCATCGTGCCCGCCGTCATCACCGTGACCGCCACAAAATAATAGGCGAGATGATTGTCAAACAGCACAAGCTGGCCGATGCCCGGAAACTGCGCTTCAGGATGCAACCAGCTTTTCGCGAAATAAATTCCTTGGCCGATGCACAGCAGCACCGTGAGGTAGCGACC
>DATCFH010000054.1:0-2925 GCA_036509625.1 Verrucomicrobiia bacterium
ATCGCGGCGGTCTTGAAAACCGCTTCAGGCGAAAGCCTGACGGGGGTTCGAATCCCTCCCTCTCCGCCAGCCTTCGCTGGAACGAAGTGAGGGCGAGGGCGCCGCGCCAAAGTGCAGCACTGGCGGGCGAAAATGAAAATGCCTGGGGCTGCGGCCCGGCAAAACGGACAAATTTGAGAAGATATTTGTGAGCAATACGTCAATCATAATTTGGGCGGTCGTCATCGGAGCAGCCTTTGCCTATTTGTGGTGGCAGGGACAGCTCGCGCGGCTGACTGTCTATGTTCAGGAAACGCGCGAGGAATTAAAAAAATGTTCATGGCCGACGTGGGATGAATTGAAGGGTTCAACGGTTCTGATTGCGATTTCAATTGCGCTGCTTGGACTGTTCACCGTCGTGGTGGATCTGATTTTCCAATATATTTTTTATACGCTGTTTTGATCATGCGCAACCAATGGTTCATCATCCAGACGCTCTCCGGCCAGGAAAACAAGGTCAAGGACAGCATCGAGAAGCGCGTCAAGACCGACGAGATGCAGGACTTCGTCAAGGAAGTCCTCGTCCCGATGGAAAAAGTCGTCGAAGTGCGGAACCAGAAGAAGACCGTGTCCAGCCGCAAATTGTGGCCGGGCTACGTTTTCGTGGACATGGTTTTGCTGGATGAAAACAACCGCATCATCGAGAAGCCGTGGTATTTCATCAAGGAAACGCAGGGCGTGATCGGGTTTGTCGGCGGCGAACCGCCAGTGCCGACGCCGACGGAGGAGGTCGAGGCAATCAAGGTGCAGATTTCCGCGTCCGAGGAGACGGAAAAACCGAAGGTCAATTTTGCGGTCGGCGAGACGATCAAGATCAACAACGGGCCGTTCCTGAATTTGAGCGGTGTGATCGAGGAAATTGATCCGGCGCGCGGCAAATTGAAGGTGACCGTGAACATTTTCGGACGCAACACGCCGGTGGAATTGGAATACTGGCAAGTCGAGAAAGCTTAAATTTTTTATGGCGAAGAAGATTACAGGATATATCAAACTGCAGATTGCCGCAGGTCAGGCCAATCCCGCGCCGCCCGTCGGCCCGTCGCTCGGCCAGCACGGCGTCAACATCATGGCGTTCTGCAAAGAATTCAACGCGGCGACAAAAAACGACGCCGGACTCGTGATTCCCGTCGTCATCACCGTTTATCAGGACAAGTCGTTCACGTTCATCACCAAGTCGCCGCCCGCGTCAATCCTCTTGAAAAAAGCCGCAGGCATCACCGCCGGCTCGAAAGTGCCGAACAAGGACAAAGTCGGCAAGGTCACGCGCAAGCAGGTCTTGGACATCATCAAAATGAAGTCCAAGGACATGAACACGACGAACGAAGAAGCGGCGTTCCGCGTCATTTCCGGCACGGCGCGCAGCATGGGAATTGAAGTTGTCGGTTAAATTAAAAATACAAATCGCGGGAGAGCCAAAAGCTCGCTTGCACCGCACCAAAACAAAATGCCCAGTAAACGATTCAAAAAAGCGCTCGAAGTTGTGGACGCCAAGAAAACCTATCTGCTCAAGGAGGCGGTGGGCGTCCTCGCAAAATTTCCGAAAGCGAAATTCAACGAGACCATTGATCTCGCGTTCCGCCTCGGCGTTGACCCGAAGCAGTCGGACCAACTGGTTCGCGGCACGGTTCCGCTCCCGCACGGCAGCGGCAAGACAGTGCGAGTTTTGGTTTTTACGCGCGACGGCAACGCAGCCGAAGCCGCGAAAGCTGCGGGCGCGGAATACGTCGGTTTTGCCGACATGATTCAAAAGTGCAATGAAGGCTGGAATGATTTTGACGTGGCGATTGCGACGCCCGAAGCGATGATTGAAGTCCGCAAGCTCGGCAAAGTTCTCGGACCGCGCGGCCTGATGCCGAATCCAAAAACCGGGACGGTCACGGATGACACGGCGAAAGCCGTGAAAGAAGTCAAAGCCGGTCGCGTTGAATTCAAGACGGACAAGGCTGGAAATGTCCACGTCATCGTCGGCAAGGCATCGTTCAAGCCGGAACAGATTGAAGAAAATGCGCGCGCGGTGATTGAAGCCGTCGCTAAAGCAAAGCCGTCAAGCGTCAAAGGAATTTATATCAGTTCATGCACGCTGTCGGCGACGATGAGTCCGCCCGTGCGCGTGGACATCCGCGAGTTCTCAAACAATTAACCGAATTTTATCATGCGTGCTGAAAAACAAATTTTGACGAAAGAATACGCCGCGCGGTTGAACGCATCGCCGTTCTTCATCGTGATCGGCTATCAAGGACTGAAGGTTTCGCATTTCTCGGAACTGCGCCAGCGTCTGCAAAAGGCGGGCGCGGAAGTTCACGTTGTGAAAAATTCCATCTTCCGCATCGCGGCGAAGGAAGCGGGAGTTGCGGAATTGAACGGCTCGCTCGCCGGACAAATGGCCGTCGTGACCGGGCAGAAAGATATTTCTGCCGCAGCGAAGACGTTGAAAAATTTCGGCGCGGAATTCGACAAGCTGAAAATCAAGTTTGGCTTCTTGAACAATTCGCGTTTGGAAGAAGCTGGAATCATCGCGCTGGCGGATTTGCCGAGCCTCGACGTTTTGCGCGCGAAAATTTTGGGCTTGCTCGTTGCTCCGGCGACGAAGCTGGCGATCTTGATTAATACGCCGGCGTCGCAGTTGGCGCAGGTCATCAAGGCGAAGTCGGAGAAATCCGAATAACAATTTCCGGTTTGAATTTTCAAGCCGGGGAACCAACAAACAACAACAACGTAAATCGTCGGTTTGCAGGCCGTGAACTGAAATTCACCGGGGCCGCGGTGGACGACGAGACGACAGAAAGAAAAACAATATGGCTGACATCGCAAACATCGTGGAAGAATTGAGCAAGTTGACGGTCTTGGAAGCCGCCGACTTGGTGAAACAACTTGAAACCAAATGGG
>DATCFH010000055.1:0-2307 GCA_036509625.1 Verrucomicrobiia bacterium
CCGGCCTCTTTTGCGTGGCAATGGGTGCAGTCGGGCGGACCGAGCGGATCATGCACCAGGTCTTTGACATCGGTATGGCAATCCACACAGGCAAGATTGGCGTGAACGGAATGAGCGAAGGCATTGGTCGGAAAAATCAACGATTCGGTTTTGCCGTTGACCGTTCGCGTCGTGTTTGGATCAAGATGGCAGTCCAGACAATCGCTGTTGGCGAATTTTGGCGGCGCGTTCGTCTTGGCCGGTTCCTGCGACCAGGCGACAGCCGCCAGTTGAAAACAAATTAAAAAACAAAACGCCTTGATTCCGGCCATCCGGAACCGCGTCCTGCTTTTTAATTTGATTTTCATCCAAAATTCCGTCACGCACGGCGACAACCCTACCGCTGCGGCAAATCTCAATTCGCCGTTTGGCGCGACCGTTTGTCCGGCGCGTTACTTTTTGAACGTCCGCATATAGGCCACCAGCGCCTTGATGTCGTCGTCCGACAAATTATCGGACACCTTCATCACGACCTTTTCGTTGTCCTTCACTCCTTCTTTGACGGCCTTGAACGCGGCGTCATCGGTGAGCGCGTCCTGAACCTTTGCATCGGAATAATCTTTGCAGCCGAGCTTCTTGCCGATGTTGGTCTGACCCTTGCCATCCGCGCCGTGGCATTTGGCGCACGATTTATCCCAGTTGCCCTTGCCATCGGCGGCTGAAGCCGTGATCGCTGCGGCGAAGCACAGGGCGGTGGCGAGCATGATTGTTTTTTTCATAGTCGTTTGTTGGTGTTATTGCCGGCGCGGTCATTCGCGCCATTTTCAAAACAAAGCTTCGGCGAAACAACTGGAATGGACTAACCATGCTTTGCCACACTTATGGCATTTTTTGCATTGTGAAACGCGTCTGCGACGGGCTTTGACGATCTGCGCCGCGCAAACCGCTCGTGGAAAAACTGGAACGTTTCGTGAAATTCAAACCGCAGACGCCGCTGCGCGAAATCATCCGGCTGACGGCGGGTTAAATTCTTCAATATATTTTGGTTCGCCGAGCAATTTCAAACGAACACTTTTGCCTTTGATCGTAATTGTATGTGCAGAATCGAGTTTGAGTCGTAACTCAATAAAACCAATGGCTTCAAGCGGCATTGGGATTTCGTTGTTATGAATTTTTCCGGAAAGAATAATCTCACCATCCATAACTTCACATGGCAAATCAGGAAGTCTTCCGTCAATTGCAGAATCTAGAAAAATTAATTCTGCATCTTGAACCAGGCCAATACCACGGTCAAAGCCGGGACGACCGTCGGATTGATGCAGATATGCCGGCTGAAAATGCACCGTAATAACGCCATCGCATTTAACAATTTTGGCAACTGTCGAATCATGGATTTCAATCGCGCTATTCATAAAATCAAAATTTAATTCCTTCGCGCGCGAGCAAGCTGCGTTTCCAATCCAATCCGCCGGAGAAGCCGCCGAGTTTTTTGTTCGCGGCCAGAACGCGATGGCACGGCACCAAAACTGGAATCGGATTCGCACCGCACGCGCCGCCCACGGCACGGACGGCCTTGGGCCGGCCAATCGCCACCGCGATTTCGCCGTAGCTTTTCGTCCTGCCGGCGGGAATTTTCAGCATCTGCCGCCACACGGATTTTTGAAATTCCGTTTTGCCCGTCCAGTCGAGCGGCGGCAGCTTCGATTTTTCCCCGGCAAGAATTTTTTTCAGCGCCGTTTCGGTTGCACGATGCCATTTCTTAATTTGTAGGAGACGACGTGAGGAGTCTCTAACTAATTCGCTGGAAGCTGAAGAAATTTGAGACTCGTTACCCCGTCTCCCACGATTCGCGTTTGGCCAATCAATTCCGGCCAGACCTTTTTCGGAATAGTGCGCGAGGAAAATTCCGTCGGGCGTGGAGATCGGCAGTTCGATAAATTTATTTTTCATGCGTTTCATCAATTTAACAATTTAGCGGCTCAACAATTTCAATGGCCGTGGAGCCAGACCAAAACCGTGCCGAGCAGCAGCAGGAACAGGGCGACGGCGAGAACAATGAAGCGTCTGCGTGCTTTGCGCTTTTCGTAGCGCATCGGGCGCAGGCCGTGGACTCCGCCGGCGGCGAGATAATTCACGAGACGCGGGTTGCTCGTTGTCGGGCCGCGAAAATGGTTCCGCAGGCGTTCCCACAGTGCGGGCAGGTCGTATTTGCGGACGCCGAGATGGTTGTAGCGGTCGCGCGGGTCGGTTTCCGGCTGGAATGATTTTGGGTTCACTTCCTCGAAAACCGGCTCGTGTGAAATTGGTTTTGTGGAAGGCGGCGGACTT
>DATCFH010000056.1:0-5202 GCA_036509625.1 Verrucomicrobiia bacterium
AAAAATCATTCGGCCTCACCAATCGCCCGGCCATCGGCGCGTTTCTCAATGGCGTCATGCCGGAAGTCGCACCGAACATTTCCGGCAATTGGTCGGCGGTGGTCGCATTCACGAATCTGCTATTCACCAACAGCGTCGGACTCACGCACGTTCCCGATTCCAATCAACTCTGCGTCTGGGAACGCGAAGGCCGCGTGTGGACGTTTGAAAATTCTGCCGGTGTCACCGAAAAGAAAATCGTCCTCGATATCAGCCAGCAATGTCAGGGCTGGGACGATTCCGGTTTGCTCGGCGTCGCGTTTCATCCCGGCTTCGCGACGAACCATTTCATGTTCGTCTATTATACTTGGGTGAAACCCGGCACAGTCGCCGGCTCGCCCACGTCGCGACCGATTCCAAATCTGCCCGACACTTACCATGACCGGCTCGAACGCTACACGCTTGATGCGAACGGCGTTGCAATTCCCGAATCGGTGAAAATTTTCGTGGATCTCACAAACCAAACCGTCTGGCACCACGGCGGCGGAATGTTTTTTCATCCCACGAACGGATTTCTTTACTGGACGGACGGCGATAATTCCGTCGGCGACAACGACCAGATCATCAACAAAAGCCTTTATTCAGGCGTCTTCCGCATTGATGTGGATAGTCGCGGCGGAGAAATTAGCCACGCGCCGCCGCGCCAGCCGACCGGCGGTTTCACGGCCAATTATTTTATTCCGAACGACAATCCGTTCGTCGGCCAGTCGAACGTGTTGGAAGAATTTTTTTGTCTCGGTCTGCGTAGTCCGCATCGCATGACTTACGATGCGCCCAGCGGAAAGATTTTCATCGGGGACGTCGGCGAAAGTTCGCGCGAAGAAATTGACGTGATTGAACCCGGCGAGTCCGCGCTGAATTTCCAGTGGAACCGCTGCGAAGGAAATCTTGGCAAAATGATCGCGCCATTCATCGGCGTCAGTCGCGGGCCGTTGTTGGATTATCCGCACACGGACGGTCGCGCCGTGATTGGCGGCTATGTTTATCGCGGGCAGGAATTCGCGCACGATCTCGGCGGCAAATATATTTTCGGCGACAACGTCATGCGCACCGTCTGGGCGCTCGACGAAACCACGACGCCGGTCAAAAAAACTTTGCTCTGCGTCATGCCCAAAGGCACCGGGCCAAATGCCGGAACCGATTACACCGGCCTTTCTTCGTTCGGCACGGATGCGGAAGGCGAAATTTATTTCTGCCAGATGAGCAGCATCGGCGGGCGCATTTTCAAACTGCAACGCGGCGGCCCGCCGCCGCCCACGCACGTTTTACCAAAATTGATTTCGCAAACTGGCGCGTTCACCGACCTCACAAATTTATCGCCCGCGAATTTTTTAATTCCTTATACCGTCAATTCGCCGTTGTGGTCGGACGGCGCGGTGAAGAAGCGTTGGTTCACAATTCCGACAAACACCGTCATCGGGTTCACGGCCACTGGCGAATGGACTTTTCCCGCCGGTTCCGTCTTCGTGAAAAATTTTGATTTGCCGGTGGACGACACAAATCCGAATGTTTTACGCCGCCTCGAAACGCGCATTCTCGTGCGCGACACAAATAATTATGTTTACGGCGCGAGCTACAAATGGCGCATGGATAATAGCGATGCTGACTTGGTGACGACGGGAATTACCGAACCCATCGAGATCAAAACCGCCACCGGCACGCGCACGCAAAACTGGTTTTATCCCGGAAGACAAGATTGTTTGACGTGTCACACGCCTGCGTCCAGCGGCGTGCTTGGTGTGAAAACGCGCCAGCTCAACGGCAGTTTTAATTATCCGAACGGCGTCACCGGCAACCAGCTTCACACGCTCGGCCACCTTGGGATTTTTGACGCCACGTTCGACGACCGAAAGATTTATCGCTATCCGCGTCTCGTCAACATCACGAATAATTCCGCCGCGCTGCAATTGCGTGCGCGCTCGTATCTCGACGCCAACTGTTCAATGTGCCATCGCCCCGGCAGCGCGGGCGCGTTCTTCGATGCGCGCTTTGACACGCCGCTCAAAAAACAAAATCTCATCAACGGCGCGGTCGCGAATCAGCTTGGCATCGCGGGCGCGAAGGTCATTGTTCCCGGCGACACGAATAAATCTATTTTGTTCTATCGCGTCAGCCGCGTGGGCGAAAACCAAATGCCGCCGCTCGGCAAAAATATCGTGGATGACAAAGCCGTGGACGTCATCGGCAAATGGATTTCTTCGTTGCGCGCCGCCGCCCCGACTTTGCCGAAAGGCTGGAGCGATGCCGACATTGGCAACGTCGGCGTCGCCGGTGAGGCAAGTTACTTGAACGGGTTGTTCAACGTCATCGCATCCGGCGACGACATTTGGGACATCGCCGATTCGTTGCATTTCGCTGGCAGATCATTGACCGGCGACGGCCAGATTATCGCGCACATCGTTTCGATTCAATATACCGACCCGTGGGCCAAGGCGGCGGTGATGTTCCGCGAAAATATGTCGCCCGGCTCCAAATATGTCATGATGGCCGTCACGGCTCACAATAGTTCGGTCTATCAATGGCGTCCGACCGACAACCAAGGCAGCCACAACACCGACGGCGCCTCTGCCATCATCGCCAGTTGGGTGCGGCTCACGCGTTCGGGCGATACTTTTACCGGCGAAATTTCTGTGGATGGCAAAACGTGGGAACTTGTGGATCGCATCGCTGTTCCCATGCCCAAAACTATTTACGTCGGCCTCGCTTTGAGCGCCCACAACAATTCCGCGCTGAACTCCACGCTGTTTGATAACGTGACTGTAAAACCCTGATTTCCAGCCACAGATGGCCACAGATGAAACCCAGATTGGGAAAAAGTTTTGTCCGCAGATTTCACAGATTTTCGCAGATAATAATTTCTAAAAAAATCTGCGCGAATCTGCGGAATCTGCGGATGTCTTATCTGTGTTTCATCTGTGCCCATCTGTGCTCAAATTCTTCCCGCCTCGACAATTCGCCGCAATTTTCTAAATTGTTCCGAATGTCGTCAGTTCAAAAACCTTTGGTCATCGCCGGCCGCGAATTTAATTCGCGGCTCATTCTCGGCACCGGAAAATTTTCGTCGCCGGAAGCCATGCGCGATGCGCTCGCCGCCAGCGGCACGGAAATGGTCACCGTCGCATTGCGCCGCGCGGATTTGAGCGGGCAGAAAGATCCGTTCGCGAACATTCTTGAATTCATTGACCCCAAAAAATATCTGCTTCTGCCCAACACCAGCGGCGCGATGAACGCCGGGGAAGCCATCCGCCTCGCGCGCCTCGCCGTCGCCGCCGGTTTGCCGAAATGGGTGAAGCTCGAAATCCATCCCGACCCGCGCTACCTGCTGCCCGACCCGATCGAGACGTTCAAGGCGGCGGAGATTCTCGTGAAGGAAGGTTTCATCGTGTTGCCATATATCAATGCCGATCCAGTTTTGGCGAAACGTTTGCAGGAAATCGGTTGCGCGACCGTGATGCCGCTCGGTTCGCCCATCGGTTCGAATCGCGGCATCCAGACGCGCGATCAGATTCGCATCATCATTGAACAGGCGACGGTTCCCGTGGTCGTGGACGCGGGCATTGGCGCGCCGAGCCACGCGGCGGAGGCGATGGAACTGGGCGCGGACGCCGTGCTGGTCAACACCGCCATTGCCGTGGCGAACGATCCGAACCGCATGGGCATCGCATTCAAAATGGCCGTGGAAGCGGGCCGCAGTGCGTATGAAATCGGTTTGGGCGCGCAGTCAGAAACCGCGAGTGCGACGAGTCCGTTGACGGCGTTTTTGAATTGAACGGACGGTTGACTTGGACACAAACTGCTGACAATTTTAATTTATGACGGCAACCATGATTTTGAAAGAGATTCACGCGCTTCCGGTGCGTGAAAAAACCAAGCTCTTCAAACGGCTCGAACGTGAACGCGAAGCGGCGGAAGATCTGGACGATGTTCGTTTGTTTGATGAAGCGAAGCGTGAGGTGTCCGGAGAAAAACCCACCGGGCTGCGCCAGTTTTTGAAACAGGCGAAAATCAAGGTGTGAGCTACGCGGTTGACATTCACGCGCCCGCCAAGAAAAGTCTTTGTCGGCTGCCCGAAAATATTCAAACCCGCGTCGCGCGGTCCATGCTTGCCCTCGCCGACAATCCTCGCCCGTCCGGCGTTGTCAAATTAAGCGGACGTGAAGGCTGGCGGATCCGTATTGGTGATTACCGCGTGATTTTCATGATTGACGACGCCAAAAAAGAAGTTGTCATTTACGCCATCGGACATCGCCGGGAAATTTATCGCTGAAAATGAATTCTCAAAAATTATCCGCTTCGCGCGCCCGGCAGATTTTGTCCGCCGCGCATAGGACCCGCGTCCTCGTCGTCGGCGACGTGATGCTGGATCAATTCATCTGGGGTGGCGTCTCGCGCATTTCGCCGGAAGCGCCGGTGCCGGTGGTGGATTTTGCGCGCGAGAGTTTCATGCCGGGCGGCGCGGCGAATGTCGCGCGCAATCTAGTTTCGCTCGAAACGCCGGCGGAACTGTTTGGCGCGATTGGCAATGACGATGCCGGCCGCAAATTGCAAAAACTTCTCGGCGAACAAAACATCGGCTGCACCGGCCTTGTGAAAAATTCCGCGCGGCACACGAGCATCAAGACGCGCATCGTCGCGCACCAGCAGCAGGTCGTGCGGATTGACCGCGAGACGCGCGGTGCGCTCGACGCCAAGACCACGGCGAAACTGCTCGCGGAATTCAAAATGAAACTCGCCAAGGCGGATGCGGTCATTGTCGGCGATTATGGCAAAGGCGTGGTCACGCAACCGTTCTTGGAAGAAATTAAAGCGCTTTGCCGCGAGCGTGGCGTGTGGTTAAGCCTTGATCCGAAGCCGGTGCATCATTTGACTTTGACTGGCCTTTCGCTCATCACGCCAAATCGCAAGGAAGCGTTTGAACTGACGGGGCTGCCGGACGAAACAAAAAACGAAAATCCACTGGCCGACGAAAGTCTTCTGCTCGTCGCCAATAAATTGCTATTTGAATTGTGTCCCGCCGTGTTGCTCATCACGCTGGGCGAACTCGGAATGCTGCTATGCCAACGCGGTCAGAAGCCGTTTCATATTCCCACGGTGGCGCAGGAAGTGTTCGACGTTTCCGGCGCGGGCGACACGGTGATCGCGAGTTTCACTCTGGCAATCGCG
>DATCFH010000057.1:0-4988 GCA_036509625.1 Verrucomicrobiia bacterium
GCGGCGAATGCGCGCAGGACGGCTGCAAGGTCACGGTCGAGCTTAGCTCGGTCAACCGCAAGCAGGCCGAGGTCTCGGTCACGCTCCCGCGCGAAATGGATATGCTCGAAACGCAAATCCGCGACGCCATCAACCGCCACATCGCGCGCGGCCGCGTCAATGCCCGCATCACGCTGCACGCCGCCGAGGGCAAGGAATCCGCGCGCAAACATATCAACCACGCGCTCGCAAAAGATTACGCCGCCGAGTTCGCGCGGCTGGCCAAGCAGTTGAAGATTTCCGGCGAGGTGACGCTCGACCAAGTGCTGCGCGCGCCGGGCGTTTTCCAAACGGATGAACAATTGGCGGAATCAGAAGATTTGTGGCCGGCGGTGGAAAAAGCGTTGAACGCCGCGCTCGCCGCGCTGGTGAAAATGCGTGAACGCGAAGGCGCGCATCTGGCGAAAGATTTGTCCGCGCGCACTGGCGTGATGAGTGCGGCGGTCGGCAAAATCCAAAAACAAGCGCCAGTGACGGCGGAAAATTACCGGCAGAATTTGCTCGAACGCATCAAGAGCGCAGGCATTGAAAACATCGCGCCGGATGACGAGCGGCTGTTGAAGGAAATTGTTTTGTTCGCCGATCGTTCGGATATTTCGGAAGAATTGACGCGGCTGCAAAGTCATTTCCAGCAGTTCGCGGATTGCTGCAAATCGAAGGAGCCGGTCGGGCGCACGCTGGATTTTCTCGCGCAGGAAATGAACCGCGAAATCAACACCATCGGCTCGAAGGCGAATGACGCGGTCATCTCGCGCGAGGTCGTGACGCTGAAATCAGAACTGGAAAAATTTCGCGAGCAGGCGATGAACGTCGAATGAAAAAACCAATTCAGAAGGCAGAAAGCCGAAAGCCGAAAGCGAAAATTACGCCGGAGAAAAAATCTGCACCGCCGCTGCTGATTCTGATTTCCGCGCCGTCGGGCGCGGGCAAAACGACGCTGTGTGATTTGTTGCTCGCGTCGCAACCGAACCTGACGCGCGCCATCACCTGCACGACGCGTCCGCCGCGCGCGGGCGAAAAGGACGGCGTGGATTATCATTTTTTCAGCGCGGAAGAATTTTTGAAACGGCTGCACGCGGGAAATTTTCTGGAACACGCAACGGTTTACGGCAACAGCTACGGCATTTTGAAGTCGGAATTGCTCGGCAAATTGCGCGCAGGCAAAGACGTTTTGCTAAACGTGGATGTGCAGGGCGCGGCGACAATTCGCGAGCAGGCGGCGACCGAACCGGAATTGAAACGCGCGCTGGTGACGATTTTTCTCACGCCGCCGTCGGTGACGGTGCTGGCAGAGCGTTTGAAAAAGCGCGGTGCGGATGCGGCAGCGGTGATTCAAAAACGGCTCGCGGTTTCGCGTCAGGAAATTTCGCAGTGGAAGAATTTTGATTACCTGCTGATCAGCGGCGACAAGCGGGAAGATTTACGCCGCGCGACGGCGATTATCGAATCGGAAAAGATGCGTTCGGCGCGTTCGCAGCCGCCGGAGATTTAGCATTGCGGATTTTCGATTGCGGATTACGGATTTAAGTTAAGATTGTGGCATGAGCGTTTCTAAAAAAATTGTTCTGGGCGTCACGGGTTCCATCGCCGCGCACAAGGCGGCGGATCTCGCGTCGCTGCTCACGAAAGCCAAGTGCGACGTGCGCGTGGTGATGACGGCGGACGCGCAGCATTTCATCACGCCGCTGCCGTTCAAGACGCTCACGCGCAATCCGGTGGTGACGAATCTTTACGACGAGGAAGCAGGCTGGCAGCCGGCGCACATCCGGCTCGCAGACGAAGCGGATTTATTTTTGGTTGCGCCGGCGACGGCAAATGTGATTGCAAAACTGGCGAATGGTTTTGCGGATGACGCGCTGACGTGCATTGCGCTGGCGTTGAATTCCAAGGCGAAAATTTTAATTGCGCCCGCAATGAATGGAAAGATGTGGCAGCACGCGGCGACGCAGGCAAACGTAAAAATTTTGAAAGCGCGCGGTGCGGAATTCATCGGGCCGGACGAAGGCATGCTGTCCTGCGGCTACGAGGGGGTTGGCCGGTTGTGGCCGGTGGGAAAAATTGCGGAGCGGGCGTTGGAGTTGTGATGTGAAATACTGCGCGACGTGGCGTGGTGAGTTTGCCCATGAAACCTTTTGATTGGGATCGGTTCAAAAAAATGCGCCGGCTGCTGGCCACGGAGCGCCCAGAGCCGACGCAGCAGGCGGAGCGCATCGTGGCGATGCAGCGGGATGTGGTGCTGCCTTCCAAGGCGGGCGTGTGTCTCGTGGTGCTTTATTATTTGTTTTACTCCGGCTGGTTTTACGACGTTCCAACCACGCGGTCAGTGGTGCTGGACACGCTGAAGAATTACTTTCTCGTTTATCTGTTGTGCAATTTTCTCGGCGCGTTTTTTTTTATTTTTTGGCGGCGGCTGCCCCCCGGCCTGTTTCAATGGCTGGTGTTCACGATGGGTTTGTTGGACGGGCTTTTCATGGCGGGAATGGTGATTGTTACGGGCGGTTTTGACAGCATTGTATTTTGGGTTTTCCCCGGCTTGATCGTATTGAACGCCTTGAGCATTCCTCTGGCGATGCCGCAAATCGTTCTCAACCTGCTCTTGAGCGCATTTTACATGGGCGCAGTTTTAGTGAATCCCCATCTGGGCTGGGAAGACACCGCCATCGCTTTGGTTCCGGGACACAGCGTGGGCGGGTTTCACGGCGCGAATTCAACCGCTCATTTGCTGACGATGGAAAGTTCAATACGGTCAAGCAAAGCCGTCTGGCCGGAAAATCCTGAAAGCAATGATTCGGCGGACGCGGTTACGGCCGAACAGTTTTTTTTGCGAGTATCCGTGCTGTGGCTGTTGACGATTTGCTGTTATGGCGCGCAGGTTCTGCTTGAACGCCAACGCCAGGCGGTTTTGGAAGCGGGTGAATTTGCCGCGCGCGAAAATCAACTCCATTCCGCCGGTCGTCTCGCCGCCGAGTTCGCGCATCAAATTAAAAATCCACTGGCGGTCATCAACAACGTCGCGTATTCGCTCAAACGTTCGTTGAACAATGCCAACGCCGCCGCCGGGCAGCAGATTGAAATCATTCAGGAAGAAGTCGCGCGCGCGGACAAAGTCATCACGCAAATCATGGGCTACGCACAATTGAGCGAGGGGCGCGTGGAAAAATTGGACGTGGTCGAAAAAATTGAGCAGGCCGTCGAACTGGTGTTTCCCGCCGCCGTGCCGACGGGCATTAAAGTTTCAAAAAAATTTGTCCCGCAATTTCCGCCGCTGTTGATGCAACGCGGTCATCTCTCGGAGATTTTGGTGAACCTGCTCCAAAACGCGCGCGATGCGCTGGGTGGGCAGGGGAATATTTTGGTGGAAGCAGTCGCGCGGCGGGATCATGCGATAGAAATTTCCATCGCTGACGACGGGCCGGGCATTGCGCCGGACAAAGTGGAACGTGTTTTTGAAGCTTATTTTACCACGAAAGAAAAAGGCACCGGCCTCGGCCTCGCCATTGTAAAACACAACGTGGAACTTTACGGCGGCAGCGTGCGGCTGGATTCCGCACTTGGAAAAGGCGCCAAATTTACGGTAGTATTTCCCGCCAAAGCTTTGCCCAAACCGTTTTTGAAATGAACCTCCCGCTGCCACCCGTGCTGGTCGTGGACGACGATAAAAATATGCGTCGTTCGCTCGCGACCATGCTCACGGACGAAGGTTATGAAGTGCGCGCCGCCGAATCCGCTGAGGAAGCGCTTGGTTTGCTCGCGCAGGAAAATGTTTTCATGGTCATCACCGACGCGCGTTTGGGCGGGATGAGCGGTTATGATTTTCTCAAAAAAATTCACAATCAATGGCCGGAACTTCCGTCGCTGATGATTACCGCTTATGCCACACCGAAACTTGCGGTTGAGGCTATCAAGGCGGGCGCGCTGGATTATTTGTCCAAGCCGTTCGAGCCGGAGGAATTATTTCACGCCGTTGCGCGTTGCGCGGAGCGTCATAAACTGCTCGCGGAAAATGCGGCGTTGCGCTCGCGCGCGGGCGAAGCGTTCAGCCTCGAACAGATCGTCGGCGACTCGCCGAAAGTGCGCGAACTGCGCCAGCTCATCCGCACCGTCGCGCCAACGGACGCACGCGTTTTGGTGTTGGGCGAAAGTGGCACGGGCAAGGAACTCGTCGCCGGTTCGCTGCACGCGTTGAGCAAGCGGCGGAACGAAAATTACGTCCGCATCAACTGCGCGGCGATTCCCGAACAACTTTTGGAAAGCGAATTGTTCGGCCACGAAAAAGGTTCGTTCACCGGCGCGTTGAAACAGAAACTTGGCCGCGTCGAGGAAGCGGACGGCGGCACAATTTTTCTGGATGAAATCGCCGACATGGGCAAACCGCTTCAAGCGAAGCTGCTGCGCTTCTTGGAAGACGGCACGTTCACGCGCGTCGGCGGCACGGAAGAATTGCGCGTCAATGTCCGCTTCGTCGCCGCCACCAATCGCGACATCGTGCAGGCAATTGACGCCGGCGAATTTCGCGAAGATTTGTTTCATCGGCTGAATGTCGTGCAGTTCCATTTGCCGCCGTTGCGCGAGCGTGGCGACGACATTCTCTTGTTGGCGGAACATTTCCTAAAAATTTTTCGCGCGACACTGAACAAAAATATTTCCGCCTTCACGCCCGCCGCTTTGCAAAAAATGCTCGCGCACCGCTGGCCCGGCAACATCCGCGAACTCCGCAACGTGGTCGAACGCGCCTTGATTTTGGAAACCGGCCGCGAAGTCCAGCCAGCCAGCCTGCCGGACTTTGCGCTTGAAGCGCGGCTGCAAAAAGCCGGGGCGGTGACGGTTCTGCCGGATGAATCACTCGAAGCCGCGCTTGAGCGGATTGAACGCGAATTGATCCAAGGCGCGTTGGACCAAAATAGTTTCAGCCTGACACGCGCCGCCGGACAGCTTAAGCTGACGCGACA
>DATCFH010000058.1:0-3036 GCA_036509625.1 Verrucomicrobiia bacterium
GAAAACGTTCCGCGACATCAACATCGTGGACATCAATTACAAACCCTTCGACGCCTCCAACTGGCCGCTGACGGATTGCGGCCTGCTCGGCCCGGTCACGCTCACGGCGGTAAAGAATTGAAACTCACGCAAAGCCGTAAAGCCGCAAAGAGAAAAAACTTTCGCTCATTTTGTCTTTTCTTCGCGCCTTTGCGCCTTTGCGTGAGATAAAAATCCGGGTCAATTTCCCAACGGCTTCTCTTTTGAAACCGTTGGGCTGGCTGCCATCTGAAATGTGGCGGCTGCATCCGGTTTCGCCGGATCAAAACTAAAATCGTCCACCAGAAATTTCGCGAGCGGCAGTTTGTCCTGCTGAATTCCGAGCGCGACACACTGCGCCAGTTCATAACTGCCATAATTATTGTGGTGCGTGCCGTCCTGAAACGCCTTGTCCAAATCCGCGCCGAGCGCTTTGTAAAAAACTTTGCTCATCGCGTTCAAATCAATCAGTGCGACATTTTCTTCCTTCGCCACGTCGCGCACGGTCTGCGGATAACCCATGAGCGTGTCGTGTTCCACGCCCGCTTTGCGTTCCATCGAAGTGACCAAAACCGGCGTGCCGCTGAGCGCGCGCGTGCGGGCGACAATTTTTTTCAAGTTGGCTTTGTAAACCGCCAGTGCGTTCGCCGCCTTATCCTTCATGTCGTTGTGGCCGAACTGCACGAACAGATAATCGCCTGATTTCATAAGGCTAAAAACCTTGTCGAACCGTTTTGCGCCCAGCGAACTCTTGATCGTCTCGCCGGATTCGGCGTAATTCGCCATGGCGATTTCCGGTTTGAAAAAACGCGGCAACATCTGACCCCAACTATTCCACGGCTCGGCGGGTTGATCGCAAACCGTCGAGTCGCCCGCGATAAAAATCGTCGGCACATTCGTCGGTGCGATGACGAGCGCGCGCAACGTCGGGTGCGTGCCGTCAAATTCCAGCGTCAACTTTTCGTCCCAGTCCACCGTTTCCGTTTCGAGTTCGCGTTTTTTCAGATGCACTTTTTCCGTGTCAGAAATTTTCGGCGTTCGCACGTTTACGATGAATGTCCGCGCCGCAAGCGTGCCGGGATGAATTTGAATTTTTTCCAGCATCAGCCGCCGTTGCTCGGATTTCACGGTTGTCACGGCCTCGCCGGTTTTGTCATTGAGCAGCGCGGTGACGGCATAATTTCCCTCCGGCAATTTCACGGAAAAGAGAAACGGTTTTTCGCTCGTCACATAATCCTTGCCGCTGATTTCCGCGCCCGGCTCAAAACCAAATCCGCTGACGGCAGAATAAAGATTGGTCGGCGCAACTTGCGTCCAACCCGCTTCCGCTGCGTGGCTGCCAAAAGAAAATTTCAGCGCGGAATTTCCCTGCGCCGCCGCGCCGGTGGTGACGCCGAGCAATACAACCAGCAGCAGATTTTTTTTATTCATGAAATTTTTAGGTGGAATCATTTGAAACTGATTTTGCCAGTCGTCAGGCCGTCAGCCGTGGCGGAAACTATGATTTCCCCCGCCGCCGTCGCGCTCACGAACGCGACGCACTCGCCTTGAAAGGCGTGGCGCGCATCTGTCTGAAAAAGTTCGTGGCTCGTATTATCGCCATTATCCACGGCGGCGATGACGCCCAATCCGCTGACTTGGAACGAAATTAAATTTTTTGCGCGTGGGATTTCAATGCCGTCTGCATCCGTAATTTTCGCGCGGACAACCGCTACATTGTCGAAGCCGGGCGAAAGCGTTTTGGTTTCCGTGGACAATATAATCTTTTCCGGTTTGCCCGCCGTGCGGAGCTCATCCGTGGCGACAATTTTTCCATCGTTGCGCGCGACGGCTTGCAAAATTCCCGGCGCGAACGGAACCAGCCAATTGCGCGGACGCGCGTCGGCATTAAGGTTTTTCACGCCGAGCGATTTTCCGTTCAAGAACAATTCCACTTCCTTGCAGTTGGAATAAATTTCCACATTCTCGTCGTGCGGCGACAAATCCTTTGGCGTCCAGTCGGAGAATAAAACCTGTGTGTGCTTTTCCTCGCCGCCGTAACCGGGATCAGTCGGCATCAAATCCGTCGCGGCGACGCGGCGCGTGATGGCGACCATCGGCGCAGCGCTCCACCAACTCTCGCGTTCGCGCGCGAGCGGGCGAACCGCGCCCGTGCGGTCGAGCAAACCGGAACCGTGGCCGATGGTCGGCCAATGTTTCGACTCACCAAGATAATCAATTCCCGTCCACAGAAACTGCCCCGCGTAAGCCGGATTGTCGCGCAGAGCGAGCCACTGATTGCGGTCGTGCGTGTTTTCTGTGCCGAGAATTTTGCGCGAAGGTTTTTGTTTGTGCGCGGCAAGAATTTCCTGCTCGCGATAGTTTTGACCAACCACATCAAGCAAATCCGCGAGGCCGTCATCGTAATCGCGGCTCGCATTCGGGCGGAATAATGCCTGCGTCACCGGGCGCGTTGGGTCGGTTTCATGTGCGGTTTTGACCAAGCCTTTCAAAATGCGTTTAGCTTTTTCCGCCTGCGGCGTGTCGTGAATTTCGTTGCCGACGGAATAAATAATCACGCTCGGATGATTGCGGTCGCGCAAAATTGAATCGCGTTCGTCCGTCTTCGACCATTCATTAAAATATAAATGATAGTCGTAAAGATTTTTCCCGACTGTCCAGCAATCGAAAAATTCGTCCATCACGAGGAAACCCAGGCGGTCGCATAAATCTAAAAATTCCGGCGCGGGCGGATTGTGCGCGGTGCGAATCGCGTTCACGCCGAGCGATTTCAAAGTAGTCAAACGCGTTTCCCAGATCGAAAGCGGAACCGCCGCGCCAAATGCGCCGCCGTCGGCGTGCAGACAGACGCCGTAGATTTTGAAATTTTTCCCATTCAGCCAGAAACCGGTGTCGGCTTCAAAATGCGCGTCGCGGATGCCGAATGAATTGGTTTCCGCGTCCAAAATTTTTTCACCTTCGCGCACTTCGCTGACGATGGAATACAGTTTCGGGTCGTCCAGATTCCAGAGCTGCGGA
>DATCFH010000059.1:0-6429 GCA_036509625.1 Verrucomicrobiia bacterium
TCCAACCGGACTGCCACTGCTCCGCCAATTTCTCGACCAGCAAAAAACCGGCGTTGTGACGGGTCTTCGCGTATTCCGCGCCGGGATTGCCCAGCCCCACAATAAGGTGCATTGGCTCCATGCGCGCGCGCGGCTTGCGCCGCGTAAATTATTTCTTCTTCGCCTCGGGTTTGGCTTCGGCTTTTTTGTCGCCGGCGGGAGCGGCGGCTTTCGCATCGCCCTTGGCAGCAGGAGCAGCACCCTCGGCTCCTTCCGCCTTTTTCTCCTTCGTCATTTCGACATCGCCAGCAGCAGCGACGGTCGCGACGACTTCTTCAGCACGCGGCGCAGCCACAGCCACGACAGTGCGGGATTTTTCGCCCATAATTTCGACGCCTGCGGGCGGGACGATTTCGCCGAGGTGAATGGATTTTCCGATTTCCAGCGCGGTCACGTCGAGCGTGATTTGCTCCGGCAAATCTTTCGGCAAGCAACGCACTTTCAACTTGTGCAAAATGTGTTCCAGCGTGCCGCCACCATTTTTGACGCCAGCGGGTTCGCCGGTCGTTTCGACGGGAACAAAAATCGTGACTTTTTCAGTCTCGGCAACTTCATGAAAATCAACGTGCGTGACTTTGCGGGTCAAGGGATGGTGCTGGACTTCTTGCACCAGCGCAAGGCGCTTGGAACGCGCGTCCTTCTCGACCGTCAAATCCACCAGCAAGTTTTCGGAAACGGAGTGGTTCAGCAAGTCGGCGAGCTCCTTCGAGTTGACCTCGAGGTTTTGCGGCGGTGCCTGACGACCATAAATGGTGGCGGGCACGCGACCGGCGGCGCGGAGCTTGGTGACTTCGGCGCGTTGCACTTGGGAACGCGGATAGGCTTTTAAGGCGACTGATTTCATTTTATAATTTGTAAAATTGTTTCTTGGCAACGCTTAACTGGTGCGTCCGCCCTTAAATTCAAAGAGCGAGTTCACCGACGAATTTGTATGAATCCGTTTGATGGCTTCGCCCAAAAGCCCCGCAACAGAAAGCGTAGTTATCTTTACACCGTCAATCGCAGGGCGTTGGACTGTATCAGTTGTTATCAATTCGTCAATGGCAGAATTGCGTAATCTTTCGATGCCTGTGTCATTCAAAAGCGCGTGAGAAACGCAGGCCATGATGTTTTTCGCGCCCTTCGTTTTGAGGATTGCCGCCGCCGAAGTCAACGTCCCCGCCGTCTCCGTCAAGTCGTCCACGAGCAAAACATTTTTACCCTCGATTTCGCCGATGACCGCCATGCTTTCAACTTCCGTCGCGCTCTTGCGGCGTTTGGCAACAATCGCGAGTTCCGCCTCCATCGTCTGCGAATATGCGTGCGCCATTTTGATGCCGCCGGCATCCGGGCTGACGACGACGAGGTTCGTCAAATTTTTCTTCTTCAAATAATCATACATCACCGGCGCGGCATAAAGGTGATCCACGGGAATGTCAAAAAATCCCTGAATCTGCTGCGCGTGCAAATCCATCGTCAGCACGCGATTCGCACCGGCGGCGACGAGCAAATTCGCGACGAGCTTCGCCGTAATCGGCACCCGCGGCTGATCTTTGCGATCCTGCCGCGCGTAACCGTAAAATGGCATTACGGCGGTAATGCGCTTCGCACTCGCGCGGCGCAACGCATCCATCATGATGAACATTTCCATCAGATTATGATTCGTCGGCGGCGAAGTGGGCTGAATGATAAATATATCTTCGCCGCGAACATTCTCCTCGATCTTCACAAACGTCTCGCCGTCGGGAAACGGCGAGATGGTGACTTTGCCGAGTTCGCAGCCGATGGATTTGCAGATGGCGATGGCGAGAGGTTGATTGGCAGTGCCGCTGAAAATTTTCACAGGTAAAAAATAATTGCCGCCGGTTAAAAAAAGAAAACCCGCCGGACTGGCGGATGAACGTGACAAAATCGTAACAACCACCCTGCCCCGCGCAAGCCGAATCTATTCACCGCCACCGCTCCGGCGAAAACACGCTTGACGCGCCAACGCGCCGCCGCAAAATTCCCCGCGTTGAAACCATCAGCCAACGAATTTCCCAGCCGTGGCCGTTCCCTTACTTCATCAGAACAGCCGACGCCGAGTTGGTTGACTGGTCTGGTTTGTTTTTCGCTCGCCGCACTCGTCTGGGCGGTTTTCGGCCAGACGATTCATTTTGATTTCGTCAACTTCGACGATCCGACTTATGTCTATAATAATTCTGCGGTCACGCAAGGTTTGAGCTGGCACGGAATTGTCTGGCTGTTCACGCACAGCAATGTCAGCACTTGGTTTCCGTTGACGGACATCTCGCACCAATTGGATTGGCAGCTTTACGGCCCGAATGCTGGCGGCCATCACTTCACCAATGTTCTGCTGCACGTCGCGACGACTATTTTATTGTTTCTTGCGCTGCGCGATTTGACGGGAGCTTTCTGGCGCGCGGCGTTTGTGGCCGCCGTGTTCGGTATCCATCCGCTGCGCGTCGAATCCGTGGCGTGGGTGGTGGAACGCAAAGATGTTTTGAGCGGCTTATTTTTCATGCTGACGTTGCTCGCTTGGGCGCGCCATGCAAAAAAAATATCGCCGCTGGAAAATCGCGAGACGGACGACAATATTTTTTCCGCGCTGGCCTTTCGCCGGTGGACTTCGGGATATATTTTGGCGCTGATTTTTTTCGCGCTGGGCTTGATGTCCAAATCCATGCTCGTGACACTGCCGCTCGTATTATTGCTGCTGGATTACTGGCCGCTCCAACGCTGGCCGATGAATGAACCGTGGTTTTCCCGCCGCCAAATCAAGATGGCACTGGCTTTGATGTTGGAAAAAATCCCGTTCCTGATTTTGAGTGCCGTGACGTGCGTCGTTACCTTGCTGACGCAGGACAAGGTGGTTATGGTCGCGAAAAACCTCGCGATTCCGTGGCGCATCGGCAACACGCTCCAGACCTACGTTGATTATATTTGTCACCTGATTTGGCCGGTAGGCTTGGCGGTGGCCTACTCGCACAATCAAACTTATCCGTTCCCCTGGAAAATTTGTTTGTCAGTTTTAATTCTTGCCGCCATCACCACGGCAGTGATCGCCGGACGCCGGCAACATCCGTATTTGGTGACCGGCTGGTTGTGGTATTTGGTCATCCTACTGCCAGTCGCCGACATCGTGCAAGTCGCGTTGAACGCGCGCGCTGACCGCTACACTTACCTGCCGCAAATCGGTTTGGTCATTATGCTGGCGTGGGGCGCGACGGAATTTTTCGCCCGCTGGCAACATCGCAAACTCGTGTTGGGTGGCGCAGCGGTGGCGGTGATTACCGCGCTGGCTGCGGACGCGTTTGTTCAAACAACTTACTGGCAAAATAGTTTTTCTCTTTGGACGCGCACGCTTGCCTGCACGGCGGAAAATGCCTTTGCCCATAACACCATTGGCTCCGCGTTTGCCGCGCAAGGAAAATGGAACATTGCCATCCAGCACTTTCAGCAATCGCTCCGCATCGCTCCCGATTATCCCGAAGCCGAAGCCAATCTGGGCGTCGCCCTCGTCAACATCGGCCACCGCGCCGACGCCATCCTGCATTTTCAACGGGCGCTGCAACTCGATTCCGAAAACGCCAATGCTCATTACGACTTCGGCGACGCGCTTGCCAACGAAGGAAAACTCGATGAAGCCATCCGCCACTTTGAATTGGCGTTGCAATACCAGCCGGATTATCCCGAAGCAGATTATGATTTGGGCGTGGCACTCGCCCGCGAAAAAAAATGGGACGAGGCGCGCGGCCATTTTGAACGGGCGATGCGCTGTAAACTTGATGCCGCCGATGTCCGCTATATTTCCGGCGTTGCCCTCGCCACGCAAAAGCAGTGGGTCGAAGCCAGCCAGCTTTATGCAGTCGCGCTCCAACTAAAACCAAATTTTGCCGAAGCACATTATCGTCTGGGCGTCGCGCTGAATGCCGAAGGAAAACCGGCGGAAGCCATGCCGCATTTTCAAAAAGCCTTGTCCCTCGCCACCCAGCAAGACAACGCCGCGCTCGCTGACTCCATCCGCACTGAAATTAAAATTTGCGAAACCGCATTGCCGCATCAGTGAACGTCTCAGCACGCAGGAATAATCACCGCATAATCCAGCCGCCGCCGACCACCAAATCGTCTTGATAAAAAACCGCCGCTTGTCCGGGTGTAATCGCGCGCGCGGGCGAATGTAATTTCACTTTCACTTTGCCATTTTCCAACGGCGTCACAGTTGCCGCCGCGCCGGGATGGTTGTAACGAATCTTCGCCGTCACTTCGATTGGCTCTGTCAGTTTCTCAAACGGATGCCAGTTGCAGCGGTCAGCGATAAATTCATCGCGGTCGAGCGCGGATTCGTCACCGACCATTACGCGATTATTTTCCGCATCCAGCTCGACGACGTAAACTGGTTTTGCCGTTGTAATACCAAGCCCTTTGCGCTGGCCGATGGTATAAAATTCAATGCCATCGTGCTGGCCGAGCACGTGTCCGTGAACATCCACAATATCGCCGCGATGTTTTTGCACGAGATTCGCGGATTGAAGAAAGCCGCCGTAATTATTATCCGGCACGAAACAGATTTCCATGCTCTCTTCCTTTTCCGCCGTCTTGAGATTGCAATGCCGCGCCACTTCGCGCGTGTCGCTTTTCGTTTTTTCGCCAAGCGGAAAAAGAATGCGCGCAAGCTGATCCTGCCGCAGCGAGAACAGAAAATAACTTTGATCTTTGCGCGAATCTTTGCCGCGCTTGAGCAAAAGACGCGAACCGTCCGCGTTTTTTTCCACGCGCGCAAAATGTCCCGTCGCGATGAAATCCGCGCCGAGTTGATCCGCGCGGTCAATCAATCTTCCGAACTTCAAATTTTGATTGCACATCACGCACGGATTCGGTGTGCGACCGGCCTTGTATTCATCGGCAAAATATTGAATGACGTGTTTCTGAAAATCCGCCGACTCGTCCACCAGATAATATGGCACGTCGAGTTTGTCGCAAACCGAACGCGCGTCGGTGACGGCTTGTGGGCCGCAGCATTTGTCCTCCGCGCGGTTCACGCAATCCTGCGGCCAGAGTTTGAGCGTGATGCCGATGACATCATAACCCTGCTCGATCAAAAGCGCCGCCGTCGCCGAGGAATCAACTCCTCCGCTCATGCCGCAGACGACGCGCTGACGCTTTTGCGAATTCACAGACGGACATTATACAATGCGCGGGCGGCGTGTAAAATGGTTTGCGAAGTGAATTAAATGGAAATTATTTCTGTAATTTTAAACCATTTGGAACTTCGTAAATGAAATCATCTTTTGAAAATGATTGGTTTGTAACGATGTTCTCGTGAGTTTCCGTGTTGGTTAAAATTTGCCGTTTGGCATTGGCATTGATCTGTAGCAATTCTTTTTTCGCGGCGGCAATTTCTTCCGGCGTGGCTGTTGGACTAATTTGGACGGCTGCTCCGCCAGCCCATGAAGTTCTACGACTTTGATGGATGAGAAAATCGTTTTTGCCAATCCAAAGAGTCACCGGCAAATCTCTTGTGACTTTGAGGTGGCCGATTAAAACATAACAATTAACGTTGCCAACTTTTTCGTCACGTTGCTTTTGAAAATTACTGCTTTGTCCCAGCAATCCAAATCCATCATCGCGATGACCAAAAAACAATGGCGGAATTGTCCACGCTGCTCCACTGGACAAATTACCAACGGCTTCAAGCGCAGAGTCAGGGGTTTTTAATTGCTTGTAGGATTGCGAAGATAGTTTTGGATAATTTGGGAACTGATGAGTCAAAAATTCGAAATCACCTATGCCCGACGACCAAATTGCTCCGTCGAAAGTTTCCTGGGCTTCATGTTTCCATTCGATACGATACAAATTGGGACGACCAAGCTGGATTGAGAATGTATTGGTTCGTTTTAGGGCGCCCGTTTCTTCCACCGAAATGCCGATGTCACTATAATTTGTAAGCGAATCATAACTTGCAAAAACTTTGTTCAGAATCTCAACAGCCGCTGGATCGGTTTTGTCATCGGCATTTTTATTTGAAAGCGCAACAGAAACCGTTGCACCTGCAAGCAAAATTACTGCACTAACGCCAATCGCAAATTTGAGTTTTAACCAAGTCATCATTTTCATAGTTCCTTTCACCAGAATTAAAGTTGAACCGCTGGCCGCCGCGCCTTTGGCAATCGCCACGGCGGTCACAGATTTTGCCAGCGCCACGGGCGCAGCTTGAACGGAATTGGCGGAAATCGTTCCGGCAATGATGGCCGTGGTCGAACTCACGCCGCGTCTTCCGAAAAATTTCCGCAGTTTTTCCAGTGCGCGGTTCACGCGCATTTTCGCCGCGTCTTCGCTCGCGCCCAAAGTTGCACCAACTTCCGCGAAAGTTTTATTTTCAAAAAATCGCAACACCAGCGCGTCGTGATC
>DATCFH010000060.1:0-3987 GCA_036509625.1 Verrucomicrobiia bacterium
ATGCTCCCCCCGCTGCCAAGAGCGTTTTAACCGCCAAGACTCCGGCCAAAACAAATTAACCACGGATAAACACAGATGGACACGGATGAAATTTCAGTTTGCCACGACTCGGTTTTTAATCTGTGTCCATCTGTGTTTATCCGTGGTTAATAAATTTTTCCGGCGGTTCAACTCTTCTGCGGCCAGAACGCAAACGCCACCGCCGCGAGAATGCACCCGAACGCCGCAACGTAATTCCACCGGATTTTTTCGCCGAGATAAAAAATCGCGAACACGCAAAACACCGCCAGCGTGATGACTTCCTGCAAGATTTTCAATTGCGTGACGGAATAAACCGAGCTGCCCCAGCGGTTCGCTGGAATCATGAAAACGTATTCAAAAAACGCGATACCCCAACTCGCGAAGATGACGAGCAACAGCGGCTTGCCTTTGAATTTCAAATGACCATACCAAGCAAACGTCATGAAGATGTTCGAACAGGTCAGCAGCACGATGGGCAACCAGCGGGATGAAGTAAAATCCATGCGCCCAAAATGAATTCGGTGGCGCGTCCTGTCAAACGGGAATCGCGCCGTCACTGGCGCGGACGACCATATTTCAAACCAATGTTTTGCTCGTAAGTGCCGAGCTTCACTTCCGACGTGGCTTGAAGTCCTTTGAACTCCAAATTGATCCGCGCCAGCCGCCGCTGCGCGATTTCCGCCATCGGCGAATCCGGAAACAATTCCACAATTTTCCCCAACGTCGCCGTCACCGCAGCCACGTCCGCGCCACATTCCACCTGAAAGTTCGCCAGCAAATTCAGCCAGCCCGCGATCTGCTTCGGTTTATGTTTCGGCTCGTTAATCAACTGCTCCAATTCCATCGTCGCCAAATCCAGCCGCTTGAAATCGCGCGCATAAATCGTCGCCAACTTTTCGCGCACCTCCGCATCGTGCGGATGCTGTTCCAGATGTTTTACATGAACGGCGGCAAGTTTGCCCGGCTCGATTTCCTTCCGGCGCAAAAATTCCGACGAGTCGAGCAAGCCGATGTTGTTCACGCCTTCCGGCAACGCCATCGCCTGCCGGTCGTGCTGCGCCAAAATAATTTTCTCTGTCTCGCCCAAATGTGCCAGTCGCTGTTCCGCGCGCAACGCAATTTCCGTATCGGGAAATCGCGCCACAATTTTTTCCAGCGCCACGCGCGCCGCGTCAATGTCCACGGTCTTTTTCAGATGCCAGTCCGCCAGTTGCGTCAATGCCGCGACCACTTGTCGGTCCGGCGGATTCGGCGAATCGCAAAAATGATTCAACGTCATTTCTGCGCCATGTAAATCGTTCATTTCCTCCGCCTGAATATTTGCCAGCAGCATGATGCCCTCGAAGTCCGTCGGAAATTTCGCCAGTTGTTCGCGAATGGCAATGACAGCTTCGAGCGGACGATTTGTTTTTCGTTTCGCCAGCGCGCTGGAATAAATTGGCTTTGGTTCCGGCGGTTCGCCGCCACCGTCAAAGATGTTGGACAACGGACTAAAAAGGAAGGCACTGATTTGTGGCGTCCACATGATGCTCAAAATAATGCCGACGGCGGCGACCGACGTGGCAATCACAAACGCCGAACCGAAGTTGCCCAGAAAAGCACCTTCTTGCAACGTCCCGGAAAGTTTACGAACAAGCATGATTTCGCCGCCCACCAACGCAATCGCCAGCAGTTCCTTGAAAAGAATTTTGGCCGGGTCTTCGCTGCGCTTCAGCGTGTAGTAAAAAAGCCAGCACGCAAATGCCAATCCAAAAACGGACAGCAGTGTAACCGCCACAATGGTCAGCGCATGAATCATGGTTTTGCAGAAAGCTCAACCCGTCCGCACGCGCGCGCAAGCAAATTCACGCGTAACGATACGGTTTGCTCAACGCAAACGTGTTCGGCAAATGGCGGATTTCCCGCACGGCGCCATCCGCCAGCAAAACTTCCACGATGTCGAAACGGAATTTCACCTGCGGATTTTTCAGCAGCCGCAAATAATCCAGCGCCGTCTGCGACAATAATTTTTTCTTCCGCGCGTCCACCGCGTCCGCCGGTCGCGACCATTCCTCCGACGACCGCGTTTTCACCTCGATAAACACAAGACAATCTGCCTCACGAAAAACCAAATCAATCTCGCCGCGCGCAGAACGGAAATTGGCGGCGAGAAATTTCAAGCCAAGTTTTTGAAGATGCTTTTTCGCCGCGCGCTCGCCCAATTCGCCACGCCGCAAATGCTCCGGCTTGACCTTGCCGGCGAACTTCGCTTTAAGTTTTTCGAGCAGGTTCATTTTCCTAGCCACAGATTTTCACAGATGAAACACAGATAAGACAAACCATTTTCCGCCCCGCTTTTCAACATCTGTGTTTCATCTGTGCCCATCTGTGGCTAAAACATTTTTGTTTTCAGCAGCGCCGCAACCAACGTAAAGTTTGCATACTTAATGTTTCCCGTCCCGTCGCCAGAATCCGTCCTGACCGAACGCCACGCCGCGATTCGCCGTGGCGTCACGCCACTGCCGGGCAGCCAGCCGCGCGACCATTTTAAGCCGCTTAACATTCCCGGCGACTGCGACGGTCTCGCATTATTGACCGCGCTCGAACGCATGGTTGGAAATGTCTCGGCGACTGAATGGCAAACGGAATTTGCGCGCGGACGCATTGTGAACTTGGAACAGCAGCCGGTGTCGCCCGCGCAAATCGTCCGCGCCGGTCAGCGTTACCAGCATCTTTTTCCAAACGTGACCGAGCCGGACGTGAACGGCGCGGTGGAAATTTTGCACGAAGACGAAGCGCTGATTGTCGTGAACAAGCCCGCGCCGCTGCCGATGCACGCGGGTGGCCGGTTTTATCTCAACACGCTCCAGCACATTCTGAACGCCGCGTATCATCCGCAGACGCCGCTGCCCGCGCACCGGTTGGACGCCAACACCACCGGCCTCGTGCTGGTCGCGCGCACGCGGGAATTTGCCGCCAAGCTGCAAACGCAATTCGCTCAAGGCCGCGTGGAAAAAACTTATCTGGCGCGTGTGAACGGCTCGTTGCCCGCGAATGAATTTTATTGCGACGCGCCCATCAGCGCCGACGCCGGTGAAAATTGTTCGCGCACGATTGATTTGGCCAACGGCCTCGCCGCGCGCACAGAGTTTCGTCTGCTCCGCCGCCTCGCCGATGGCTCGAACCTGCTGGAAGCGCGCCCGCTGACCGGACGCACGAACCAGATTCGCGTGCATCTCTGGCATCTGGGATTGCCCGTTTGCGGCGACACGATTTATCTGTCTGATAAAAAACTTGGCCGCACGCAAACGCTCGCCGTCGGCGAACCGCCACTGTGCCTGCACGCCGCGCGCGTGAAGTTTCTTCATCCGTTGAGCGAGGAACCGATCGAGTTCATCGCACCCTTGCCCGCGTGGTCGGCCTGACCAAATTCGGCGCGCAATGCCCCGGAGCGCGGGCTTTAGCCCGCTTCAATGCACAATTTTCAGGCGACATGGAAGCGGTATAAATGCCGCGCTCCGTAATTAGGACACTGCCATTCGGCGCGCAAATTTGAAATCCGTGTTTATCTGTGTCCATCCGTGGTTAAAAAAGTTTTGCTTCCTTCGGTTTCAGCGGTGCGAACGTCAGCCGGTGAATCGGACACGCGCCATGTTTTGCAATCGCCGCCAGATGTTTTGCCGTGCCGTAACCTTTGTGTTCCGCGAAGGCATACTCCGGCCATTGCGCGTGCGCCTCGAGCATCAGCCGGTCGCGCGCGACTTTGGCGAGGACGCTCGCAGCGGCGATGGAATAACTCCGCGCATCGCCCTTCACGATGGCCGTCTGCGGCACGCGCAACGTCTTCACCGGCCGCCCATCCACGAGCGCGTGCGGCGGCAACGGATTTAATTTCGCCAGCGCGTCATTCATCGCGCGATGCGTCGCCTGCAAAATATTTATTTCGTCAATCACGCCCGCGTCCACGAGCGCGATGCCGAATTCGAT
>DATCFH010000061.1:0-3575 GCA_036509625.1 Verrucomicrobiia bacterium
CGTGGCTAAAAATTAAATGGTTTTTGAATGCCGCCGCTCATTCGCCGCGCCGAGCGTGTTGTCAAAACACATCGCGATGTTGCGGATGAAAAGGCGTCCGGCGTCGGTGATTTCGAGGCCGCTGGAATTTCGTTTTACGAGGCCGTCGGTTTCAAACGGCGCGAGCGACGCGAGTTCCTTTTCAAAATGCTGCTCGAAGTTGATGCCAAGCTTCGCGCTCATCGCGGCGAAGTCGAGCGAGAGGTCGCACATCGTCCGCATGATGGTTTCGCGGCGGATTTTATCTTCGTCGCTCACGATGTAAGCTTTGTGCAAAGGCACTTTATTCGCGTCCACGGCGGTTTGATACTTCGGCAATTCCTTCTCGTTTTGCCAATAGACATCGGGCGTTTGCGAGACGGCACTCATGCCAAACGCGTAGATATCCGAGCCAGCACGCGTGCTGTAGCCCTGGAAATTGCGCTGCAATTTTTTCTCGCGCTGCGAAATCGTCAGCTCGTCGTTCGGCTTCGCGAAATGATCCATGCCGATGTAAACGTATTGGTTGTCCGCCGTGAGCCGTTCGATGACGAGCTTGAGGACTTCCAGTTTACTTTCCGGCGTCGGCAGGATTTTCTCCTCAAGAATTTTTTGCGCGGGCTTGATCCACGGCACATGCGCGTAGCTGAACACGGCGAGGCGATCCGGCTTCATTTCCAAAACGGTTTCAATCGTTTCGGTGAACGATGCGGGCGTCTGAAACGGCAGGCCGTAAATCAAATCCAGATTAATCGAGCCGAAGCCGAGTTCGCGCATCCAATCCATCGCCTGCTGCGTCATCTCGCGCGGCTGAATGCGGTGAATCGCTTCCTGCACCTTGGGATTAAAATCCTGCACGCCCATCGAGGCGCGGTTGAAACCGATTTCGCGGAGTGCCACTAAATGTTCGCGTGTGAGCCGGCGCGGATCCACCTCCACGCTGGCTTCGATGTCGGGTGAAAACGTGAAATGTTTGTGGATGATTTCGCCGAGGCGACGGATTTCGTCCGGGCGCAAAAACGTCGGCGAGCCGCCGCCGAAATGAAGTTGAACTGCCTTGCGATCCTTGTTCAAACGCGGCGCGAGCTTGGCGACTTCGCGGCCAAGATAATCAATGTAATCGCGGCCTTTGTCGTGATTGAGCGTGATGACGGTGGTGCAGCCGCAGAACCAGCAGAGCGTTTCGCAGAACGGGATGTGGAAATAGACCGAGAGGTCGCGCGGCGTCTGGTTATTGAACGCAATCTTTTCGGAAAGCTGATCCCACGTCACGGTGTCGGTGAACTTGGTCGCGGGCGGATAGCTGGTGTAACGCGGCCCGGCCACGTTGTATTTTTTCACCAGATCGAGATCGACGTTGAGCGTTTTCATTTGAAGCTTTTAACAGTGTCCACCAAAGCCGAGATGTTTTCCAGTTTTGCCGCCGGCGTCAAACCGTGACCGAGATTGAAAATATGTCCGGGCCGGCCGCGCATCGCTTCGAGAATATTCTTTGTTTCCGCCGCAACGACTTCCGGCGTGGCTTCGGCGATGAGCGTCGGCGAAAGATTTCCCTGCATGGCGATGTGTGCCGGAATGATTTTCCGCGCTTCGGCGATGGAAGTCTGCCAGTCAATGCCAAGCACATTCGCGCCGCTGGCGATGAGGTCAGGCCAGTTGCCGTGCGTGCCGAGTGAGAAATTAATGACGGGCACATTGCCACCGAGGTTGGCGATGATCTGATTTGTCCAACGGCCTGAAGCTTCTTGAAATTCAGTCGCGGCCAAGTGGCCACCGTGGCTGTCGAAGATTTGCACGGCATCCACGCCCGTCGCGATTTGCATCTGCAAATATGCGGTGATGGCGGCGGTCAATTTTTCCGCGAGCGCGAAATAAGTTTTTGGATCTTCGCGAAACAATTGCAGCGCGCGGCTGTATTTCGGCACGCTGGCGCCTTCCATCATGAACGTCGCCAGCGTCCACGGCGAACCGCTGAAACCGATGAGCGCGGTTTCGTCGCCGAGTTCCTGACGCAAAATTCGCAGCGCTTTGTCCACATAGTTCAGCCGCTCAACGACGCGTTCGACCGAAAGTTTTTCAATATCTGCTTTGGTCGTGACGGCAAAATCCATGATGACGCCGCCGGTTTCCTTGAAGTGATACGTCTGCCCCAGCGCTTCAGGAATCACGAGGATGTCGCTGAATAAAATCGCGGCGTCGAAGCCGAAGCGGCGCACCGGTTGCAACGTGACTTCGACCGCGAGTTCTGGATTCTGCACAAGCTGGACGAAAGTGTAAGTCTCCTTGAGCTTGCGGTATTCCGGCAAGGCGCGACCGGCTTGGCGCATCAGCCACATCGGCGGACGATCCACGGGCAAACAACGCGCGGCGCGATTGAAACGTTCGCGCGCGGTCAAAACGGTTTTCAGAGCTGGCGGTTTTGGTTCAACAATATTCATCGGATAAATTAACCAAGCCCATCATAACAGTATCTGCCCCCATGGCAGCTTCGTTTATTTTGGCAATGGACGCACATATTTTGGTTAGTCGGCAGCGTGTGCCAGCATCGCGATGCGCCAGCTGCGAATGGGTTCAGAAAATCCAGTGAACTGCCGCTTGTCCGCCACGGTGGTCAGCCGGATCTTACGGAGAAATCCTTGTATTTCTTCACGCTGAAAAATTTCATCCGTCACCACCAAGTCACCGCCTTCGCAACGCTCGACCAAGCGCGCCGCAAGCTTCACAACCAAACCAAAAAAAACCAGTTTGTCGTTCGCGTTCACCGCGAGGCACGGCCCGGCAGGCAAGGCGGACTTCAATTGCAGTTGCAATTTTTGCGTCAAATTCATTTTACCCAGTTGTTCGTGCATCGCGCGGGTGCGGCAGTTCCACCGTTTCCTCGATTTTGACCAGTCGCCGCATGGCAAAAAAGCTAGCTGAAACGGCGGAATTTGAACAGGCCGCAGCCGCAAATAATTTTGCAACTTTGCGCGACCGCCGGTTTTTAATTTGAAGTGATGGAAAATCAACCTTCAAATTCAGGTGAATCGTTGTGGCGACGGAAACTTTCCGCCGCCGAGCGCGACGCGTTGCGCGTGTCGCCCGAACTGGAACTGCAAGCGAAACTGACAGTAGCTTTGGACAAAATTTCCGACGCGCCTGTGCCTTCCAATTTCACCGCGCGCGTCCTTGCCGCCGTGGAACTGGAAGAAGTGCGCGCAGCACGTTCGCACAGTTGGACTTTGAACTGGCGTTTGCTGTGGCCGCGCGTCGCAGTGACCGCCGCCGTTTTAATTTTTGCCGGTGTCAGCATTCAGCGACACGAAATTCGGTCGCACCGCATTGCGTTGGCCAAAGATGTTGCACTCGTCGCCGTGACGCAGCCGTTGCCGAGCGTGGACGCGCTCGAAAATCTTGACGCCATCCAGCGCATGAGCCAGCCCGCGCATGCCGATGGCGAACTGCTGGCCGCGCTGCAATGATCCGCTTGCACCAGTTTATTTTTGTCCTCGCGCTGATTATTTCGATTTCTGCCGACGCGCAAAATCCACCATTGCCGCCGGGCGCAGAAACAATTT
>DATCFH010000062.1:0-4058 GCA_036509625.1 Verrucomicrobiia bacterium
GGCGTGCAACGCGGCGCGCGAAAGTAAGGCGCGTTCTTCCTTGCCGGGCTTGAGGTAAAAATCTTTTTTGAGGCGCGAGAGCCAGAGTTTTTTGCCGCCGTAAAGTTCATCAGCGACCACGGGAAAACCAGCGTGCTTCAAGTGAATACGAATCTGGTGTGTGCGGTCGGTCAGCGGCGTGGCGCGCAACAGCGTCCAGTCGGAAAATTGTTCCAGCACTTCAAATTCGGTGCGCGATTTTTTGCCTTCGAGCGGGTTCACGCACATCTGGCCGGGCTTGACGGGATGCGGCGCGAGCTTGGCGTCCACTTCAAAGTTTTTCTCCGGCGGATTGCCCCACGCGAGCGCGACGTATTTCCGCAATGGCTTTTCCGCGCCAAAAAAATCCGCGAGCGTGATGAAGGCGGGTTTGTTTTTCGCCAATAGAATCACGCCGCTCGTCTCGAAATCGAGCCGATGGGCGTTGCTTAAAAAAGTAAGATTGCGTTCACGCGCCCACGGTTTGCCAGCGGCAATTCCGTCGAGCAACAGCTTCATCAGGCTGGGACGATTCTCATCGTGACGGTCGGGCGTGGTCAGCAAACCGGCGGGTTTGTCGAGCGCGAGCAGATGCTCATCCTCGAAAAGAACGGGGATTTCCCAAAATTCTTTCGTGGCGGGCGAGGATAATTTAATGGTGGCGCTCACGGCTGTTTCGCCGCCGCCGCCGCTTGTTGTTTCTGGAAAAACGGCGTGTCGCGCAATTCGCGATTGGCTTCGGCTTGCAGCCAGAGATTGAACGCCTCGTTTTGGCGCGCGCGGCGAACTTGGTCGAGGAACTGCGGCATGTCCGCGTTCCTGGTTGTGGCGTCAACCGGCAACAGTTGTTGGACGTAGAGAACAAAGCCGCCTTCGCTGGTCGGTTGAAAATTGCTGACGTGACCCGGGGCGGTGGTGAACGCCGCCTGTTTAAGCTGGCCGATGGTGGCGCGGTTGCCGAGGTCGGGCAGGTCGCTCGTGCTCAAGGAAAATTCCGGCAGCAGTTCCGGCGCTTGACCGGCGACGGCGACGGCTTTGCCAAAAGAATTTCCAGCAGCCATCTGCACGGCGACCGTGGCATGGAAAGTTGAACCCGCGCGCTGGGCGAGATCCACGGCATCACGACTTTGATAATCCACCAATACGCGGGTGCGAATCTGGTCGAGCGTCGGGATGTAGCTCGGCAACTGATTCGCGAGCGCGATGACGTAAATGCCATCGGCGTTGACAATCGGTCCGGCGAACGGCTCGTCTGCGCTCAACTGAAAGGCGGATTTGACGAACGCCGCCGATGCGGTGAATTCTTCCGGGCCGAGATTGGCGGTGAACGGCGTGGTGATTTGTGCGGACAAACCTTTTTGCTTGGCGTAGGTGACGAGATTTTCCGGCTTCGCAGGTTCGACGGCGAACACGGTGGTGGCAAAATCATTGGCCGCCACGCGCGCTTCTTGCAGCGCGCGGTTGCGGTAAAGCACGTCGCGGATTTTGGCTTTCGCTTCTTCCGGCGTTTTCGCGTCGGCAAATTCCGTCGCGCCGTATTGACGATAGGCCGAGTCCACGTATTCCTCGAAGGTATTGGTCTTTTCCAATTCCGTTTTGGCCGCCGCGAGATAATTCGTGACGTTGAAGTAAACGTAGTTCACCTGCACGCGATCCGGCACGCGATAGGCCGCGAGGTTGTTCGTGTAAAATTGCCCGATCGCGTCCGGCGTGAGCGCGACCTGCGCGAGATAATTTGACGCGGAGAAAAATACGGCTTGCGCGGAAACTTCCTGATGTTCGCGATCATAAAGTGCGCCAGCTTCCTGCGGCGTGACGAGTGCGCCGGACAAACCAAGCACCTGTATCATCTGTTGCACGACCAGTTCATCGCGAAGAAAATTTTCCAGATCCGCCACGCCCAAACCTTCCGGCGCCAAAACCTGTTCCGCAAATTTATCCATCGCGACCGGCTGGCCGTTGTGACCGATGGAACGGAGAAAATCATTCGCCGCCGTGACCAAAGTCGGCTCGCTCACTTGAATGTCCAGCAACCGCGCCTTTTGCGCGAGCAGCAGGCGGATGTAAACTTCGCGTTCGGTGTCGTCGCTGCTGAAACTCGCGCTCTTGTCCGGCCACTGCTGGTAATGCAGCCAGTAATAAAGATAAAATTCCGCCTTCGCCTTCGCAAAATCCTGCGGCGTGATGGCGTGGCCGTAAATCGTGCCTAAACTGCCGGACGAGGAGCCGCTATTGCCGTTGCGCGCCGGGCCGGCGCCCATGAAAACCACAAAGGAAATAATCGTGAGAGCGGCGATAAACCACCACAGCCAGCTAGAATGTTTGCGAATTGTTCCAATCATAGTGAAAAAAAGTGAACGCGCAGGCTAACTTGCGCGGACGCACAACGCAAACGCAAACTACGTCAATTGGTTCACAGTTCAGGGTTCAGGGTTTGTTGTTTGCGATGGGCGGCGCGCAAAAAAATTTGAACCCTGAACTGTAAACCCTGAATTTTTCTTAACGAAGCCACTTCGCCGCATCCATTGCCGCGTAAGTGATAAGAATGTCCGCGCCCGCGCGGCGCATCGCCAGCAGACTTTCCAAAGTCACCGCGCGCTCGTCAATCCAGCCATTCGCAGCGGCGGCCTTGATCATCGCGTGTTCGCCGCTCACGGAATACGCGGCAGTCGGCAGACCAAATTCTTGCTTCACGCGATAAATTATATCGAGATACGCCAGCGCCGGTTTGACCATCACCATGTCCGCGCCTTCCTGAATGTCCAGCGCCACTTCGCGCAACGCCTCGTTGCCGTTCGCCGCGTCCATCTGATAACTGCGGCGGTCGCCAAAGCTCGGCGCGGATTCTGCCACTTCGCGAAACGGGCCGTAAAACGCCGACGCAAACTTGGCCGCGTAACTCATAATCGGCGTGTCGGCAAAACCTTCGTTGTCCAGCTCCGCGCGGATGGCGCGCACGCGACCGTCCATCATGTCGCTCGGTGCCACGATGTCCGCGCCCGCGTCCGCGTGGCTTGCCGCCGTGCGTGCGAGCAAGTTCAAACTTGGATCGTTCAGGATTTTGCCGCCATGCACGATGCCGCAATGACCGTGGCTCATGTATTCGCACAGGCACACGTCCGTGATGACCAGCAGCGACGGCAATTCCTTTTTCAACAGCCGCACGACCTGCTGGACAATGCCGTTTTTCGCGTAAGCGCCACTCGCCTTCGCATCTTTTTTATCGGGAATGCCGAACAGCAAAATGGCGGAAACACCGAGCGCGTGCGCCGCCGTGGCCTCGCGCAAAATTTCATCCGGCGACAATTGAAACACGCCCGGCATGGCCGCGACGGGACGACGCAGTTTCTTGCCGCTGCGCGCGAACAGCGGCAGGACGAGCTGCGAGACGTTGAGCGACGTTTCCGCGACCAGCGCGCGCAACGCGGGCGACGTGCGTAACCGGCGCGGGCGAACCACGGGAAATCCGGGCGAATTCATGCGGCCAGTCTAGGTTTTGCCGGGCGCGGGCAAAAGGCGAAAGTGCAAAGGGATTTTTTAGCCACGGCGGGCGGATTACCTGCGACGACCTTCGGACAACTTGCGACGGCGAAAACCGGGCTGCGATGCCCTTCGGACGGGTTGCGACGGCTTACGGACGACCTGCGACGGTCATCGGACAGGTTGCGACGGGTCACGGGCGACTTGCGACGGCCTTTGGTCACCTGCGACGGGCTTCGGACAAGTTGCGACGCCTATCGGACGAGTTGCGACGGCTAAAACCTCGCTTTTTTGGGAAAAATGGCCGTTTGCGATGAGTTTTTGGGAAGTGGCGGTGGCCGAAAAGCGACAGTTAAGGCCGTTTTGCCGGGTTGCAACCGTCTCGCCCGCCCATAAAAGCCCAATCCGCCTGACCGCCCCGGCACTGGGAACGGATGCAAAAGCCGTCGTGGTGCGCCATTCCGGCAAAGAATCGTGGCGACATGGTTTGGGAAAGGCGGTAGGCTCAAAGGCGAAATGAGCCGTTACACTACCTTTTTGATTTTCTGTGTTTGTCTTGA
>DATCFH010000063.1:0-5541 GCA_036509625.1 Verrucomicrobiia bacterium
CGATGAAGCGGCTGCATCTGCGCGCGGCGCAATGACCAAGCGGCGACTTGCAATTCCTGCACGGCTTCGCGCACGGCGAACGGCGTGGTGGTCGGCGGCAGCGGCGCGCCAAAACTCACGGTGACGGGATGCGGCAGGCGCGCGGTGATGAGCTGAATGGTTTTCCCGCGCCGGCAACTCATCGGGCCGCCAAGCACGCCGTCGAGCGCGATGGGAATGATGGGCGCGTCCACATTTTTCATGATGTGTTCGATGCCGCGACGGAACGGCAAAAGCTGGCCGATGCGCGTGATTTGTCCCTCGGCAAAAATGCAGACGACTTCGCCATTGCGGATGGCGTCGCTCGCTTCCTTCAACGCGGCGAGCAGTTCGCGCGGACGTTGTTCGGACGAGACGGGAATGGTTTTCCAAATTTTTGCAAACGGTTTTATCCACGGCTTTTCGTAAATGTCCTTGAACATCAAAAAGCGAATTGGCCGGTCGGTCGAGGCGATGAGCAGCAGCGCGTCGGCGAAGGAAACGTGGTTGCAGACGAAGAGCGCGCCGCCTTTTTCGGGAATGTTATTTAGGCCAACGATGCGGACGCGATAAATGGAATTTGCCACGCACCACAAGGCGAAACGCAGCAAGGCGTCGGGCAACAGGAACACGGCGTAAATCGCGGCAACCAGCGTGAGCGCGCCGCCGGCGAGAAAAATTTCGCGTGGGGATAATTGCAGTTTTTGCGCAAGCAGCCAGTGCGCGCCGGACGCAAGAAAGACACCGACAAACGCACACCAGTTGGCGACGGCTTGAATCTGGCCTTTATTTTCGCGCGCGGGACGGTGTTGCAACAGCGCGGCAATCGGCACGATAAAAAATCCACCGGCGAAACCGAGCAGAGCGAGGAGCACGAGCGAATCGGCGAAAGAAACGGACGACCACGAAAGCAGCGCGGCGCAGGCGGACAAACCGAGCGCGCCGAACGGCACGAGGCCGTATTCGATTTTTCCGCCGGACAGATAACCTGCCGCGACGCTGCCGAGGCCGATGCCAAGCGCGAGCGCGACATTGAGCAGACCGATGTGCGTTTCATCCACACCCAGCGTTTGCGAGCCGTAGAAAAATAAATTCAGCAGCAGCAACATTCCGAAAAAATTGAAGTAGGAATTGCCGAGCAGCGCGAGCCAGAGCGGGCGGTCGCCGCGCATGGCGCGCACTTGCCGCCAGATTTCGCGGGGGAAATTGGCGTTGAATTTTTTGGTTGGATCCGCCGCCGGAATTTTGCTGATGCCGAGGCAGGAAAAAAATCCGGCGATGGCCAGTGCGATAAGAATAAAACCTGACAACCATTGGCGTCCGTTGAAAAATTGCGCCATCACGGCGGCGGCGACCGTGCCGAGAATGATGGCCATGAACGTGCCGAGTTCGAGGATGCCGTTGCCCCATGAAAGTTTTTGATCCGGCAATAATTCAGGGAGCGATCCGTATTTGGCGGGACCAAAAAATGCGCTGTGCGTGCCCATTAAAAAGACGCCGGCGAACAGCAGGTTTTTATTCCATGTCCACAGACCGGCGAGCACGAGCAGCATGATGAACAATTCAAAAACTTTCACGCCGAGCATCACGGAGCGTTTGCTGACACGGTCGGCGAGAAAGCCGCCGAGCATGGAAAATAAAATGAACGGCAGCGCGAACAGCGCAGCGATGGATTCACCGTAACTGTTTTTTTCGGTGAGCGACAGATTCGCGCCAAAAAGCGTGACGAAGACGACGAGGTTTTTTACGACGTTGTCGCTGAACGCGCCTTGAAATTGCGTGACGATGAGCGCCCAAAAGCCACCGAGTGCGGAATGCGAAGTGCGGAGTGCGGAGTGGTTTTCAGTTTCGTTCACAGCACAGAAACTACCAGCTTATGCGGCCAAGTGTGAATTGAAAAACTTTGGGCGGCATCGTTTCAAGCAATGCGATGGGCAACCGAAGAAAAGTTTTCCATTGTCAGCCGAGGCTGGCCGGCGATAACTTGGGCGCATGAATCCCCTGCACTTTTCCCGTCGGCATTTTTTGAAGGCCGCAGCACTTGCGGCAGCAGGACTGCCATTTGCGACCGCAACTTTTGCCGCTGAACCAAAAAAGAAAATTGGTTTTGCGTTGTGCGGCCTTGGCAGCTTGAGCACCTACCAACTTGCACCAGCGTTGCAGCACACGGAATTCGCCCGGCTCGCGGGCATCATCACCGGCACGCCCGCGAAGGCGAAACGCTGGCAGGCAAAATATAATTTACTCGACCACAGCGTTTACAGTTACGGCACGATGGCGCGGCTCGCGGACAATCCGGACATTGATGTGGTGTATGTCGTCACGCCGAACGGGCTACACGCAAAGCACACAATTGCGGCGGCGAAAGCCGGCAAGCACGTCCTCTGCGAAAAGCCGATGGAAGTTTCCGCCGCGAAATGTCAGCAGATGATTGATGCGTGCAAAACGGCGGGCAAGCAGCTCGCCATCGGCTACCGGCTGCATTTCGAGCCGAACCATCGGGAGTGCATCCGGCTCGCGCGCGAAAAAGTTTTTGGCAATCTGAAATCCATCGAGGCCGCGTTCGGTTTTCCGATTGGCGACCCGACACAATGGCGTTTGAACCGCGCGTTGTCCGGCGGCGGGCCGATGATGGACGTGGGCATCTACGCGTTGCAGGCGATGCGTTATCTGTCCGGTGAAGAGCCGGTGTCCGTCACGGCCAACGCCACCACGACGGACAAGGAAAAATTCCGCGACATCGAGGAATCACTGGCGTGGTCGATGAAATTTCCGAGCGGCGTCAGCACCAGCGGCATGACGACTTATGCCTTCAACGGCCTCAACCGTTTTAATGTCACCGCCGAGCACGGTTCGTTCGGTCTTGATCCGGCTTACAATTATGGCGGGCTGCGCGGCACACGCAGCGACGGAAAAATTATTGAACTGCCGACCATTGATCAGTTCGCCGCCGAGATGGATGATTTCGCGCAGTGCATTTTGGAAAATCGTCCGACGCGCGTGCCGGGCGAAGAAGGTTTGCGCGATATGAAAATCATCACCGCCATCTACGAATCCGCGCGCACGGGCAAGCCGGTCAATTTAAGCTAACGCTGTTGCAAACGATCACGGTGGTTTGTTCCAACGCGCTTGCGGCCAGCGTTCGAGAAAGGCGAGTTGCGCGGCGCGGTCGGGCAAATCTTCGAGCGTCAGGTTGTTCAAAAAGCGCGGCGGATAGCCGGTTTCGAGCGCGAGTATGTTCACGGTTTTTTTGGTCACGGTGAAGACGGCACGCCACGCACCGCAGCCGATCGTGAATTGATTTTCTCCACGCCGCCGGATGCGCCGCGTGCGGTGTGGCGCAGGATCGCGCGCGAGCAACTCGAACAGGCGCGCGCGAAAATCAAGCTGCCAATTTGCGCGCAACCATTCGGCTTGCAACTCGGCGAGCGGCGCGAAACACACGGAAAATTGCGGCGGCATTTCCTGCGCGGCGGCGACTTCATCCGTCCAACCGCCGCGCGCATCGGGAAAAGCGTCGTAGGCGGCGATGTAAGGTTTGATGTCGAAGATGGGCGTGCCGTCCACAAGATCACACGCGCCGAGAATCAGTTTGCGTCCCTCGACGGCGATAAGTTGCACGGGCGTGAGACCAAGTGGATTCGGGCGATGCGGCGAGCGCGTGGCGAAGACACCACGCCGTTGCGCCGGGCCGCGCGGCGGCAGCACGAGCGGACGCCACGTTTTGTTGCGATGAAACCAGGAGAGCAACCACACACGCGAAAAACCGGCGAGATCTTGCAACGCGGTTTCGTAATCGCAGTCCGGCAGCAGTTCCAAAATGTTGCGTTCCGGCGCGGCTTCGGACGGCTGGTGCAGCGCCTGAAATTTCACCTGCTTGGACGCGCGGATAAATCCAATGGGCGACAAGGTGAGCGTGGGCGACGGATTTTTATTCATGCAGACGACAGCACAAAGTTTTAACTGGAAAAATGAATTTGTTAAACCACGAAATACATGAATCACACGAAAAGAGATTCGTCGGCACGACGACGCAAAACGAAACCGACCGCTCCGAGAACGATGATGGCGAGGGCAACGATTTGATAGCCGGAAAACGGGCCGAGGATTTGGGGCGTGTCGCGGAGAAATTCGTGGAAGAAACGGAAACTGCCATAAGCTATCATGTAAATGTGAAAGAGTTGTCCGGGCGCAATTTTTCCCCAGCGCAGCATTAAAATCCCGCCGAGCATCACGGCGTTGAAAATAAATTCCACCTGCGACGCCGGCCAGCGCGGGATGCCGTGCGCGTCGTTGATGGTGAACCAATTTGCTTCGCAGACTTTGCCGAGGCAGCAGCCTTGTATCATGCAGCCGATACGACCCAGCATAATGCCGACGGGCACGATGACGGCAAACCAATCGCCGGTCGTGCCGGAATATTTCAGAAATTTTTTGGCGAGTTCTACTGCGATGTAACCGCCGAGCAGCGCCCCGGTGATGGATTTGCCGGTGGCGAGAATCACCCAGCGGTTTGCGTCGTGCCAGTGCAGCCAGCCTTCCGCTGCGAGATAGACGAGCTTTGCGCCGAGGAACGCGCCGGCCAGCGCCGCGATGTAAATCAGCACGAGCCGTTCATCGCGCCGCGCGAGCCGCGACCAGAAAATGATACTCACGAAAATGCCCGCGAGCATCAGCCAGCCGTAGGCGGTGGATTGAATAGGCGAAAGCATATTTAATCAACTGTTCAAAATCGCACCGCAACCGAGAAAAAACGAAACCCCCAGATTAAGCAGAAAAAATGTCAGGGCAATAAGAGTTGCCCACCAAACATTATGCTGGAAGAGCAAGAACGCCGAAACAATACAACACACGGCGCTGGCGCAGCACAGCGCGGCAAAAATGATTGCCGGGTGGTTTGTGTGGCCGGTAATTGTAAGCACGCCAAGTAACATGAACGACGGCATAAATGCCAGCAACAGCGCTAGCGCGGAAGATTTTCCCTTTTGATTTGGTTCGTCGCTCATAAATTTATTTCTCATTTCGTTTTGCAATCCGCAAAGCCGGAGTAGTAGCGGCAGAAGGAATCCAGTTTGCCGTCCGGGCGGATGACGTGCGTGCAGCAGCGGTCAATGCGGTCTTCGTCCCATGTCGCGGCGTCCATGAACGGCTTGATAAAGAGCCGAAACGTGTGCGATTCGTCCAGCTCGAATTGCTTGAGCAGTTCGCCGAGCGGCTCGGATTCGCAGCCGCATTTCATCAGGTCTTCCAGTTTGTAACGGACTTTGGTGCCGAGAAATTCCTGCACGTTTTTGAAATCAATAAAGTCGCTGACGGAACGAACTTGCCCGCCGACTTTGAGCAAATAACCAATGGTGGCGCAGTTCGGATCGCCGCAGGGCAACGGCGTGAAATCCTCGAATTTTAATTTGCCGCCGGATTGCCCGACGGCGGCGAGAATGATGTCGGCGGTGTTCAAACGGTTCGGAGGGACGAGTTCCACGAGTCCCTGATTCTTTCCATTTCCATTTTGATTTGGGACTC
>DATCFH010000064.1:0-10728 GCA_036509625.1 Verrucomicrobiia bacterium
AAACGATTTGGCGCGGGCAGCATCCGGCCAAACTTGTCGGCGGTGAGCGGCGCGTTGGCGCGACCATTACGGTTATTGTCATGCGCGCCGGGATCGGACCAGCAATAATCCACGACGACGGTATCCCAGCCGAGCGGCTGCATTTTTTCCGCAATGTAATGCGCGTTCGCCAGCACTTCGGATTCAACGACGTTGTCGCCAAAGCAATCGTAACTGTTCCAGCCCATCGGCGGTGTGAGCGCGAGGCTGTCGCCACAAGCAATTTTTATTTTTGCAGTCGCCGCGCCGGCCGAATTTTTGGCGGACGCGGTGAAAGTGAATTCGCCTTTGTTTGCAAGCATTCCAGTGATGATGCCGGTCTGCGAATCAAGTTTCAGTCCGGCGGGCAGATTTTTTACGGAAAAAGCCATTGGCCGTTCGCCGCTGACGGCCAACGAATAAATCAACGGCGTTCCCGAATAAATGCCAACGACGCGCGCGCCATTAAACTGCGGAGCCGAAGCGATTGCGGACGCGGCAATAACCTGTTCCTCGCGCGCCGTCAGGCTGACATTTGGCAAAACGGTTTGCGCGGACAAAATATTTGCCGCCGTGACGAACGCGAGCAGACCGAAAAAGATTTTCATTTGGCTGGTGCGGCAATTTTTTTCGCGGAACGATTTTTGAAAAGTTGGTCGGCCAGCACGCCGAACAATACCACCGCGCCCATGACGGCGAAATTGAGCGAGCTGTCAATGCCCAGCAGGTTCACCAGATTTTCCAGCACCAGCAGCAGCGTCGTGCCGATGATGATGCCAAGGATCGAGCCTTCGCCGCCGCGCAAACTGCAACCGCCCAGCACGGCTGCCGCGATGCCGTATAGCTCATAAAAATTTCCCTGGCTCGAAGGCGAAACCGAGTTGGTGTAAAACGCGAACAGAATCGCCGATATGCCCGTCAGGAACGCGGCCAGAACATACGCAAACCCGATGACGCGGCGCGCGTTGACCCCGGAAAAACGGGTGGCCTCCTCGTTGCGACCAACGGCAAAAAGATAGCGACCATAAACCGAACGGTGCAGCACCACCCACATCACCACCGCGATGACGATTAAAAATACGAACGGCATCGGCAGGCCACACAGTTTTCCGCTGGCAAGGTATTGCAAGGTTTTGAAATTTTCCGCGTCGCCAAAACCCTTCGTCATGTCGTGCGAGATGTAGCGCGCCATGCCGCGATACACCAGCAAGCCGCACAAGGTGACGATGAACGGCTGCATCCGAAACCGCGTGATCAGCACTGCATGAACCAAGCCCAGCAACGCCGCCACGCCGAGCGCAAAGGCGGTTGCCACCGGCCACGGCCAATGCCATTCGGTCAGCGCCATCACGAGCAGCATCCCGACCAATGCGATCATCGAGCCGATGGACAAATCAATGCCGCCGGTGATGATGACCAGCCCGACGCCGAGGCTGAAAATGCCGCGCAAGCCAATCAGGTTGGCAGTGTTGGCGAGGTTGGCCTCCGAGAAGAAGCGCGGGTTTTCAAAACCGGTCACCGCACAAAGCACGACCAGCAAAATAAAGATACCAATTTCTTTTTTCATTCAAATCAATTCAGTTCAGTTCACCGCCGGTTTGACGGCGGATATAGTTTTACCAACGGCGAGATTCATCACATTTTCTTCGTTGCAATCGGCTCGCTCCAGCACGCCAGTGATGCGCCCTTCGTGCATCACGGCCACCCGATCGCTTACATTCAGCACTTCCTCCATGTCCGAACTGATCATCAGGATAACGCCGCCGCCGTCGGCCAATTCACGCATCAGCCGGTAAATTTCCGCCTTCGCGCCAACGTCAATGCCGCGCGTCGGTTCATCCAAAATCATTACTTTCGGCGACATGGAAAGCCATTTGCCCAGCACCACTTTCTGCTGGTTGCCACCGCTCAAGTTCAACACCAGCGCCTCGCCGCTGGGCGTTTTAATCTTGAGTGACTTGATTTGCTCATTCGTCACCTTGCTTTCGCGCTCCTTGCTGATGAGGTTGAACGTGGAATATTTTTCCAATGAAGGCAGCGTGGTGTTTTCGCGCACCGTCATGGAAGTGACCAAGCCTTCCCCGCGACGATCTTCAGGCACCAGATAAATGCCGTGACCAATGGCATCGGCGGGTTTGTTGATGACAACTTTCTGGTCGCCAATGGTCACTTCGGCGCTGCCGCGTGGATCGAGACCGACCATTGCCTTCATAATTTCGGAACGCCCAGCGCCGACGAGTCCGGCAAAACCTAAAATTTCGCCGCGCGTCGCATCGAACTCAACGGGCTTTGCGGGATAGCGGCTGGAGCGCGCGTTGCGCACTTTGAAATAACCCGGTGTTTTCGGCGCACTCGAAGCGGTGTAGAAACTTTTGATTTCGCGCCCGACCATCAGGCTCACAATACGGTCGTGGCTGACTTCGGACTGCGGCAGTTCGCCGGCATTTTTGCCATCGCGCAAAACCACCACACGGTCGGCGCAATGCTCCACTTCGCCGAGACGATGCGAAATATAAATGACGCTCACGCCCTGCTGGCTCAATTCACAGACCAGCTCCAGCAGGCGATCCGTCTCGGTCAACGTCAGGCTCGACGTTGGCTCGTCCATGATGATGATGCGCGAATTAAGCGAGAGTGCCTTGGCGATTTCCACCATCTGCTTCTCGGCAATGGACAATTTTTCCAGCAGCGTTTTGCTGGAAAAATCCATTCCCAACCGCTTGAGAAATGGTTCCGTATCGGCGTGGATTTTTTTGAAGTCAATCAGCCCCAGCGCATTTCTTGGCTCGCGCCCGAGAAATACATTTCCCGCCACATCCAGGTTGTCGAGGACATTCAACTCCTGATGGATGAACCCAATGCCCAACTCCATTGAGTCGTTGACGTCGTTGATTTTCACCACCGCATCGTTGACCCGGATCTCGCCGTCGTCGGGCTGATACACGCCGCCGATGATTTTCATCAGGGTGGATTTGCCCGCGCCATTTTCACCGCACAACGCCACCACCTCGCCCGCGCCGATTTCCAGCGAGACGTTGTCGAGCGCAATAACGCCGGGAAAGCGCTTGCCGATGCCGCGTAAGGAAAGAAGGATAGCCATTTCGATTAAACCTGATTGGGAACGCGCTGAACCCGTCAACCGGTTCAACGCGTCGCCCGGACAAACATCATTGACCCAGAATTTTTTTCACCTCGGCCTGATAATCAGCCACATTGTCTTTTTTAATGTTGCGCGTGGGGATGAAAATCTTGCCGCTCAATTGCGTTTTGTCGCCGCGCAGATACTTATCCATGCGCGTAACGGACTGGCGGCCGAACTCAAACGGATTTTGCACGACCGTGCCGTAGATGCCGCCGTCGGCAATGCCCGCAAGCGTGTCGGCTTCATCGTCAAAGCAGACGATTTTCACCGTCCCGATTTTGCCGGCACCGCGCACGGCATTCAAAATCGCCGGGCCGTTGTAGTTCCACAAACCAACGAGGCAGGCGATGTCAGGATATTTCACGAGCGTATCCTCGGCGTTTTTCTGGGCGCGAACTGGATCGGTGTCGTCCGTGCGAATGTCCACAATCTGAATGTTGGAACCTTCGAGCGCCTTTTTGATGCCGCCGGAGCGTTCCATGGCGTTCTGTGAATCGCTGTGGCCGACGAACAACATAATCTTGCCGCCGTTCGGCAGACATTCCTTGATCATCTGTCCGGCCTGCTCGCCCGCCACCTCGTTGTCCGTGCCGATGTAGGCAACGCGCTCGCTCTTGGCGGCATCACTGTCGCAGCAAATCAAAAGCGTCGAGCCAGCGATCTTGTTCAGAAATTCCGTCTGGTTGTCTGGATCGTTCACGCTGACCGCAATGCCGTCAACGCCCTTGGCCACCAAGTCATCAAGAATTTGGCGTTGCGCTGCGGAACTGCCGTCCTGTGTGATGCGAAAATCCACGTCCACATCGCCCAGTTCCTTGGCCGCCGCATTACAACCCGCGCGGGCGAAGGACCAGAAATTAGCCGCGTTGTTCGAGACGAACGACAGCTTCAGTTTTTTGCCGGACGCGGGCGCACTGCCGCCCGCACTGGGCGCGGGCGCTTCGGATTTGCCGCAGCCGGAGACAATCGCCGCCATGCAGACAGCGGCGACGAGAGATTGAATTTTTTTCATAATTTAATTTTGGTTGTTGGTTGCAGATTTTTATTTGGCAGAGAATTTATAAATAATCGTGTTCTTGTAAGTTTCGCCCGGCTTCAATTCAGTTGTCGGAAACGCCGGATGGTTCGGTGAGTCGGGATAATGCTGCGGCTCAAAACAAAAGCCGTTGCGGAACTGATACGTCCAGCCGCCTTTACCGGTCAGCGTGCCGTCGAGAAAATTACCAGTGTAAAACTGCGTCGCCGGTTCCGTCGTCCAGACTTCCAACGTGCGGCCACTCATCGGTTCATAAACGCGCGCCGCAAAGGAAAGTTCGTTGCCATCCTTGTTCAAAACCCAGTTGTGGTCGTAGCCGTTGCCGAGCTTGATTTGTAGGTCGTTCGTATTGTTGATGCGCGCGCCAATCGCCGTCGGCGTGCGAAAGTCAAACGGCGTTCCCGCCACCGGATGCAATTCGCCTGTCGGAATCAAACCGCTGTCCACCGGCGTGAACTTATCGGCATTGATGGTGACGACGTGACCAAGCACATCGCCGCTGCCGCGCAAATTAAAGTAGGAATGATGCGTCAAGTTGCAAACCGTGTCCTTGTCCGTCGTCGCGGTGAAATCCACGCGCAACGCATTATCTTCCGTCACCGTGTAAACCGCCGTGACGAACAGATTACCGGGATAACCTTCTTCACCGTCGCGGCTCACATAAGTCAGAATCAGCGCCGGCCCGTGCGCCGTCGGCATTGGCTGCGCCGTCCACACCTGCTTGTCAAAACCCTTCAAGCCGCCGTGCAACGAATTCACACCGTTGTTCGTCGCGAGCGTGTAAGTCTGTCCGTCCAAAGAAAATTTTCCAAACGCAATACGATTGCCGTAACGTCCGATGAGCGCGCCAAAATACGGCGATGATTTGATGTAGCTGTCCAGATTGTCGAAGCCGAGAACGACATCGCCGAACTTGCCATTTTTATCCGGCACTTTGAGCGACGTGACAATGCCGCCGTAAGTCATGATGGTTGCCGTCATGCCATGGCTGTTGGCCAGCGTGTAAAGCTCCACGGCCTTGCCGTCGGGCGTCGTGCCGAAGTCCGCTTTCGTAATCGTTCCTTTAGGTGTGTTTGACATAGTGTTGCAGCCGGTTAGACACGCCGCAAAAAGTCCCAGCGACGTGATGGTAATGAGTTGAATAATTTTTTTCATGGTTATTGTTCGTTGTTTGAAAGTTTATTTCTGGCCATAGTAAGCATTTGCTCCGTGCTTGCGAAGAAAATGTTTATCGAGCAAAACATTTTGCATCGGCTTCAATTTCGGACTGATCTTCAAAGTCTCGCTCGCGAGTTGCGCGATGAATTCCAGCACGCCCGCATTGTGAACTGCGTCCGCGACATCTTTGCCCCAAGTGAACGGCCCGTGGCTCGCCACCAAAACGGCCGGATGATGCGCCGGATCAAATTCCAATTTCTTGAACGTCTCCACAATCACTTCACCGGTGTTTGCCTCGTAATCTTTTTTGATTTCCGTCGGCTTCAGCAAACGCGTGCACGGCACATCGCCATACCAGTAATCCGCCTGCGTCGTGCCGTAGCTCGGCAAGCCGCGTTGCGCCTGCGCCCACGCCGTCGCAAACAAACTGTGCGTATGCACCACGCCGCCGATTTTCGGGAACGCGCGATACAAAACCAAATGCGTCGCCGTGTCCGAACTCGGCTTCAAATTTCCTTCGACCACTTTGCCGTCCGTGAGCGAAACGACGACCATGTGTTTCGGCATCATGCCATCGTAAGGCACGCCGCTCGGCTTGATGACGACGAGGCCGCGTTCACGGTCAACGCCGCTCGCGTTGCCCCACGTTTCGATGACCAAGCCTTTGCGAACCAAATCCAAGTTCGCCCGGCAGACTTCAGCTTTTAATTTTTCGAGCATAACAATTTTTGTTTTGCCACCGAGTCACAGAGCGCCCAGAGAAAAATTTCAATTCGACTCTGCACTCTCTGTGCCTCTGTGCTAATTCATTTTACTTTCTCACACGACTGCGGATTTCAATCAGCTTCTTCATCACACCATAAAGATTTCCGCCGCCGTCCTGCGTGCCGAACGCGTCATGCAGTTGTTTGTAGAGCGCGTAAAGTTCCTTGTAAGTCGCGTGCGCTTTCGCGTTCGGTTTACAGACCGTCGGCTTGAGTCCAGTCATCTTGCGTTGCGCCGTGGCGAAATCCTTGTGCGCGCCCGCAATGACCGCCGCCGCGATGGCCGAACCCAGCGCACACGTTTGCGCCGAGCGCGAAATTTTCATCGGACGTCCGGTGACATCCGCGTAAATTTGCATGACCAGCGGACTTTTTTCCGCGATACCGCCGCAGTTCACAATCTGCGAAATCTTCACGCCGTATTCCTCAAACCGATTGATGATGGTCAGCGCGCCAAACGCCGTCGCCTCGATGAGCGCGCGGAAAATTTCCGCCGGTGTCGTGTAAAGCGTCTGGCCAACGAGCAAACCCGTGAGCCGTTGATCCACGAGAATTGTGCGATTGCCATTGTTCCAATCCAGCGCGAGCAAACCGCTTTCGCCCGGCTGCAATTTCAGTGCGCCTTTGCTCAATTCAACGTGCGAACCGGCTTTTTCGCCGCCGGGCTGGACGTAATTCACGAGCCAGTTGAACAAATCGCCCACGGCAGATTGACCGGCTTCGAGTCCGAAGTAGCCGGGCAATACGCTGCCGTCCACGATGCCGCAGAGGCCGGGCACGTCCGCGAGCTTGCTCGTGTTCGCCGCGATGCTGATGTCGCAAGTGCTCGTGCCGATAATTTTGACAAGTGTGCCGGGCGTAACGCCGCTGCCGACTGCGCCGAGATGACAATCAAACGCACCGACGGCCACGGAAATTCCCGCCGTCAAACCCGTTTTCTTCGCCCAACCTTCTGTTAGTCCGCCAACGGATTTATCAATTGAATAAACCCGCGTCGTCAAACGCGAACGCAATTGCGCGAGCTTGGGATTTAATTTGGAAAGAAACTGCGCATCGGGATAACCGCCCCATTTTGCATTCCACATTGCCTTGTGACCGGCGGCGCAAACGCCCGCGATAAATTTGTCAGGATGCTCCGTGCCGGTGAGCGATGCGGGAACGAAATCGGAAAGTTCCACCCACGAGTGCGCGGCATTAAAAACTTCCGGCGCGGTGTGGAGGCAATGCAACAGCTTGCTCCAAAACCATTCGCTCGAATACGTGCCACCACATTTCGCGAGAAACTGCGGACGCATTTTTTTTGCGAGCGCGGTGATTTCGGAAGCTTCATTGACGCTCGTGTGATCTTTCCACAACCACGCCAGCGCGGCGGGATTGCTCGCAAATTTTTTCTGGAATACGAGCGGCTGGCCGTTCGCGTCCACCGGCAATGGCGTGCTGCCCGTCGTGTCCACGCCGATGCCGATGACCTGGCTTGCGCTAAATCCTTTGACGGATTTTTTCGCCGTGGCGAGCGCTGCTTTAATCGTGATTTCCGCGCCCTGCAAATAATCCGCCGGATGTTGCCGCGCGAGATTCGGGTCGCGCGCGAGCACGACGCCCTGCGTGCCGTGCGCGTAAGTCCAAACGGCAGCGGCGACTTCCGCACCGTTGGCAACATTGACGATAAGAGCGCGAACGGAATTCGTGCCGTAGTCCAGACCGATTGTGTATTTATTGCTCATTTACTTTGAATGCGTTTGTGACCGCAAAACGCGGACGCCGAAAACACCGCCGGCAAGATTGCCGGGATGCGCCGCAAATTTCACCGTCACCGTTTGTTTGCCCTGCGTAAGTTCAGTGGGCAACGGAAACGTCGCGTCAAAAAATTCGTTCGGACGGTTGCTGTTCAAACTTTCCGTGCCAACTATTTTACCATCCACGACGACATCGAACTCGCGCGCGCCCTCATCGCCGCCCCAAAACGTGCAGGCCAGTTGCACGGGCTGGCCGGGTAAAACTTTCACCTCGTAGCTGAACCAGTCGGACGCATGACGCCATTTGCGTCCGTTGAAATCGCCGCTCTGCGTGTCGCCGCCCTGAAGTTTGTGGTCGGTTTCAGATTGCTGCTCGCCGGGGCGGACATCATCCACCACGCGCGCTTCCGCCGCGATGCGATCTGCTTCTGCCGCCGCCAACTTTGCCGCCTGCGCGCGCCATTCGTCCGCCGAAAATAATTTCCAATAGACCGAGTAACGCTCGCGGTGCATCTGATAAAACGGAATCAGCGTCACGTCGCGCGGCTGGCCGATGCCGTGCGTTTGGAACGTCAGCGGTTTTCCGGCGACCGGTTTTATTTGCTCCAATAATTTTTCCGCCGCAGTGACAAAGACCGGCGCTTCCGGCGCGGGCAGACGGCTGAAATCCGTCTGGTTCCGGGCAAAGGGATTCGGCATCGCGTTCGTGCCCATTTCGCCGGCCAGCACAATCGGGCCGTAAAGAATCGCCACGATGTTGCTCGCGCCGGGCAGCGGCTCGGTGTGCAGCGTCATCGGAAAATGGATTTCAATCTTGTCGCCGTCATGCCATTCGCGCGACAATGTGAAATAACTTTCCGGCGCGGAATCAACGGTTTGCTTTTCACCGTTCACGGAAACGGACACGCCAGAAACCGCCCATGCCGGATGCCGGATTTTCAACGCGAAGCCGACGGGCTTCTCCGCTTTTATTTTTAGCACCGTAAAATCTTTTTCAGGAAATCTGGTCTCCTGCCGCACGACGAGATTTTTTTCCGGCCACGACAGTTCCGACGCGATGAACAGGTTGACGTAAAGTGAATCCGCGTCGTGAAAATAAATTGTGTCGCCGTATTTAGAATGGTTTTCCATGCCCGTGCCGACGCAGCACCAGAAGGAATCTTCCGGCGTGGAATACGTCTTGAAATGTCCCGGCTTGAGCGACATCAGATAAACAAACATGCCGGTCTCTGGATCCTGCGAGGCGAGAATGTGGTTGTAAAGTCCGCGCTCATAGAAATCCATTTTCGCCGCCGACGGTTCCAGCGCGAACAGCTCGCGCGTGAGCTTGAGCATGTTGTAAGTGTTGCACGTCTCGCAGGTGTCGGTGCTTAAATGCTTCTCAAAATCATTGGTCGAGAAAAAATGCTCATGGTCGCTGTCGCCACCTATCACATACGAACGGCGCAGCGCCACCGAATCCCAAAACGTGTTGGCGATCGAAAAAAACTGCGGGTCGCCGGTGAGTTCATATTCGCGCGTCGCGCCGATGATTTTTGGAATTTGCGTATTGGCGTGCAGGCGGTCGAGCCTGTCCTCGCCACGCGCGAGCGACGCAAAAAGTTTCCGCTGGTTGAACGCCCCGGCGATGCGCAGATAATTCGTGTCGCCCGTCACCGCATAAAGATTCGCGAGCACTTCATTCATGCCGCCCTGCTCCGTGTCGAGTGATTTTTGCATCTGCGCCACCGGCAGATTATCCACGCGGAATTTCACCCAGTCCGCCATTTTCACCAGCACGTCCAGCGCCTGCGCGTTGCCGCAATGCTGGTTCGCGTCCAGCAGTCCGGCCATGATTTTGTGCAGCGTATACCACGGCGCCCAGACGGGCCTGCTGTTTTCCACGCGGTCAATGAACGATTCGGGAAACGCCGACAAATAACCCGCGTGAAACCCGGCGGCGGGCGAATTGCTCTGGCACTTCGCAAGTTCGCCGACGATGTAATCCACGCGCCATTTGAATTGCGGGTCGCCGGTGCTGGCATACATCAGCGACAGCGCCGAGAGATAATGACCGAGACTGTGGCCGCGCAATTCGCAATCCGGATCTTCCCAGCCGCCATACGGTTTCGCATTCGATGGCAGACCGACGTTGACGCGGAAGTTGAGCAACAACCGGTCGGGGTCGAGGCTTAACAGATATTTTTGATCGCGCAACATCGCGGCGCGGAACGGACCGTCCAGCAAACGCACGTCCGGCATGGCAAACGGCTCGGCCTTCCGCGCGACTTTCATCGCCGCCGGATCCGCCGATGCCACCGAGGCAACAGCCAAAAAGCCGGCGAAGGCCGCGAAAATCATGGTGAAAGAAAAACGCATGGATTTCATTTTGTTTGCAGCCGCAGCACGGTGAAGGAATTTCCGGGAAACGATTGCGTCAGCGTCGCGCCGGTGAAATTCACCGCCGACGTTTTGGGCGAAACTTTCATTGGCTCGGCCAGAGAATTTTCATCCGTCCCGCTTTCGGAAGTCAGCACGGTGGACGTGCCCTGCCCCGTCAATTTTTTCGCGCCGGAAAAATCCAGCGTCGTTTCCAGCGGCAAAGCGCTCGCGTTCACGACCTTCACAATCACGTCGCCCGTCTGATTATCGCGCGCCGCACAGGCGTAAAGCGCCTTGATGCCGCCAGATTTTTCGTAGTCCACGTCGTGAATCAACACGCCGTCGAGATAGCATTTCACGTTGCCACCATTAACGACGAGCTTGATGTCATACCAGCGATCCGTTTCGATATGGCTCGGTTTGCGGTCAAGCGTTTCGCCGAACTCGATGCCGTCCGTGGAATTTTCCCAGCCGCCGATGTTCCACCAGTTGCGACCTTCATCGCTATTGATG
>DATCFH010000065.1:0-24548 GCA_036509625.1 Verrucomicrobiia bacterium
TGACGAACCAGAGATTGATGATTTTGGCGTAAAGCGACGCGCCTTCGAGCGGTTCGCGCAGCATCATGTTGACCATTTCGTAATCGCCCGCGTAACCGAGCGGCTTCATAAAACACCGATGAAGAAAGGGCGAACACAGCAACAGCGGATGCAACTGGCGCCGCGCAAAATTTTGGTGCGCGGATAAAAGTTCCGGCTCGGTGTCGCGCAAAACATTTTCAAACTTCTCAAAAAAATTGGTCAGCAGCGGTAAAATGGCAGGTGCAAGTTCGCCGGAAATTTTTTGTTCGAGGTCGCGCCGCTGGTTTGCGGGCGCGGCGCGGAGGCCGAGTTCGACTTGTTCCAGCCAAAGTCGCAGGTCGGTCAGAAAGGTCTGCATATCGGCGATGATGACTTTGAATTCCGCCGACACTTTGTAAAGTTTTTGCCATTCGCCGAGAAACTTTTTGAATTCGTTCGCCACCTGTCCGTTGTCTGGCGTCAGGGAAAAATCGAGTCCCGTCCAGTTCGCTTCATCGAGCGTGGCGTCGCAGATAATTTTTCCGCCAGCGTCCACGAGATTGCTGATGACGGCGCGTCCGGCATAAACGGTGCGCTCCTGAAAAATGATTTTGAAATTCGCCAGCGTCTCGGAAAGTCGCGGCGCGCTGTCGGTTTGGTAGAGTTCCCAGATGGCGGTGTGACGGTTGAAATGCAGCGGCGTGCCGCGCAAAGTTGCGCCTTCGGAGTTTTGAAAAGTGATTTGGATTTCCGCAGCGGTGGACGATGACGGCATCGGACGGGATGGTTTCAACGGGCTGGAAAGTCCGCTGGCGGCGTGGCCGTTGCTGTGAACAACCGGAGTCATCTCGCGGTGAGAATGGAATAACTTGCGCGCCAAAACAACGGGATAGTTCGCTTAAAAATGCACACCGACCGTCGCCATGATGGCTTGGCTGAAGAAGGCGTAAGTGCCGTCGGCGCGTTGGCCGGAAAACAGCCCCGGCGTGGACGATGGCGAGCTGCCGGCGACGGTGTGGTTCGGGCCGTAGCCGATTTGGTAGGTAAGGTCGAAGTCAAAAAGTTTTCCGCTGTGACCGGCACCAAAACTGACGAAGTGCCGGTCTGTGTCCGCGACGAGCGGTGCGTAATAAGCGTTCGGGACGGAATTTTGATCGAACGTATAACCCGCGCTCGCGTGCCAGCCGTTGTCAAAATAACGCGTTGCACCAAATTCAAACATCCAGCTCGCCTCCCAGCCGAAATGCACGGGGATGGGATTTTTAACGCCGGGCGGCGGCGTTCCATCTTGATGGATGACAGGCGTTCCCATGCTGCTCCAGTCGGTGTAATCCGCGTCAATTTCCAAATTCCATTTTGACGTCGGACGGTAGGACAGGCCGAACACGGCGGTCAGCGGAAAAGTTAAATCCATGTTGGCGGGCAGCGTCGTCGCCCGGATGTTTGGCTGCTGCTCCATGCTCGTGTTGCCGTTCATCGTGAAGTGCGTCTGGGTGCGGAGCGTCGCGCCGATGGAAATTTGTTTGATGGGTTGCCAGAGCAAACCGAAGTTGTAGCCCACGCTCCAGCCGTCGCCGTTGAAATGGAAATAATTCACGAACGGCTGTGGAAACGGACGCAAGCCTTGTTGCAAATCAATCTTGGCGTAGTCCACCATCGCGCCCACGCCGAAAGAAAGTTGATCGCACAGCTTGACCGCCAACACCGGATTGATACGGACGTAGGTCAGCGAACTTTGCGTGCCGACCGTGCGGAAGCCGGTGTCCGACGGCCAACTTATCGCGCCGCCATAGGGTGCGTAAATGCCCAGCCCGGCGGTGACCGGCAGACCTTTTAATTTGCTGCTGAAAAAAAACTGCGGCGTGGCGGCGAATTTTTTCTTGATGTCGTAGGTCTTGCCTTCGTTCGGCGCGCCTTTTGGCGGCTGGTAGGTCGGGTCGTAATAAAGTCCGTAGATTCCCGAGCGTAATTGGGTATTGGTTGATTGGGTAAGGCCGGCGGGGTTGTAGTAAATCGCCGACGGATTGTCCGCCGTGGCGACGAATGCCTCGCCGCGCGCGGTGGCAAAAGCGTCCTGACTGGGCAGTCGCAGGCCGTTGCCGAAAGCCACCACCGGCGTCAGGCTTAAAGCGAGGGCGGCCAGATGTTTTGCCAGACATTTGATCATCTTCTGCGGTTTGCGCAATTGACGGACAGTTGCGAAGGTTAAACACCGTCGGGTCGCGCGCCAGCAAATTCTATTTAGGGCTGTCGGGCACAGATAAAACTACTTTACTTTACCGTTCTGTCCGGCACAATTTTATTGTGAAAAGACTCATCCAGTTCACAACAGTTATCTTATTTCTCGGCGGCTTGGTTTTTTCTGCCCGCGCCAGTTTTTCGTCCATCTACGTTTTTGGCGATACGATTTCTGCTACGACCACCAATAATGTCATTGGCACGTCCGGGACAAATTATTTTTATGGCACGCGTTATTCCAACGGGCGGGACTGGGTTGAAGTGCTGGCGCAACGTCAGGGCTTGGGTGCCAACTCCATCACCAATGCCAATTGGGCTTATTCCAGCAACAACCTGTCATTCTACGGTCAATACAGTCCGCTGCTGGTAACGAACATCAACAAGTTTGTCGCGCCCGCCAATGCCACCAACTGCCTTTTCATCGTTTGGGTGGACAATGCTGATTTCGTCGGTGATATGACCAGCTTTGGTTCACCACCCGCTGTGAATAATCAGGCAGCGTGGACGGCGGCCATCAACCAGCATCTCACCAATCATTTCAATGCGATTACTAAACTTTATGCCAAGGGATGTCGCACACTGATTGCACCCAATGCGGTGGATGTCACCACGGTTCCGCAATTCAATAATTCGTCCGCCAGTTGGCGCACGTTTGTGCGCCAACAGATTGTCAATTTCAATACCAGCTACGCCGCGATGCTGAATCAGATTCAGAGTTCGCCCAGTTATCCCGGCTTGAAGATTTACGCCCCCGATATTTTCAGCCTGCTCAACAACGTTCTGACCAATGCCGCCAGCTACGGGTTGACTAATGCCCTTTCTGGCGGGTTTAGCATTGACGTGATGGAGACGCCTTCACTCAGCCCGTGGGCGTTAAACGGTCCCGGCACCAATTACATCTTTTGGGATCCAAACGGCGATCCGACTGCGAAAATGCAAGCCATCGTGGCCGACACCGTCCAGCAAATGATCTCGCCCGTGCAGATCAACGGCCTCACGCAAATCAACGGTAGCAACCGGCTCGACGTGGTGAATATGCCGGTCGGCCTGAATGGTTTTCTGGACGGCAGCACCAATCTGGCGCAAGCCGGCAATTGGACGCTGGTGACCAATTTCAACAGCACCGGCACGGCGCAATCAATTTTTGTCGTAACTCCGCCGCTGCCCGCCAATTTTGGTGCCGGTGGTTCCGGTGGTTCTGGCGGATTAAGCGGGCCGCCCGTTCCGGGGCAAGGAGGATCAGGCTCGACCACGAGCACGAATACCGATTTGGGTGTCAACTTTGCTGCGCAATTTTACCGCTTGCGGTTTCCTTACGCGTGGAATTGGCCGTGATTTTTCCAGACGAAATTATTTTTTCAACGCCTCGTAACCCCAGCGCAGCATCCGTTCCGTCGCTTCCCAGCCAATGCACGAATCGGTAATGCTCACGCCGTAGCGCAGCTCGGAAATATTTTTTGGAATCGGCTGGTTGCCTTCGCTCAAATGACTTTCCACCATCAGGCCGATGAGTGATTTCGTGCCAGCCGCGCGTTGTTCAATCACGCTGTGCCAGACATCTTCCTGCTTGGCGAATTTCTTTTCCGAATTCGCGTGGCTGCAATCCACCATCAGCACCGGCGGCAATTTTTCAGAAATTAATTTCGCCTCGGCCGCCGCGATGCTCGCCGCGTCGTAATTCGTCATCGCGCGGCCGCCGCGCAACACGACGTGCGCGTGCGGATTGCCGCTCGTGCGGACGATGCTGGTCGCGCCGTCCTCGTTCATGCCCAGAAAACTATGCGGATGCCGCGTCGCGCCCATCGCGTCAATCGCCACCTGCAAACTTCCGTCCGTGGAATTTTTCAAGCCGACGGGCATGGAAAGGCCGCTCGCCATTTCGCGATGCGTCTGCGATTCCGTCGTGCGCGCGCCAATCGCCGCCCAGGTAATCAAGTCCGCGATGTATTGCGGCACAATCGGGTCAAGAAATTCCGTCGCCGCCGGCAAACCCATGCCGGTGATTTCCAACAACAATTTCCGCGCGCGTTTCAAACCCGTTTCGATGTCCTGCGAACCGTCGAGATGCGGATCGTTGATCAAACCTTTCCAACCGATCGTCGTGCGCGGTTTTTCAAAATAAACGCGCATGACAATTTCCATTTTGTCCGCAAATTCCTTTTGCAACTGGCTCAAACGCGTGGCGTATTCGAGCGCAGATTTTTCATCGTGAATCGAACATGGCCCAATGACGACAAGCAAACGCGGGTCTTCCTGATTCAAGATGCGGACGATGCGTCCGCGCGATTGCGCGACGGTGGCGTTCACCGCTTCCGGCGTCGGCGCGAGCGCCCGCAACGCGCGCGGCGCGAGCAATGGGACGATTTCTTTGACGTGTAAATCCTGCGTGCGATACATGGAGTTCAGTGTAGCAAAGAAGCCGGGCGCGGAAAGTCGAAAGCAAAACCGGTTGGCCGCGCTCCGTTAAATTAGGACACAGCCAAAAAATATAGACGCATTGGACACGCCGGAATTTTTTTAGTATCGTGGCGCACAAGGAATTTTATGAGCACGGAAAAACTTAACACTGGTCAAAAGGCGCTTCAGATCAATCTCGACGCAAAAAAATACGGCACGTTCGCCGAGATTGGCGCGGGTCAGGAAGTGGCGCGCTGGTTTTTTCAAGTCGGCAAAGCATCCGGCACGGTCGCCAAAACTATTTCCGCCTACGACATGGCTGTGAGCGATGCGATTTACGGCGTGGCCGAACGCTACGTCAGCCGCAAACGCCTCGGCGCGATGCTGGATTTGGAATTTGATTTGCTCCTCAAACGCCTCGACAAGACGCGCGGCGACAAATGCACTTTCTTCGCCTTTGCCAATACCGTGGCGACGAAACAAGGTCCGAAACCCGGCATGGAAGAAGGTCAGGGCTGGCTCGGAATTAAATTCCAAGTCCATCCGCACGGCGATCCTTCCACCATCATCATCCACACGCGCCTGCTCGATTGGGAGACGCCGCGCCAGCAGGAAACCGTTGGTATCATCGGTGTAAATCTGATTCACGGCGCGTTTTATCAGTCCGCCGAACCTGCCAAACTCATCGGCTCGCTCCTCGACGGCCTCACCAGCCAGCGCGTCGAAGTGGACATGATTAAATTTTCCGGTCCCGCCTTTACCGGCGTGGACAATCGTCTCATGGCGCTGCAACTCGTTGAACAATGGCTCACCGAAGCCGCGATGTTCACGGCGAATGGCGAGAGCGTCATCCCCAGCGAACTGCTTTACAAAAAACCCGTGTTGCTCGAACGCGGCAGCTTTCGGCCCATCACCAATCCGATGCTCGACATGATGGAACGTGCGCAGGAACAATTTATTCAGGAACCCGCGCTCGCCGGCGAAGCACCCGTCGCCATGTTTGAAATGACGCTGCGCCAGTTGCAAGTTGGCGATTCGATTGACCACCGCGATTTTCTTGACCGTGTGGATACGCTGGGTGCGCTCGGCAAGCCGGTGTTGATTTCCAATTTTCTCCGTTACCATCGCCTGCTCGCCTACCTTGCGCGCCACACGCAAAAACCCATCGGCCTGCCCATCGGCCTCGTGCGATTGCGCGATGTGTTGGACGAAAAATTTTACACCGACCTGCCCGGCGGCCTCATGGAATCGCTCGGCCAGCTTTTCAAAAATGGCGCGAAGCTCTACGTTTATCCGTCGCTCGACAAGAAAACCGGCAAGCTTTTCACCGTGGAAAATCTCGATGTCGCGCCGCACCTGCGCCACCTCTACCAGCATCTCGTGGACAACAAATTCATCGTGGACATCACGAACTACAACCCCGACGCGCTGAAAATTTATTCCGGCGAAGTGCTGGCCAAAATCCATTCCGGCGATGAAGCGTTGAGCAAATTGATTCCGCCGCAAATCTTTGAAGTCATCAAGGCGAAAAAACTTTTCGGCTGGCAGCAGAAAGCCACGCCCACCGAAATCGCCCAAGTCGCGGTCGCGCCACAGTAACGAGCTGAATCAAAATGCCGCAAGAAAATGGGGCGAGTTTAACCACGAAGCGGCAAGATGGGATGCGCATTTTGCGTCAGAACTTTTTCTCGACAACCGGCAGCGGCAACAGCAAGTTCCAAGCAATGAAATCGCTCGGAAAATCAAAAACTATTTTGGCAGGTTCACCGCTCGCGAATTTTTTTCGCGGCATTTTCACCGCCATTATTTTTTCCACCGCCGCAGTGTCGTTGCCCGCCGCCGAAGCCACGAATACCTACGCCAAGTGGATCAAGCCTTGGATGGAACAGCCCGCCATCAGTCCGACGTTGAACGGAGCCGGACTGAAACTGGTTGTTACCAGCGTGCGCGGTGAGGTGGATGAAGCCACGGTCACCGCCATGACGCCGGTGCAGCGAATCTACCTTTCCTATCATCTCAAAGTGGCTGCCACCGAGGTCGCCACGAACGGCAATTTTCGCAGCTATGTCGTGTCCAACACTTATGCCGAGCCGGGCAATGTGCGTCAGCTTTCGCCGGAAAATTTTCAGCAGCTCGACCAGTTGCTCGCGAAATTGCCGGAAGATAATTCGCAACTGCCGCCCGCCGGAAATCGCATCGTCCTGCAAGTGTTGGCCGATGGTCAATGGCGTGTCCGCGTTTATGACGGGTCAAATTTGCCGCCGGAAGTGAAGGCTGTTTTGAGTTTGCTCGCGAAGCCCGCCGCCAAATTATTCTGACGCAAACGCTGTCGCTACGGCGTGGATTTTCCAATCTTCATCGCATAACGCCCGCGTTGGCATTGCAGTTTTAATTTCACGCTAAAAGTCACCGACAGGTTTTTTGAGGTCATCACTTTTGTTTTGTTTCCCATCGCCAGCACCGCGCCATTTTTCAAAATCAAAACGTGCGAAAACGCCGGCATCATTTCCTCGACGTGATGCGTCACCAAAACCAGCGTCGGCGAATTTTTCTGCGCGCCGAGCCGCTGGATGAATTGCAAAAAATGTTCGCGCGCCGCCGGATCCAGTCCCGCACATGGCTCGTCCAAAATCAAAACCTGCGGCTTCGCCATCAACGCGCGGCCAATCAAAACCCGCTGCCGTTCGCCTTGCGACAGCACACCCCACGGACGTGCAGCCAAGTATTCACACTCAACTTGCCGCAGCAATTTTAACGCCTGTGATTTTTCTGCGCGCGTCACGCGCCCCCAGAAATCAATCATCGCATATTTGCCGCTCGCGACCGTTTCCAGCGCTGGTTCTTCGTCCGCCATCATCTGCCGCACGGACGAACTCACGAGGCCAATTTTCTTCCGCAATTCGCGCCAATCGGTTTCGCCGTAAGTCTCGCCCAGCACGGAAACTTCTCCGCTCGTTGGCATGAGATAACCGGTGAGCGCGCTCAACAAAGAAGTTTTCCCCGAACCGTTCGCGCCAAGAATTACCCAATGTTCACCGCGCTGAACGCGCCAATCAACGTCGCGCAAAATCACCGTGCCGTCGCGCCCGATGCGTAAATTGGCGACTTCAAGAACTGGCTTTTTAATTTTCACTGGCAAAATTTTGCCACAGAGACACCGAGTTCACCGAGAAAATTTCAAGCTTTGTGCGCTTTGTATTTTGGTGGTCATTTTCAAAACTTTTCAATCTCCGGCCACAACAGTTTCAAATCGTCATCGGCCAGCGCCATTTTTTTAATGACATCTTTTTTGCCCGTTACCACGGCGCGTTGCAGCCATTCGCGCGCGCTGTCCAATTGCTCCATCTGGCACGCGTAGCACGAAAGGTTGTAGGCGATGACCGGTTCCTTGGGAAACTTTTTCGCGGCGGGCAGCAACGCATCCCACGCCTGCGGCAATCCGCCGTCGCGCACGCGGCGCAACGCATACGCGCGATGCAGCCAGCCGGATGATTCTTCGGGCGCGGATTTTAATTCCAGTTCCGCGATTGCCAGCGCATCGTTCCAGCGCTCATCGTGCGCGCACAATGTCCAACGCACTTCCAACACGTCGGCGTGAAGTTGATTTACGGCGGAAATTTTTTCCAGTTCCGCGCGCGCGTCGTCCGCGCAGCCCAGCCCGAGCCAGCCAATGGCGGCGTCAAGGTGGTGCGAGTCGGGCGGTTCGAGCGTTTTCATGCGCGCAAATTGTAATCGCGACCGCCGAAAACCGCCGCCAAAAAAATGTCGCGCAAAGAATGCGAAGGGAGCGAAGGTGAAAATGTTCGCCTTCGCCGACTTCGCGTTCTGCGCGCGACACATTAACCGCTGGAGTTTTTTCAATTTGCAGTTTATGAATGGGGCGTTATGAAAAAACTGATTCCAATTTTTCTGGCAGCGGCTTGCACGCTTTCCGCGCAGGCCAAGCTGGTGACCAAGACAATCGAATACAAACAAGGCGACACGACGCTCGAAGGCTATCTCGCCTATGACGATTCGTTTTCCGGCAAGCGTCCCGGCGTTCTCATTGTGCATCAATGGATGGGTTTGACTGACTACGAAGAAAACCGCGCGGTGATGCTCGCGAATCTCGGCTACGTCGCGTTCTGCGCCGACATTTATGGCAAAGGTATTCGTCCGCAGAATTACAAGGAAGCCGGTGCCGAAGCCACGAAATATAAAACCGACCGCGCGCTGTTGCGCTTGCGCGTCAACGCCGGTTTGGATGAATTGAAGAAATGCGATTTGGTGGACACGAAGCGCATCGCGGCCATCGGCTATTGTTTCGGCGGCACAACGGTGATTGAACTTGCGTTGAGCGGCGCGGATTTGAATGGCGTGGTCAGCTTCCACGGCGGGTTGGATGCGCCGAATCCGGCGGACGCCAAAAACATCAAATGCAAGGTGTTCGCGCTCGCCGGCGCGGACGATCCGTTTCAGAACCCGGCCGACCTCGCCGCGTTTGAAAAAGAAATGCGCGACGCGAACGTGGACTGGCGTCTCATCAAATACGGCGGAGCAGTTCACAGCTTCACGCAGCCGATGGCCGACGGCAGTTTGCCCGGCGCAAAATATAATGTGCGCGCCGACAAGCGTTCGTGGGCGGACATGAAATCGTTCTTTGCCGAAATTTTTCAATAATTTTTAACCACGGATGGACACGGATAAACACGGATTGAAATTTCTTTATCTGTGTCCATCTGTGTTAATCCGTGGTTAAATTTTCCCCATGCGTATTACCGGCGGCAACGCGGCGCGGCGGATTCTGAAAGTCCCGAAAGGACTCGACGTTCGTCCGACGCCGGATTTGGTCAAACAGGCCGTCTTCAATTCGCTCGGTGCGCGCGTCGTGGACGCGCGCGTGCTGGAGCTTTTCGCCGGCAGTGGCGCTTTAAGTTTGGAATGTTTAAGCCGTGGCGCGGCCTCGGTTTTGTGCATTGAGAAGTCTCATCGCCATGCGGAATTCATTCGCAGCAACGCGGTGGCGGCGGGCTACGGCGAAATTTTGGAAACGCGCACGCAGGATGTTTTCCCCGCGATGGATCAGCTCGCGGAAAGTGGGAAGCAATTTGATTTGATTCTCGCCGATCCTCCTTACGGTGAGAAAAACGTGAATCACCGTTCGACTTCATTTGCCCAGCAATTGCTGGATGATAAAAATCTGCCAAAGCTGCTCGCGCCCGGCGGAAGATTGATGATTGGTCATACGAAACGCGACACGTTGGAACTCGTCGCGCCCTGGACGGAAGTGAAAATGCTCAAGCACGGCGACACCGTGATACGGTTTTTGGAAATTCAGTAATCTGGTAGGGCGGTGCTGCTGCACCGCCCGAATCAAAAGGCTGACCGGCAGGTCAGCCCTGCCACAGCCCTACCAAATTAAGCCTCTGCCGCCTCGACCGCTTCACGGATGGTCAGTTTGAATTTCTCCAAACCCTGATCAAACGCGGCGGAGATGGGCAGCACGGAAACTTTTTTGATTTTCTTTTTGAACTGCTTCAAGTTTTCTTCGGCAACAGCTTCGTCCATTTTGTTGGCGACCACCAGGCGCTGTTTTTCCAGTAGCGCCGGATCGTAAAGTTCCAATTCCTTGAGCAGTTGTTTGTAATCGTCCCACGGTTTGCGATTATCCGTGCCGGCCATGTCGAGCAACAGCACGATAATTTTGCAGCGTTCGATGTGACGCAGAAATTCGTGGCCGAGACCGACGTTATTGTGCGCGCCTTCGATGAGCCCTGGCACGTCGCAAACCGTAAGCCGCTTCCAGTCGGCGTATTCCAAAATGCCGACTTGCGGCGTCAGCGTGGTGAACGGATACGCCGCGATTTTCGGACGCGCGCGCGAAATCGCCGTGAGCAAAGTGGACTTGCCGGCGTTCGGATAACCGACCAGGCCAATCTCGGCCATGATGCGAAGTTCCAAAAGAAATTCGCCTTCCGTGCCGGGTTCACCCGGTTGTGCGAAACGCGGTGTCTGATGGCGCGCAGTGGCAAAATTGCGATTGCCCAATCCGCCGCGCCCGCCTTTGCATAAAATAAATTGCTGGCCGTGCGTCGTGAGATCGGCGACGAGCGTGCCTTTGTTTTCAATGCCATCCGGCGTTTCTTCGGCTTCCGGCTCCTGGCTCAAATCAATTTCCAGCGCGGATTTTCCCTGCGACGTGCGGAAAAGCGGACGCTTGCCCGTGCTCGTGCCGAGCATCATGTTTTCGCTTTCTTCTTCATCTTCCTCCTCGTCGTCATCGCGGCGCATTTTCTTCTCGATCGGCGGCGTGGTGTCCTTGAGTTGCCACACCAGCGTGCCGCACGGCACTTTGATGATTAAATCTTTTCCCGCGTGACCATCCATGCCTTTGCCCATGCCGCCTTCGCCGCCGAGTGCGATGAGGCGTGGGACGTAATACTGATGGATGAGATTGTTCAGGTCATGGTCGGCCTGCAAAATCACGCTGCCGCCACGCCCGCCGTTGCCGCCGCTCGGGCCGCCCTTGGTGATGTAAGCCTCGCGATGGAACGCGACCGCGCCCTTGCCGCCGTGGCCGGCCTGCGCGTAAATTTTTATTTCGTCAATGAACATTTTCTAGTCCTAATCTTAATCCCTAATCTTAATCTTAATCCCTCGCCGATTACGAGTAAGATCAGGATTTCGATTAAGAGTCTGGAAAATAAAAAAGGCGAGGCGCGTGGCCTCGCCTGAAAGTGATTGCCCGCCTTAATTCTTCGCAGCGGCGGTTGCCGCGACGATGTTGATGCGGCGGCTGTTCTTGTCGAACAAAACCGTGCCGTCCGTGAGCGCGAACAGCGTCCAGTCGCGACCCGTGCCGACGTTTTTGCCCGCGATAAATTTGCTGCCGCGCTGGCGGACAATGATGCTGCCGGCCGTGACGACCGTGCCGCCAAATTCTTTTACACCAAGGCGTTTGCTGACGCTATCGCGTCCGTTTTTTACGCTGCCTTGACCTTTTTTATGTGCCATAAAATTTTAGGGGATTAAAAATTAAGCGTTGATGGCGGTGATTTTGACAACCGTCAATTCCTGACGATGGCCGATGGTCTTGTGATAACCTTTGCGGCGTTTCATCTTGAACGTCAGCTTTTTCTCGCCGCGTTTGTGTTCGACGACATCCGCCACGACCGTCGCGCCAGTAACGGTGGGCGCGCCGACGGCGAGTTTGCCTTCGTTATTGACGAGCAGCACGCGATCAAACGTGACCGGCTTGCCCGCCTCGACTTCAAGGCGTTCGATTTCGAGCTTGTCGCCCGCGATGACGCGGTATTGCTTGCCACCAGTTTCTAAAACAGCATACATAAGATTTTTCCCCGCAAAGGGTCGGGAATTAAACCAGAATTCCAAAAGGTGTCAACTTCTGATTTTCGGCAAACTGGCTTGTTCCTTCCGGCGCAACTGCCGTTCCTGCTTCTTAATTTCTCCGGCCAACAACTCTTCCGCGCACCAGCCACGTGATTGCGCGAACGCCGCCAGTTCAAAAAGTTCCTTTGCCAGCGCAGTTTTGGACAAGTGCCGTTTTGAATTATCGGTGTGCGCCAGCATTTTCGCCTTGTGCGCCTTCTTCAAAAGTTTTTCCGCGCGCAGCAACGCCGGCAGATGTTTCGGAATTCCATCCAGTGCCGATTTACGCTCCAGATGCGTGCCGTGTTTTTCCGCCTTCTTGATTTTTTCCCAATTCGCCCAAACCTCGTCCACGTTTTTAACTTTGGTTTTCCCAAAAACGTGCGGATGACGACGGATCAGTTTTTCAACCAGCGTGCGCGTGACCATTTCAAAATCAAATGCGCCGCGTTCGCGCGCGAGCTGGCAGTGAAAAATCACCTGCAACAGTAAATCGCCCAGTTCCTCCGCCATCTCCACGTCGTCGCGCGCCTCGATGGCATCAATCAATTCATAAACTTCCTCAATCGCGTGACGGCGCAACGTCAAGTGCGACTGCTCGCGATCCCACGGACAGCCCGTCGGCGAACGCAGTTTCGCCATGACCTTGAGCAAATCATTTATCGCCGGTTGTTTTTTCATTTTGAATTAACCGCCAAGACGCCAAGCCCGCCAAGAATTCCGTTTTTTGTTTTTAACTTGGCGTTCTTGGCGTCTTGGCGGTTCACAAAATCACCAAATCATCGCGATGCACGAGTTCCACGCGCGCAAGTTTTTTGGCGCGGATTTCTTCGGCGGAAAATTTTGCGATGCCGCGCGCGAATTCCGTTCCGTCCAAATCGCAAATGCGGATTACATCGCCCGCCGCAAATTCGCCTTCGCAGCGCGCCACACCGGGTGGCAATAAGCTTTTGCCTAATTCACGCAATGCTTTCTTCGCGCCGTCGTCCACAAACAAAGTTCCCTTCGGGTGATGAAAAAAAGCAATCCACCGTTTTCGCCCCTGCAATTTATTCGGTTTGGCGATGAATAAAGTTCCTTCATCCGCACCGCCAAGAATTTTCGCGAGCGCATTTTTTTTGCTGCCGGACGCGATGACGAGCGGAATGCCGGAACGCACGGCAATCTTTGCCGCGTCAATTTTCGACTTCATGCCGCCGACCGCCGTTTCGCTCGTCGTGCCACCGGCCATGTCCTGAATCGTCGCGTCAATTTTCTCGATGACGGAAAGTGTTTTTGCGTTCTTCTTCCCGAAGTTTTCGATGACGCCATCCACCGTTGTCAGAATCACCAATAAATCCGCCGGCAAAAGCGAGGCGACGAGCGCGGACAATTTGTCGTTGTCGCCAAATTTAATTTCCGTGAACGACACGGCGTCGTTTTCGTTGATGATGGGAACGACGCCGCGACCCAGCAGCGTGACGAGCGTGTTGCGCGCGTTGAGATGGCGTTCGTGATGCTCCAAATCTTCGTGCGTCAGCAAAACTTGCGCGACGACGAGACCGTGCGCGGCAAAAAGTTTTTCGTAAACCGCCATCAATCGCGTCTGGCCGACGGCGGCGCACGCCTGCTTTTCCGCGAGATCCGTCGGACGCGTTTTGTAACCGAGCGCGCCCATGCCCGCGCCGACCGCGCCGCTGGTGACGACCACGACTTCCTTGCCCACCTTTCGCAACGCGGCAACTTGCGCGACGATTTGCTCCAATTGCGCGGGATCAATCAGCTTCCGGCTGTCGGTAAGGACGCCGGTGCCGAGTTTCACCACGAGGCGCGAAACGGATTTAAGTGAGTCACGATGCACGTCGCCAAGGTAGAAAAAAATTGCCGCGCGGAAAAGAATTAAACCGGCAAGTTGGCTGGCCAGCAGGTCAAGCCCTACCGAATCTTGGCTGCCGCGCGGATGGCGTCGGCAAGTTGTTGCGGTGTCCAATCATTGCCATCAAATTGACGTGTAATTTTTCCGTTTCCATCCAAAACCACCGTGCGGAGATTGTGTGAAATGGAGCCGTTCGCGCGCCAGAAATTCAAATCCACTTTGGGCGCAAGGCTGGCCAAAGTGTTTGTGGCGGCGACGGCGAACAGCCAGCGGTTCGTATCTGCGCCGCGATAAAACTTGGCGTAGCCGGACAAAATTTCCGGCGTGTCAAAATCCGAATCGAACGAGATGGAAAGCAACTGCCAGTTCGTTGGTGCATTGGTATCATTGGTTAAAATCTTGCGTGCTTCCAAAAAATTCTTGTTCATGCGCGGGCAATATTCCGGCAGCGGACAACTGGTGAAGAAAAATGTGAACGCAATCGCGCGTCCGCGAAAATCGGAGAAGCGAACCGGCGTGCCGGCCTCACTGGTGAATCCGTAATCCGGTAGCACATCACCGACTTGAAGTTCAGATTCAACGACGTGCCAGGTCGGTGCGGGAGTTGGCGTGCTGGTTTTGCCGGTGCGCTGGAGATTTTCAATCCAGTCGTCATCCGCCGTCACGACGAGCGTGAAAGTGATTTCATCGCCAACGGAAATGTTGTCGAGTGCGTTGGTATTTTTGACGGAAAAATCCATCGTCATCGCGGCCATGTAACCGGGAATTTTTTCGTGCTTGATGGTTGCGTGATGAAAATCGGGCGCGATGTTTTGCACAACTCCGCGCGCGGCAAAAGTCTGATTCGTCGCGGCGGAAATTGGCGGTGCAGAAATTTCGCGTTTGCAGCCGAGGGCCAGCAGCAATCCGCAGAGAAGTATTATCTGTTTCATAAAATTCAATGTTCACCGCGCAATTGCGTGATTTCCGCAACGACAGCAGCGGAAGTTTCCGGGCGCAAGCCGTCAAAATAAATTCGCGTTCGGCCAAGTTTGTCCACGACGGCGATGCGTTCCGTGCCGGTGAAATTGCCGGGCATGGAGTTGAACGGATCGCCGTTGTCCTGCGCGAGAAAACTTTGGGCGATGAGGCCGAGCAAAACCGTTTTGTTGCCGGTGAGAAACAGCCAGCGGTTCGTGTCCGCGCCGAAGCGCGCGCCCCATTTTGCGAGCACCGGTGGCGTGTCGGAACGCGGATCCACGGTGAGCGAGATGAGCCGGATGTCGGCGTTGGTCGCGGTGAGTTGCTGGATTTCGGCCATGCGTTTGCTGACTTCGGGACACGTCAGCGAGCAACTCGTGAACAGAAAACTGACGACGAGAATTTTCCCTTCAAGCTCCGCGCGCGTGACTGTTCGACCGTTTTCATCGGTCAAAGAAAATTCGCCGAGCGTCCGTTCTTTGTCGGGCAAAATGCCATGCAACTGGTCGTGGCGCGCAAACGCGGCGGCGACGAACCAACTGCCGATGCCGACGATAATTGCCAGCGTAATGACAGCGACGAGAAATAATTTTTCGTCGGTTTTTTGCGGAGCAGGAGCGGAGTTGGCCACGAGTTATTTTTGTTCAATAACTCATCCGGTCAAGTTTTACCTTGCCGCGAAAAATCCAGTAGATGCTGATGGTGTAGGCGATGACGACCGGCACGCCGATGCCTGCGATGATGAGCATGATGCCGAGGGTTTTTTGCGACGAAGCGGCGTTGTAAATTGTCAGCGAGTTTTCAGGATTGGGCAGGCTGTAAATCATGTTTGGAAAAATGTTCAGCGCGAACAACGCCATCAATGTGACGATGGTCGCGCAGGAAGAAAGAAAGGCGCGACCGTCGTTGCCGTGATGAAATTCGCGCGGGATGTTGGCGATGGCGAGCATGTTCGCGAGCGCGACGGTGAAGAGCCACGGGTTTTCGCGCACGCGCGCGGCCATGTGCGGCACATAGAGCAATGTGGCCATCGTGAGCGTCACGGCGCAGATGACGAAGAAAATAATGCAGCGCACCGCCCAGAGGCGCAGCTTGTCGTGCAGTTCACCTTCCGTTTTCATCACGCCATAAATCGCGCCGTGCATTGCAAACAACGCCACGGTGGTCACGCCGACGAGCAGCGGATACGGCGTCAGCAGGCCGAGAAAAGTGCCAGCGAATTCTCCGTTTGCGTCCACCGGCACGCCCCAGGCGATGTTGCCGAGCGCGGTGCCGATGAGCAAACTCGACACGATGCTGCCGACGGAAAAACTTACGTCCCACATCTGCCGCCACCAGCGTTCGGGACGTTTACTGCGAAATTCAATTGCGACCGCGCGAAAAATCAGCGCGGCAAGCAGCAGCATCAGCGCGAGATAAAAACCGGAGAACGCCGTCGCATAGACGTTCGGAAACGCGGCGAACAGCGCGCCGCCGCCGGTGACGAGCCAGACTTCATTGCCGTCCCAAACCGGCCCGATGGCGTTGAGCATGACGCGGCGTTCCTGATCATTGTTCGTGAACAGGTGCAGCGCGCCGACGCCAAGATCGAAGCCGTCGAGAATTGCGTAGCCGGTCAGCAAAACGCCGACGAGGATGAACCAGATGGTATTTAGGTCGAGGTGCATGGCGTAATTATTTTTTATCCGGCAAGGCAAGTTTGCCGGACGGAATCAAATCTTCGTCGTCCGGGCCGTGCTGGATTTTTTCGTTGAGCAGATAAATGAAGACGGCGAACAGCAGAAAATAAATCAGCGTGAACATGATCAGCGAAGTGAGGACGACATTAGCCTGCACGACTTTGGAAAGACCTTCGGGCGTGCGCATGATGCCATAGACAATCCACGGTTGTCGCCCGACTTCGGCGGCGAACCAGCCGAATTGGTTCGCAAGCTGCGGGCCGAGCACGGAGAAAACCAGAATCCACAGCAGCCAGCGCCGTTCGTGCAATGTGCCTTTGCGAAAATATAAAAAGCCGAGCGCGGAAACCGCGATGAGCGTAAAACCAATCGCCACCATGCCGTGAAAAAATAAAAATGACGGCGCGACGGGCGGACGGTCTTCCGGCTTGAATTGATCCAGCCCGATGACTGGCGCGTGAAAATCATTGTGATCAAGAAAGCTCAACATCCACGGAATTTGAATGCCGACGACTTTTTCATTTTTTTCATCCACATAACCAATCAGCGTCAGCGGCGCGTTGGAAGTGGTTTGATAAAGTCCTTCAAACGCAGCGAGTTTGGCCGGTTGATTTTTCCCAACGCCTTGCGCGCTCGTGTGGCCGGTGATCGCTTGCAGCAACGAGGCGACGAGCGCAACGGTTAAACCGACTTTTAATGACGCGCGGGCAAACTCCAGATGTTTGCGTTTGAGCAGATACCAAGCGCTCACGCTGATGACGAGAAATGCGCCCGCCTGCCACGCGCCGCAAATCGTGTGCGACAATCGGTCGAGCATCGAAGGATTCAAAACCACCTGCCAGAAATCCGTGACTTCCGCGCGCGCGTGCATCCCTTCGCCGACGATGTGATAACCGGCGGGCGTTTGCATCCAGGAATTTGCGACGACAATCCACACCGCGCTGAAATGCGCGCCGAGACAAACCATGCACGTCGAGAAGAAATGCAATTTGCGTCCGACTTTGTCCCAGCCAAAAAGTAAAATCGCGAGAAAACCGGATTCGAGAAAGAACGCAAAAATTCCTTCCGCCGCCAGTGCGCTGCCAAAAACATCGCCGACGAAACGCGAATACGTCGCCCAGTTCGTGCCGAATTCAAATTCCATCACGATGCCCGTCGCCACGCCGATGGCAAACGTGAGCGCAAAAACTTTCGTCCAAAACCGCGCCATCTGGTGATAGATGTCTTTGCCGGTTTTGAGCCACGCGCCTTCGATCAACACGAGCATGACGCCGAGGCCGATGCTCAACGGCGGATAGATATAGTGAAACGCGATGGTCGCGCCGAACTGGATTCGTGAGAGGGTTAAGACATCCATAAAATTATCCGTTGAGTTTACAAACTCGCTAAAATTGACAATCAACTAAATTTGCCAATTGCCAATCCTTTTTTGCCATCGCAAGCAAAGTGTGGGCGCAACTTGCAATCGTAAGAAGAAACGGTTGCAGTGCGTCCGCACTCCGAAGCGATAACCCCGGAGTGCGGAATTCATCAGAACATATAACTCACGCCCGCCTTGACGAGCACCGGCGCGACGAGCTGGTTGCCGTTGACATTGGCAAAGACCGGCACTTCCGCATCCGCATAAATTTTTACCGGATGCAGATGAATTTCAATTCCCGGCGAGAGCAGCACGCGCGTGTAGCCGGAATTGGGCGAATCGGCGGCAGCACCGTAATCTTTCGTTCGCTCGGAAAAAAGCACCTGCGCCAACGGCGCGATGTTCGCCCGCCCCAAAGTCCAGCCCCGATAGTTAATTCCCGCCGCCGCATCCAGTTCGAAACCCGGGCGATAGTCGCCTTGCGTCAATGTCGGCAAATCCAGTTGCGCCTGCGAAAACCAGTCCAGCCGGTATTTTTCCGACAAATTGCCGCGATGAAAACCGCCCAGCAAAACATCCGTGCTGCCGCTGCCGATTTGTGTGTCGCGGTCAACGATGGACGGATTGTAATTGTCATTGCCCGTCGGCAATTTCAAACCGAAAGTCACACCGGTGGACAAATCTTCCGAGAAGCCGGTGTAAATTCCCTCCAGCCGGATGTCGCCCAAACTGCCCCAACTGGTCGCGGCAATTTGGCCCGCGTCGTCCAGCGTCCTAAAATAACGATAGGCCACCGGTAATTCCCCTTGCACGCCCCAGCTCCGGTTGAACATATATTGCACGCCCGGCGTGATGAACGACGTGCGGATTTCCTTGTCGTCATTGTTGAAGTCCGACGACTTGGAACTTTTGCTCCAATTCTGGTTCTGATCCTGATACGCGTAATTGACGAACGCCGTGCCGCCTTCGCCCGAAGGAAACATCGAACTCGTGCCCACCTCAAAAATCCCGCAACCGCACGCGCAGCCAAACGCCGCGCCCGGCATCAAAACTCCCGCCAGCAAACCACCGCCAATTTTTATCATCTGCGAATTCAAATTTTTATTTTTCATTTTCAAATTAAAGATTGCGAGAACGCGCCAAGGCGTTCTCAAAGTTAAAGGAATAATTTTTTGCCCGCGCCAAAATGGGCGGGCAACCAGACTACGATTGAATCAAACGAAGAATCCGCGCGGCGGCTGCAACGGCGGCTTGGATGAAAAGTTTTCGGCGAAAGCGTTGGCTTGCAGCTGCAATACAAATTGCGCGGGCGGAAATAAAATTATTTTCTCCACGACCGGCGGAAATTCTAATTTCAGCGTTGAAGTAACCGCCGCCGATTTTTTCTCGGAATTTTTGGCGGCGGCGATGGCTTTGCACAATGGGCAAAGGTGTTTGCCGTCAAATGTCTCGGACACCGCTTCGGTCAGCGATTGCTGGCTGGAAAGGTTGGCGGCAAACATCGTCGTCCACGCGACGGTTTGCAGCGCCGCCCAATGCGCGCCGGTTGTCAGAACCAGCGCGGCCACCACAAAAAATTTTCCGCAACGCGCGAACACGGATGAAAATTAAACCGGCACTGAAATTCTGCAAGCGGATTCAATGTTCCTGAATCCACACGAGTGTTCCGCTGGGCAGCAAATCGAAGAGCGGGATCAAATCCGCGTCGGCGAGATGGATGCAGCCGAGCGAGGCCGGTTGGCCGATGGATTTTTGATCCGCCGTGCCGTGGATGTAAATGTAGCGCGAATGCGAATCCACATTGCCGCCGCAATTAAAACCCGGTTCCAAACCGTCGAGCCACAAAATGCGCGTGGTGATTTTGGCGTCTGCAAATTCCGGCTGCGACGTGTGGCCGACGACGCCGCGCGCGTTAAAAACCGTTCCCGCCGGTTCGCCCGCGCCGATTTTTTCCGCGATGCAATGCAGTCCGATCGGTGTGCGGTGCGAGTCTTCAATTTGTCCGATGCCGAAACGCGAGGTGGAGATGTGGAAATTTTTTACAAACCTGCCGTCTTCAAACAGCGACAGTTTCTGGCTGGAAATGTGCGCGACCAAAATAAATTTTGTCGGCGTAATTTTTAGCTTGTCGCAAGTCGCCAGACAGGCTTCGGGAATTTTAGTTTGAGAATTCATAAAACGCAGGTTCGCGCAGCCGGAAGTCAACCAAACCGCCGCGCTCATTAGCAAAACAAAAGCGCGCCGGTTCATGGCTCACGCCTTCACCAGTTTTTTCACCAGCACCTTTGAGTTGCGTCCGCTCTGGTCGTATTTTTCGCGGCGCGCGGGCGGCAAATCATCTGGCGTGCCTTCGGCGAAACCGCCTTTGGATTGAAAATAAGTGAACGCCTGCGTCGAAAGCGTGAGCAGTTCGCTCAACCCGATTTCGCGCGCCTTGTTCTCGACGAACTGGATCAGCTTGCGCCCGATGCCCTGATTTTCATGCGACGAACTGACGTAAAGACACGCGAGTTCGCCTTTTTTCTGTTCGGGATAAACGTGCAGCGCCACGCACGCGACGGGATTTTTATCGATCTCAAAAATAAAATAATCGCCAAGATTTTTTTCAATCACGGCGCGCGTGCGCTTCACCAATTCGTCGGATTCGACGGCGACTTTCGTAAGCAATTGAATCGCGCGGATGTCCTTTTTCTTCGCCGGACGGATTTGCTGATACTCGTTCGCGTAAATCAACGTGCCGATGCCGTCGTTGGAAAAAACTTCCGCGAGCAAACCTTCGTCCACCTTGCCGTTGATGATGTGGACGCGCGGAACGCCGCTTTTGCACGCGGCGGCGGCGTGCTGCGCCTTTGACAAAATTTCCGGCGCAAAACCCGCGCTGTTCGTCGCCAATAATTTTTCCAGTTCCGCCACGAGCAGTTGCCGCACGAGCAGGCCGTTGCAGATCAAACCGTCGCTCGACGTGATGAAAATTAATTTTATCGCCTTCAGCGCCTCGGCGACCGCGAGCGCGACGCCGTCGGAATTGACGCGATACGTCCGGCCATCGCCGTCAAAGCCGAGCGGCGGAATCACGGGCACGACATCTTGCGCGAGCAAAGTTTGCAGCAGCGCGGTGTCCACGCGTTCGACTTTGCCGGTGAACTGATGATCCACGCCGCCGATGATGCCGAGCGGATGCGCGATGATGACGTTGGTGCTCGCGGCGCGCAGGTCGTTCGCCGAAAGGCCTTCGAGAATTTCGTGCGTCAACCGGTTCGCCGCCGTGAGCGCGAGCTTGAGCGTGGCCGCGTCCGTGATGCCCGCGCCGTCGAGGTCGGACGCGGCAGATTTTTGTTCCTCCGCCAGCAATTTTATTTGCGCCGACGCGCCGTGGACCAGCACCACGCGGATGTTCAACGACCGCAGCACCGCCACGTCCAGCAGGAGCGTGGCGAAGTTTTCGTCGGTGACGATCGCGCCGTCAATCGCGAGGACGAACGTCTTCTCACGGAATTGCGGAATGTATTGCAGGATGCCCCGCAGGTCAGTCGGTTTCATTTCAACGGAGAATAAGTAAGCAGATTTGCGCGGGATTCAAATAAGAATTTTAGCCATGGCTAAATCAATTTATTTATTCGCGCGGGCTTTTGTTTTGGGCGTGTCTGCTGCTGGCGCATGAAAACCCATTTCGCGGCGCGGCGGTTCCGGCGGCAGCGGCGGCGGATCGAGAATGGCCATCACGCGTTGCAACACTTCCACGATGGCCGCTTCATGAATGTCGAGCCGGCTTTTCAAATCTTTTTCCAAGGCCGCCAGTTTTTTCGCCAGCGCGCCTGAATCCGAAAAAACGCCGCGCATCTTCACAAACGCGCGCACCACAAATACGCTCATCTGCACGGCTTGCGGACTGTTCAAAACGTTCGCCGCCATGATCGCGCCGTGTTCGGTGAAAACAAGCGGGAGGAATTTTCGATGTCTGCCACGGCCATTCTTTAAGATGCCAATTTGGCATCTTAAAGATTCGAACTCTTCCGCCGTGAGCCGGAACATGAAATCGGAGGGAAATTTTTTAAGGTTTCGCTTGATGGCGCGGTTCAAGGCGCCCGTTTCAACGCCGTAAATTCTCGCTAAATCCGAATCAAGAATGACGCGCTCGGCGCGAAACATTTGGATTAGCGGTTCGACTGGTTCAAGCGCTGTGGAATTTTTCTTGGGTTTCATTTCAGCGCGGAATAACTAGCTGGTTTCGCGCAGGATTCAAATAAATTATTTCCATCGCGGATAAATAAAAAGGTTCACGCGAAGTTGATGTTGTTGCGGATGCCGGATTCGCCCGCCTTGTCGCGCAAACGAACAACTTGATGGCCGAGCGAGGCGAGAGAATAAGCGAGGTCGTCCGGCGTATCGTGATCAAGCAGAAAGATCATTTTCGTCGGGCGCGGACATTTGGCGGGCTACCAGCAAATCAATTTCTCCGCGATGATCCTCGTAATACGCGAGGCATTCGTAAACCTGCGCCTTCGTCAAATCACGAAAGCAATTGACCGTGATGGTGTCCACCGTTTCGCCATTTTGCAGCAGGCCGACGACATCATGCACGCCGATGCGCGTGCCCTCGACAATGGCATGACCGCCGCGCACCGCCGGCTTGTGCGTGATATACCGGTAATTTTCTGCAACGACTGCCATGTAAAAAGTTATAGCACGCCCTTCAAAACATTCAAGCACCGCTCGTTTGTAGAAAGTGCCAAATATTACTCAAAAAAACAATTAGACCGGAGAAGGTTCCAATAACAAGACCAATAATAATTAGTTTTTTTATCAGCTTTCTGTCGTTGATTTCTAATTCATTTCTTTTCTGTATGGCAACCAAGACACATATTAGTCCTACGACGATGAGAAGCAATCCGACAACACAAATACCAACTGCGTTAGATTCATTTCCATCAGAATCTGTCTGATCCATAGCGCGTATTTCTTCTGAATAATATGTAAGAACGGCCTGAAAAGTTATCAGACTCGAAGTGAAAAGTATGATAGCTGCATATGCGAATTTGTGGGCGTCTCTGAAATTTTTTTGAAGCCGAATACGTCGTTGTTCTTCTCGAACTTGTTGTTGTTCTTCTTCCAGCTTTCTGGAACCCTCATCCTCGCGAGATTTAATCTGAAGCTTCCGTTGTTCCAGAATGCCGAGTCCAGATTCTCTGGATTTTGTATCTAACGAGTTGTCACACCATGATCGCAATTCACTGATTCCTGAAACAGTTTTGTTGCAATGGTTTTTCCACTCTAAATTTGGAAACATTCGATGCTCTAAAGAAAGCGATGATACAAAATTTTCCAGCAGTAAAAATTCATAATACGCCCGGTCCGGTTCGCGCTTGAATAGTTGCTTTACGTCCTCCAAAGCCGCGCTGATGTCGTAAAGAATGTTCTGCCTGTCTTCGAGAAGAGCTTTTTCCATCTGCTGCCGTCTCTGCGCCTCGGCCAAATTTTGCAAGGCAGCAATTTGCTGAATCTGGTTCTGAATGGCCAAATGGCGTTGTCCAACAGCAGCAAGGTTTCCATTCAGATCAATAAAACCCGAATTATCGTTTGCCCAATCTTGAATCATATTAAAGTGTCAGGCCGCACTGAATGACAGAAATTAGCGAACAAATAGTAAAAGATTGTGATGTCCGTTCTCGCTTGGATACGCGATTCCATCGCGCCGGAAACCGTAACGTTCGTTGGTTTTTATCATACGCGGATTGCACTCACGGGTAGTGGCATAGATTCGTTCTGTGCTTGCGTAAGGAAGAAGCTGCTCGACTAGCGTGTGAGAATGTTTTTTGCTACGTTCTGATTCAACTACAAAAATCCAACCTAGTTCCAAGCTAAAATCCTCGGGTTGTAATTTGGAATTGGCATTCTTAAAAACTTTAGCGCGGTATTTTAAATTCGGACGTTTCAAAGCAGATACCCCGATTAAAGAACCATCCGCACCAGTAAGGAACATGAGAAGTGCAGCGTTACTAATTCGTTCAGAAAGTCCATCGGTAGCAACTTCTTCACCTTTGCGGACTAAAGTCTCGAAGCTTTCAAGTTCTTGCTTACTGCATTTCGAAGGTGTCTTGATGATAGTGTTCATATTGGTGCAAAGTAGTTTTACAGGTATTTATTTCTTCTGCAACTCCGTCTTCGTCGCCGCCGGTTTTGCGCGCGGGACGGGCGTGTGTTTTTCGTTTCAAAATTATGAATTTACAATTTCTTGCGCCTTCTTGATTGCCCTTTCTATTTCTGCATCTATTTTTCTCTTCTCCAAAAGAATTTTTCCCATCTCTAATCCGCCTATAAATTTTTTGACGGAATTGCCTTTTGATTCAGCATCCAAGCCAGAAAGGTGCTTAATCTTTTTTCCGATTTCTCGATCTATCTCCAACTCATCTTTTTTGAAAATAATGAGCGATAAAACTACACGAGAGTATTCATCAGCTAATCTTGAATTATCGTTTATATTGTTGTGCATCATATTGAATTTTTTAATCTGTTTTCACTTCGCCGGAGCAGCCGCAGGTTTCGGCGGGCGCGGAACTGGCGTGTGTTTTTCAACGTGGCTGGCAGTCGCCCATTCGGCGAGCTTGGCCGGATTGTTTTTGTAGATGTTGGGCACGATGGTTTTGAGGACGTGGAGGGCAATCGCCGCTTTGTGCGCCGTGTCTTCCAATCC
>DATCFH010000066.1:0-14157 GCA_036509625.1 Verrucomicrobiia bacterium
CCAGCCGAGGTCGGCCATCACGTTGACATTTGCGCCGTTGGCGATTAACAATTCAGCTACGTCTTTGTTGCCGATGAGTGCTGCAAAATGCAATGGCCTCCAGCCGTCTTTGGCCTTCATGTCATGCCATTCAGGATGTGAATGTGCAAGCTTGCAGACGGTTTCACCGTCGTCCCTATCCAGGGCTTCGATGAGTTGGTGGACTTGTTCGCGATATGCAGGATTGTCTAACACATTTTTGTTTTACTCGGTTTTTCCATTATTAGAATTCGAGTTTCTTAATTCCGCGTTGGGTCGTTTCCAAAATCGCGTCGTTTTTCAGAAAATGAGCGAAGGGTGTGTGGAATCCCCGGATAATCCCACGCTTCGTTGACCGCCCACTGAATCATCTCCGAATCCCGATTTTCCAAAGTGGGAAAAAGCCCCGTCGTGCAGGTGCTCAATGCCAATGCCAAATCAACACCGTAACCCAGCCGGAAATACAACATCAATACTTGCTCGTCTGTGAGCGCGGACCAAGTTTTTGTTTTTGCAAATCCGCGCACAGCTTCGCCAAGCGACTCACTAGTTGTCTTTTCAAGGCGCTTGAAAGTGTCCTCCACCTTTTCTCCAATCTTGGCGAACTCGGAGATTGGTCGAGGAACAAGAGCCAGCCGTTGCGTATTCAGAAAATTGCTTAATTCACTCCACGTCATTTCATGCAGGTTAGCCCATCACGCGCGCCACGTCCATTTCACTTTGCCACGATGCGTGCTTGGCAAAAAATCGGGAGCGCGTATGCTGGTCAAAGTTTGCGCTCCCATAGCTCAAATGGATAGAGCAGCGGATTTCTAATCCGCGTATCCCGGTTCGATTCCGGGTGGGAGCGCCATTTTCCCACCTCAAATTTCACAGGGCGTTTCTATACTTTTTTCTATACTGATGGCTGTTTTTAAGGCAAATGCTTGTAAATGGCTGCAAAAGCTTAAACCTCATAAAACCATTATGGACATTGCATAATTTACGATTGAGAATCCAAATCAGCGATAGCAAAAACCGCGTTTTTTATTTAGAAGGCAGATGCTCTATCCAACTGAGCTACGGTCGCAACCGGAATGAGATTAGACCCGGCCAGACGGCTCGGCAAGTGCGTTGCGGCTCACGCGTGACCAAAATGTCGCAACACTTGATATACGATCAGCGCCGCGAAATACGCGAGGCCGGTCATGTAGGCGATTTGAAACAGCGGCCATTTCCAGCCGCCGGTTTCACGCCGCACGACGGCGGTGGTGGACAGACATTGCGCGGCCAAAATGTAAAACACCAATAGACTCGCGCACGTCGCCGTGTTGAAAATCGGCGTGCCGTCCGTGCGTTTCGCCTGTCGCAGCGTGCTGTAAAGTGAGGTTTGATTATTGTCCGCCGCGTCCTTGCCCACGCCATAAACAATCGCCAGCGTCGAGACGATGACTTCGCGCGCGGCGAAGGAACTGATGATGCCGATGCCAATTTGCCAGTCATAACCGAGCGGCGCAATGACGGGTTCGATGACGTGGCCGATTTTTCCGGCAAAGGAATTTTGCAAGGAATTTTGCGCGGTCAAATGGTCGGCGGCAGCGCGCAATTGGGCTGCCTGATTAGTGTCGCCGGTTTTTTCAATTTGCGCGGCTTGAGTTATCATCGCAACGGCGGCGGCGGGCGGACTGGATTTGGGATAATATGACAGCGCCCACAAAACCATCGAGATGGCGAGGATGATTGTGCCTGCTTGCTTCACAAAAATTTTTGCGCGGTCAAACGTATGCAGCAGCGCCGTGCGTAATCCCGGCACACGATACGGCGGCAGTTCGATCATCAGCGGTTTGCTTTCGCCCGGCAGAATGGTTTTTCGGAAAATCACGGCCATGCCCAACGCAGCCACGACGCCCGTCGCATAAGCGGCGGTGAAAACCATTGCCGCTTTCAATGGCGAATGTGGAAACAACAACGCCGTGACCATCGCGTAAACGGGAATTCGCGCGGAACAAGCCATCAGCGGCGTGACGAGAATTGTCACCAGCCGGTCGCGCGGATTTTCGATGACGCGCGTGGACATGATGGCCGGAATCGCACACGCGTGCGCGGAGAGCAGCGGCACGAACGCTTTGCCCGGCAGGCCGAGCTTACGCATGATTTTGTCCATTACGAACGCCGCGCGCGACAGATAGCCGGTATCTTCCAGCAGCGACAGCGCGAAAAATAAAATGCAGATTTGCGGCAGAAAAACCAGAATGCCGCCGACGCCGCCGACCACGCCGTCGGAAACCAGACTTTGCAAATCGCCCGCCGGCAGCTTGGCACTCGTCCACGTCTGGATGCCTGCAAACAAATGGTCAATCAGCTCCATCGGGATTTGCGCCGCCCAAAAAATCAACGCGAACAACGCCAGCATCACGCCGAGAAAAGCGACAACGCCGATGACCGGATGCGTGAAATAATCGTCAAGCTTGTCCGTCCACACCGAACGCTGAACGATAATCGCGTCCATGACGCGCGTGGAAATTTGCTCCGTCCATTCGTAGCGCGCCTGAAACGTGCAGCCGGTGCAGCCGCCGCAATTCGGATCAACGTGATTTACCGATTCTGGCATCGCGCCGGTGACGAGCCGGTTCAACTCCTGTTTTAATTTGGCAATCCCCTCGCCGTTGCGCGCGGAAACCGGCACGACGACGCAACCGAGTTCATCGCGCAATTTCGCCACGTCAATGCGAATGCCGTCGCGGCGCGCCATGTCCATCATGTTCAACGCGACGACGACCGGAATTTTCTGTTCCAAAATCTGGCTCGCAAGAAAAAGATTCCGTTCAAGATTTGTTGCGTCCACGACGACGAGTGCGGCGTTCGGCGCAGTGTGTTCCAATTTTCCCTGCAGCGCATCGGACGCCAGTTTTTCATCCGGCGATTGACTGTCGAGACTGTAAAGCCCCGGCAAATCCACGACGACAATTTGTTTGTGATCCAGATGCAACCGACCGACTTTGCGTTCAACCGTTGTGCCGGGAAAATTCGCAGTTTTGGCGCGCAGACCCGTGAGCGCGTTGAACAAAGTGGTTTTGCCCGCGTTTGGATTGCCGACGAGCGCGAGCGTGAACGCATGATGCTGCGACGCGCCGGAAACCGGAGCCGGAGTTTCGTGACACGCACTCATGCGCTTTCGCTTTCGCGCATCGCACAATGGCCGGGCTGGCAGATTTCCACGCGCACACGCGCGGCGAGTTCGGCCGAAAGTCCGAGCCGCGAACCAAAGATTTTCAGGATAAGCGGATTGCCCACGCGCACGAGTTCCACGCGCCGGCCTACGCAAACACCCAATGTTTTCAGGCGATTCGTGTCTTCGTCGCCAGTCTCGACGCTACGCACGACGGCGCAGACGCGCAGCGGCAATTCATCCAGCCGCACGGTCGGCACAGGTTGTTTAATGGTGGTCACAACGCTAACAAAATAAGGCTTCCACGGGTCAAGTCAAACCCTGCGCTGGCAATGGTTGACGCAAACTTTGCAGCCAAAAATTTCTTTTCAAGACCAATAGTCTAACCATCGCCGCCCCAGCCGACTGCCGTCCACTTGCGATTTATTGTCGGCCAATTGCGCTTCATCGCGAAGTTGGATTGATAACCGCGCCGCGCTCCGGCAGATTGACGCCGTGAAAGCTTTGAATTTATTCGTGTTGTCGCTGGCCATCGCGCTGTTTGCCGGCTGCACCAAACCCGCTGCGTCCACCACCTTAAACGCGCCTTCGCTCGAAGATTTATTGCCCAAGCACGCACAGCCGAAATTGCCGACGATGAAAATTTATCTCGGCGCAGAAATGCTCGACGCCGAACTCGCGCTGACTGACGACGAAGAAATGACCGGTATGATGTTTCGCACCAACATTCAGGAAACCGATGCGATGCTGTTCGTCCTGCCGCAGCCGCAACGTGCGAATTTTTGGATGAAGAATTGTCCCGAATCCATCTCGGCCGCTTATATCACCGCCGACGGCATCATCCGCGAAATCCATCACCTCGAACAAAACGACACCAACGGCGTGATTGCCGCGCGCGACGACATCCAGTTCGTTTTGGAAACCAAGGAAGGCTGGTTCACGCGCCACAACATCGCGCCCGGCACCGTGATTCAATCGGAAAAAGGTCCACTCGCGCAAACTTTCTTACAAGGCCGTCAGTAAAACATCCGCGAAATCATGTTATCGCTCGCACAACTCGCCGGACTGCTCGACAAAAACCGCGCCGCCGCGTCCGCGCGCGTGGCGGAATTTTCCATCGGCGGCAAAAAGTTTACTTTCAATTCGTCGCCCGCCATCATAGGCGTTATAAATTTGTCAGCCGATTCGTGGTATCGCGAAAGCGTGTGTTTATCAGTGGAATCTGCGGTTGCGCGCGGAAAAATTCTCGCCGCGCAAGGCGCGCAAATCATTGATCTCGGCGCGGAATCCACGCTCGCCCACGCCATGCGCGTCGGCAACGCCGCGCAAAAATCACAGCTTGTTCCCGTAATTAAAAAACTGCGCGCGGCCAAAATTCTCGTTTCCGTCGAGACCTATTCGCCCGCCGTCACCCGCGCGACGCTGGAAGCTGGCGCGAATGTTTTGAACCTCACCGGCACGACCGCTTCAAAAGAAATTTTCAAAATGGTCGCCGCGCACAATGCCGCCGTCATCATTTGTTACGTCGCCGGGAAAAATGTCCGCGAAGTCGGCAATTTCAATTTGTCCGCCGATCCGATTCCGATGCTGCGGGAGTTTTTTGCGCGGCAAATCGAGCTCGCGCAAAATTGCGGCGTGGAAAAAATCTTCATCGATCCCGGCCTCGGTTTTTATTACCGCAATTTGCAGGACAGCGCCGTGCGCGTGCGGCATCAGATGAACATTTTTTTGAACACGTTCCGGCTGCGCGAACTCGGTTTTCCCGTCTGCCACGCCCTGCCCCACGCGTTTGAATTTTTTGGCGATGAGGTCCGCTGCGCCGAACCATTTTTTGCCGTGCTCGCCGCGCTGGGCAAAACGGATTTGTTCCGCACGCACGAAGTCCCGCGCATCAAAGCCGTTTTGGACACACTGAAAGTTTTTTAGGAAAGGCTCACGCAAAGACGCGAAGGCGCAAAGATTTTGGATTTTTTCCTTCGCGGCTTTGCGCCTTTGCGTGAGAAATTATTTCCGACGGCAAAGAAAAACGCCTTCTTCGCCAGAATTGGAAATCCATTCTTCACGCACTTCCAAACCGTAACGCGCAAGAATTTTGCGGACGCGCGCCGGCGTGTAGCGATACGAGAAAAAAAGCTGAATGCTTTCGCCGCGCGCGAAGGAAAACTCCTCACCACTGACTTTGATTTTCCGCGCGCGGCGAAAATGAAATTTTGCGACCACACGTTGCAATCCGAGGCCGCCGGTTTCGATACTGAAGCGCAGTTCGCCATCGCGCGGTTCAATTCCCAAATCAAAAAGAAAAGTTAAAAGCCAGTCGCGCGTAAGTGGGTTGTCGTATTGCGGCAGGATTTTTTTTATGCCGGCAACGTAATTTGTTCCGGGCGCAAGGTTGGTGCTGAACAACAGAAAATCATTGGGGCACAATAGTTCTGCGAGCTTCGGCAAAATCTGGCGCGGCTCGAAATTGGGAATCATGCCAAAGAAAGTGACAAGGCGCGCGCCTTGCGACGAACCAACTTGCGGCACAGTTTCTGCCAAATTTCTGGCCGTCGCCAAGTCGCAAACGAAGGGGAAACAATTTTTCTCCGGCAAGATTTTTAGCGCGGCTTCGCGCGCAACGAGCACCATCGCAACGCTGACATCGCCGGGCGCGTAGGAATTTTTTTTGCCGCTCGACTGCAATTGTTTCAGCAACTGCACGTCTTTTTGTCCGCCGCCGCAGCCGAGGCCGATGACGTGAACAGATTTGCTTTTGATTTTTTTTACGGTGGCGATGAAGGCTTCGTTGTAAGTCGTCAGGCAATTTTTGTCGCGGCGTGCAGGCGAGTGCGCTTCGTGCAACGCGAGCCATTTTTGGGTTTGCTTGACGCTGTCGTAGTGAAATTTATGGTTCACGCGGCGCGTGCGGAGCGATTCAAGCAAATCGCGCCGGACATTTTCTGGAAACTGGCCGGGATGGATCGCGACTGAAACGCTGGAAGACAAATTCATTTTCTATTTTGCTTCGCGGGCGAGAATTTCCTTCATCGCGGCCACGTCGAGCTGATCCTTTTCTCGCCATGAACCTTGCTTGAGAAAGATTAAATCGGCGGGCGACAGATAGGCAATGCGGACTTCATCGCTTTCAAAGAAACGGAGGTTGCGGCGAAAGTCATCTAATGTTTTACCGCCCAAGTGGACAAAAATATCGAGGTCGAAAAATTCCGTGACGCGAACTGCGCCGTCGCCGGCGGTAAAATCCGCGAGGCTCAATTCACCGGCGTAACCGTCACCCCATTTTTTTAAGATCTCCAGAAGTTTGCCGAGGTTTTCCGGCGAGCCATGCACGAGAATATCCGCGTCCAAAGTCAGGCGCGGATAGCCATTCAGAATGACGGCCAGCCCGCCGACCACGGCAAAATCAATTTTTTGGCGTGCCAGGCCGGCCAACAACTTTTCGAATTCGGAAGGCGTCCGGTTCGGTTCTTGCGAGGGATTCATGGGCAAATTTTTGGACGAAGGCTTTCATCTGCTCCACCCGCCAGAGCCGTTCGCTGGGCGTGGCTGGACGCCCCACAGCTTTGCGGATGGGCTGCTGCATTGGTTCAGCTTCGTAACTCACAGCGGCAAGTTAAGCCTGGACTGCAACGGCGGCAAAACTATTTTTGCGGAAACTTAATGTAGAGCAGCCAGTAAATCACCACGCCGGTGACGGAAACATACATCCACAACGGCCACGTCCAGCGCGCGATTTTTTTGTGCGCTTCAAAGTTTTGTTTCCGCGCGCGGTTCAGTGTCATCAGAATCAGCGGCACGATGACGATGGCCAAAATTGTGTGCGTAAGCAGAATCGTCAGGTAAACTGGGCGGAACCACGCGGGATTAAGAAAATGCGTCGGGCCTTGGTGCAGCACGACGGCGAGCCAGATGTGATAGGTCAGGTAGCAGCCGAGAAAAATTACCGACGTGCCGAACGCAGAAATCATGCAGTTGCGGTGGGCGATTTTATGACCGCGCTTGATGAAGTAAAATCCGAACGAAAGGAAAATTGCGCTCAAGCCGTTGAGCGTCGCGTTGACGATTGGCAGATCGTGAATGCTCACGGCTCGTTTTCCAGCAGGTGGACGGACGCAAGAATACGCGGCTGAACGGAGTTCGTCCAATCTACGCCGTCGCCGCCGGTCTCGAAAAACCCGCGCAGGCGCGCGTGTTTGTCCACGATGACAAAAATCGTAGTGTGGATGAACAGGTCGGCGATGCTTTTTTGATCTTCGAGTTTTATGGGCACGGCACTCAATTTCAAACTGCCGCTGGCGAGCGCGGCGATTTCGTTTTTCGTGCCGGTGAGAAATGTCCAGCGGTTGAAATCGGCGTCAATTCGTTGACCGTATTTTTTCAGCACGGCGGGCGAATCGTTTTCCGGATCGGTCGTGAGCGTGACGAGTTTGGCGGTGCTGTCGGACGGCAGAAAGTTTTGCAGCAATTTCATCTGGCCAGTCATGCGCGGACACGGGCCGGCGCAGCGCGTGAAAATAATGTCGGCGACCCAGACGTGATTTGTAAAATCGGCGAGCGTCGTAATCTGGCCGTCCTGATTGGTCAAAGTGAAGTCGGCAACGGAACTGATAACCGGAAGTTGCGGCAACTGGCGGCTCCGATTGATTTGAAAAAATGAAACCAGCAAGGCAAGCCCGATCAGGCCGGTGACAAAGCCAAAGCCCACCCAGACGGTGCGCGGCGGTCGTGAAATTTTTTCCGTCATGGCGCAACGGAGTTATTCAAAGCTCGCAGGGGTGGCGGAGCCGGATTTGGATTTCAACCACGCGGCATAATCTTCCGGGCTTTGCACGACGAGAAAGCCGCCGGCCATCGCGGCGTGACCGGCGCCGCAGAGCTGGGCACATTCAATCTGGTAGCGACCAATTTTTGTCGGCGTGAACGTCAGCGGAATCCGCAAACCGGGAATCGCGTCTTGCGTGACGCGCATGGCGACGAGTTTGAGCGAATGAATCACGTCCTTGGAACTCAAATAAATCAGCACGGGCTTGTTCACCGGCACATGGATTTCATTGAGGATTTGAATGTCGTCTTGGCCGGCGGGGTCGGTGGGATCAATGCCGAAGACGTTGTTCTCGGCGACGAGTTTCATGTCCTGATGGCCAAATTTTCCGTCCGGGCCGGGATAGCGCGCGTTCCACGCAAATTGCTGCGCGACAATCTGGACGACGGTGGATTCTGCGGGCGTGGGAAAATGGCTGACGTTTTTCCCCCATAACGGAATGGCGAGGCCGAGCAGCAGCACGGCTTCGATGCCAACGATGGCGTATTCAACGTAAGTGGGAATTTTGCTTTTGGAACCTTCGTAGTCGGCTTTTTTATTGCGCGAATTGTTGAAGCGAAACAGCACATAGCCGAAATACGTAATCCAGCCGATGAACAGCACGAGCATCAGCCAGTGCGTGTAAACGATGAGATCGTCAACGGCCTGGCCGGTGGACGAGGCGAGTTCGGGCAATCCAAGGACGTTATGGGCAAACCAGTCTTTCATGTTGTAAATTTTTTGGTTTTAAGTTTTTAGTTGAGTTGGGTCGCGTAGTTGCTTCCAACTTAAAATTAAAAACTAAAAACTCGTTTATGTTTCGGCTGTTTGTTTTCTGGCGGCCTCAACCGCCTCGCTTTTGCGGATAAAGTAAATCAACAGGGTCAAGGCGGTGGACAGCACAATGCCAAGCACGCCGAACAGCGTGAGGATGCCGAGATTCATGCCGTCAATCATCGGCGAGTCAATCATCTGGGTGCTGCCACTGCCGCACGCGGCGCAGGCAAAAACTTTCGCAGGCGCAAACGCGGCGCTGGCAAAAAATAAAATTTTGCAGAACGACTTCACAGATAGCTGATCTTTTTCAGTTTCTTCAAAAAATAAATGCCGTAAACAATCACGAAAATGCCGGCGATAATCGCCGTCACGCCCCAGAACACGCTGTCGGATTCAAACGCCCATGCGGCGCAACCGAACGACAGCGCGGTCAGCAGCGTTACAAAAATCAGATGGAAGGCTTTCAGCGACATTTTAATGAATAGCGGTTCCGGTCGGGAAATCACTCATCGCCCACATGGTCAAACCCATCAGACCTGCGAAAAAAAAGACGGTGAAAATCAGCACGGTGAAAATGAGTTTTTTTTCGGACAGCAAGTGCATGAGAAAGCCGGCGACGAGAAAGGCGTTCACCACGGCGATGGCGAGGATGAGGGCAACTTTCAACGTCCAGCCGTCGCCAATGTGCGCGAACGACGTGGCGATCATCGCCGACGTGGTGCAGAGAACAACAAAAAACACCACGCCGCAGAGGCGAAAGTAACTTTGCAGTGAAACCGGTTTTTCAGATTCGCTCATAAAAATTTCAAGTTAAATAAAGCACGGGGAAAAGGAAAATCCAGACCAGATCCACGAAATGCCAGAACAGGCCGGAGACTTCGATGCGGTTGGTGAAGCGTTCGGGATCGGTCTTCCACATCGAGCCGCCAAACGCCCACATATAAAAAATGACGATTGTGCCGCCTAAAATATGCAGCGCGTGCAGGCCGGTGAGCGTAAAATAAATCGCGGTGAAGGTGTTGTGGCGCGGGCCGTAATTGCCCATGCTCTTGATGTCGGTCGCGGCAACGGTGACTTCACCGAGCTTGGCCGCCTTGGCTTCGGGACTGCGTAAATCCATCAGGTCTTTTTCGTCCGTGACGATGCGGCCGTGCAACGTGACCGTGCCGGTTTTTTTTGCGAGGTCGAAGTCCTTCGATTTTTCAACGAGATGGCCGTCGGCAAATGTGCCGTTGTTCAACTTGATTTCGTAGTGAATCAATTTGTCGTGATACTCGTAGGATTTGATTCCCAAAAATGTCAGCGCCAGCAAAATGGTGCAGGCGTGGAAAATTTTGAACTTGGTGAAGTCGCGCACTTTGCACGCGGCCCAAGCGAGCAATGTGGTGATGGCCGAGAGCGCGAGCAGCAATGTGTTGATGGTGCCGAGCGTGACGTTGAGCCAGCCGTGCGGCCACATGCCGGGTTCCGCGCCGACGCGTAGCAAAACGTAGGCGGAAAAAAGTCCGCCGAACAGCATGACTTCGGACGCGAGAAACAGCCAGATGCCGAGCTTGGCGTTGTAAAGGCCGGTGTCGGGACGGTTTTGAACTGTGTAAGGAATTTCCATGGAAAAAATTTAGTGGTGCGCGGGCGCGGTTGGATTTTTGGCCGGGCCGCCCTGCGGCGTGAAATCTTCCGCCGCGCCGGGCACGCTGTATTCGTAAGGGCCGCGGTCAACAACTTGTTCCTCTGTGAAATTTCCGTGCGGCGGCGGCGTGGGCGTCTGCCAGTCAAGCGTGGTGGCGTGCCACGGATTTGTGCCAACTTTTTCACCGTGGTTGATGCTCCAAAACAGATTGATGATAAACGGAATTTGCGCGATGCCGAGACAGACCGCCGCCCAGAGAATCACGCCGTTCAACTGGATGATGTTGCCGGGCAATGCGTCAATGACACCGGGCACTTTGGCCACCGAGTAGAGTTCGCCGCCGTTGCTCATACGGCGCAACATGCCTTTGATGCCCTGCAAAAACATGGGCATGAAAACGATGTTCATGAACGCGAGCGAACACCAGAAATGCACGCGCCCCCAGAACTCATTCATCTTGCGCCCGGTCATTTTTGGAAACCAGAAATAGACGCCGGCGAAGAGTGCAAAAATCGTTCCGGGCGCGACGACGTAATGGAAGTGCGCGATGATGTAATAGGTGTCGTGCAGCAACAAATCGCACGCGGCGAGGCCGAGTGGCAGACCAGTCAAACCGCCAATGCCGAACATTGGCAAAAAGCCGAGCGCAAAAAGCATCGGCGTGTTGATGCGAATTGAGCCGCCCCAAAGTGACAGGAACATACACGTCAAAATGATCACGGACGGAATGGAAATAATCATCGTCGTCGCTTGGAAGAACGTCGCAATTTTTTGGCCCATGCCGGTGAGATACATATGGTGCGCCCAAACGATGAACGACAGGAAGCCGACGCCGAGCACGGAATACACGAGCGATTTGTAGCCCCAAATCGGTTTGCGCGTGTTGTTGGCGATGACTTCAACGACAATGCCCATCGCCGGCAAAATCAAAACGTAAACTTCAGGATGGCCGAGGAACCAGAACAAGTGTTGCCACAAAAGCGGACTGCCGCCACCGCTACGGTCAACCAATTGCCCACCGACGGCGAGGCCGGTCGGCAGGAAGAAACTTGTTCCCGCAAGGTTGTCCATGAGTTGCAAAACACCGGCGGCTTCGAGCGGCGGAAACGCGAGCAGCAAAATAAAAGCGGTCACGAATTGCGCCCACACGAACCACGGCAGGCGCATCCACGTCATGCCGGGCGCGCGCAGTTGAATGATGGTGGCAATAAAATTTACCGCCCCAAGCAGCGATGAAGTGATGAGCAGCACCATGCCAAAAAGCCAGAAGGCCTGACCGTTGGTCGGAATCGTGGTCGCGAGCGGCGAATAGGAAGTCCAACCGGCCTGCGCTGCGCCGCCGGGAATGAAAAAACTCACCACCATCACGACGCCGCCGAGAAAATAGGCATGAAAGCTCGCCATGTTGACGCGCGGAAAACACATATCCGGCGCACCAATCATCAGCGGCACGACGTAATTGCCGAACGCGGCGAACGCCAGCGGCACAACGCCAAGGAATACCATGATCGTCCCGTGCATCGCGCCAAAGGAATTATAAAGTTCCGGCGAAATAATGCCGCCCGCCGCCGGCTGGCCCAAAACTTTTTCCAACAGCGGTCCAAGGAGCGGCACTGGCACGCCCGGATGCGCAATCTGCCAGCGCATGAGCAGCATCAGGAAAAATCCGAACAACAAAAAGCAAAGCGACGTGAATCCGTATTGGATGCCGATGGTTTTGTGGTCGGTGGAGAAAATATATTTGCTACAGAAATTCGGCTCGTGATGGTCGCCGTGCGCGTGGTGCGGCTGCGGTTCGCGGAATGGCGGAAATTGTTGGACGGTCGTTTCCATAAAATTTTATTTCAACTTGTCACCGCACATTGCCGCCAGCAGCAACGGCAGATAAATGATCGAGGCGAAAAACAACTGCTTGGCGCGCGGCATGGTCAGTTGTTGCGCGAACCGGACGGCGCACCAAAAATAACCGGCGCCCAAAATCAGCGCGGCGACGAGATAGATTTTTCCGTTCAAACCAAATGCAAAAGGACAAAGACTCGCGAACAAAAGTGCAATCGTGTTACTCACGGATTGTTGCGCGGTGCGGCTACCGGTCGCGTCAACATTGGGCAACATGATAAAACCAGCTTTGGCGTATTCATCGCGATACAGCCACGCGATGGCCATGAAATGCGGGATTTGCCAAAATGCAAGAATCGCAAACAGCGCCCAACCTTCGCCGCTCAATTCATTGCGCGCAGCGGTCCAACCCATCAGCGGCGGCAGCGCACCGGGAATCGCGCCGACCAAAGTATTCAGCCAAGTCACGCGCTTGAGCGGCGTGTAAATAAACAGGTAACTGATGCTCGTGACCGCGCCGATGACGCTCGTCAGCGGATTCACCAGCACCGCGAGATAGGTCAGGCCGATGACGGAACACGCGCCGCCAAAAATCGCAACGGTTGCCGGTTGCATCCGTCCGCTGGGCAACGGACGGCTCGCGGTGCGGCGCATTTTTGCGTCGTATTCGCGTTCGAGAAACTGGTTCAACGCCGCCGCGCCGGACGCGACCAGCGCCGTGCCGAACAACGCGTGAAACATCAGCAGATAATTCACGTTGCCGACTTCGCCCAAATAAAAACCGACGAACGTCGTGAGCAGCACGAGCGCGGTCAAACGCGCCTTGACGAGGTCAGCCAAGACTGCCGCCCAGCTTTTTTCCAAAGCCGCCGTTGCACTCAATGCTTCCGCCGATGATTTCATTATTCTGGTAAAAGGACTTGGTGAAAACCTCGCCTAATTCTCCCTATTTTGTCATGCGCCAGCAAAATCTGTCAATGTTGTTTGGCATGAAATTAGGTTGGGCATTGGCTAAATTGAACGGGGAAAAATTATACTGCCAGCCGCGTGCGACGTTCGGCCACGAGCCACCACAATGCGCCAACCAACAATGCCAGCGCGCCGACCATGACGTGCAGCGTCGCAATGTCGGCGGCCTTGTTTGTCCAAATTGTTGCCGCGCCCAAAATGATTTGCAGCGTGAGCAGGCCGAGCCAGAAAAATGCGAACTTCGTCAGCGCATCGCGTCCGCCCAGTTTTTTGCGCGCCAAAAATGCGGCGGCGGCGATGCCTAGAAAAATTGTGTAAGCAACGAGGCGATGAACCATTTGCAGCTCCACTTGAAACGCAGTGATGGGTTTGACGTTGTAGGTTTCGATGCGCTCGGCGTTGTAGCGCGCGATGGCGTCGGCGCTGGCGTCCGGCCAGATTTTTCCGTGCGCGAGCGGGAAATCAGAAATCGCCAGTCCCGCGTGCTGATGCCGCATCGTCGCCGCGATGAGCAGTTGAATGAAAATTAAAATGGTGACGTAAAAAATATGTTTCCGCAGTCCGCGCGGAACGGAAATTTGTTTTTGCGTTTCCGAATTTTGCCACCAGCGACTCGTGAAAAGCGCGATGGCACAGACGAGCACGAGAAAAGTTTGCGCGACCGCGCCGTGGAAAATTCCGAGGCTGGCCATTTGCAATTTCACGCGCATGCCGCCGAGGATTCCCTGCGCGATGACGAGCAGAAACGCAGCCACGCCAAGCCAGACTATCCATTTGCGCGAATCTTTCAGCCAGAGCCAGACGGCCAGAATCGTTGTCAAAAAGCCGACGACGGAGGCGAGCAGCCGGTGCGTGTGCTCAAAAAATGCGCCGCCGGTCCAGAATTTTATCGGCAGCGCGAACATATTGTAGCCGTAACTCGTCGGCCAGTCGGGCACGGACATTCCGGCTTCATGGCTGGTCACGAGGCCGCCGAGG
>DATCFH010000067.1:0-2590 GCA_036509625.1 Verrucomicrobiia bacterium
GAGGTAAGTGAAAAATAAAAAAACAAATCCCACGATCAACGTGCAACCGGTCGCGAGACCGTCGAGGCCGTCCGTCAGATTCACCGCGTTCGAGCTGCCGACAATCGCTAGCGCCACGATGATCACGCCGACGATTGCTCCAACGTGAATCGGGTATTTGTAAAACGGTAGCATCAAACTGGAAACCAGATTGCTGTGCCAAACGCTTTTCACACCGAGCAAATGCAACTCGCTCGTCGCGGGCAAATTCCACAAATAAATTCCGACAAAAATTGCCAGTGCAAATTGCGTGATCAACTTCACGCGCGGCGGCGTGCCGCCGCCGCTCTGCTTCAAAATTTTTGCGTAGTCATCGTAAAAACCCAAGCCCGCCAGCACCAAAACCGACAGCATCGTGAGTTCCACCTGCGCGTTCCATTGCGCCCACAACATCGTCGAAATCACGAGCGAGAGGACGATTAAAATTCCGCCCATCGTCGGCGTGCCGCGTTTGTCCACGACATGACGCACGCCGGATTCCTCCGCCTTGTCCACGTATTCCTGGCCGAATTTCAAATCCTTCAGCCAGCGGATAATTTTGGGACCGAGCCACCAACACAACAGCAGCGACGTGACCGCCGCGCCCGCGCTGCGCACCGTGATGTATTTGAACAGGCGCAAAAACGCCAGCCGCGACTCCCATTCGGAGCCGTGCGCCCAGTCCAAAATCTGTTGGCTCAAAAGATAAAGCATTTTAATTTTTCAAAATTCAAATGCCAGTTAAGGCGACTTTTTAATCACAAGCATTTCGATTGGTTGGTTTGTTGAAACAAGTTCAAGTCCCAGTTGATCCAAAAGCGCCTGTTTTAATCCTGCTGGATTTTGTTTGTCTGGAGTCGGTTCGTCCCAAGTAACTGCATAATCATAATTGTTTGTTAGTCCTGTTTGGTCAACGATTGGCGTCTTAAAGTATTGTTCTAAATAACTGTCCAAGGTGGAAATAGGTTGCTCAAAGCAGGAGAATTGGCCGGATTGTTGAGTCGTGGCAATTCCATTTTTCATCGTATTACTCTGCTCAAACTTGTGAGTGCTTTCGGGTTTTAATTTTAGAACCAAAACGGGTGTCACCTTGAGTTCAAGTTCTCCAACCAGACCAAACTGATTTTTAATTTCCTCTTGAAATGCTTCATTCCAACGCGTGGGCTCGACTTGATTTTTGCCGGGCAGCTTGGCAAAAAAATCATATTTTGTCGTCGGAAGTTCTGTTGAAACCATCGTCCGAAATTTGTCCTTTCCATAGGCAGTCTGGATAATTTCTTTCAGAGGTTGAGCAATCCCAATCGCTCCGACTCTTTCATCACATGCAATACCACCGTCTTTATTAAATTTAGTCGGCACTATTTTTATTTGCGCCGCAGTCTTGTAAAAAACATCAAAGTCAGCTTTGGCAACCTGCCACGAATAAGTATTCGTGCCGACTTGGTTAATTAAGTCACCGCGCGCAACGCTTACGATAAGCATTGCAACGGACAAGGCAGTTAAGAATTTCATATTGTTGTTTATTTCATTTTTCCGCCTTCAACATTTCCGCAATCCGCTCCAGCCGCGACACGCGCGACGCCTTCAACAACACCACGTCGCCCGGCTTCAAAAAACCTTTCACCACATTCAGCGCCGCCTCGACCTCCGCAAATTCAAACACGCGCATCAGCCCCGCGTCGCGCGCCGCCTTGCCCGTCACCGCCGCCATTTGGCCGATGGCGAACAACTGGCCGAGCTTCAACTCCGCCGCGCGCCGGCCGACCTCCGCGTGCGCCGCCGCGCTGTGCGCGCCGAGTTCCGCCATGTCGCCCAGCACCGCCACGCGCCGGCCTTGCAACGGCAATCCGCACAATGTTTCCAAGGCCGCAATCGTCGAATCCGCATTGGCGTTGTAACTGTCATCCAGCACGCGCACGCCGTTCGCTTCCCAAAAATTCAAACGCATTTTCGGCGGCGGACACGCAACCAGTCCATCCTGAATTTCCGCGCGATCCAATCCCAGCTCCGCGCCGAGCGCGATGGCAAACAGCGCATTCGTCACCTGATGCCGCCCGAGCAAATTGATGCGATACTCGCCGCAAAATTCTGTTTTCGCCGCGACGACCTGAAAGGTCACGCCACTTTTATCGAGCCGAATTTTCTTCGCGCACCAATCATTCTTTTCGCCGATGCCGACACTGACGACTTTTGCCTTCGTCCGCGCCGCGATTTTTTCCGACCATTCGTTATCGCCGTTCAAAAATAATTTTCCATCCGCTGGCAGCAGTTCCGCGAGCGAACCTTCTTCCTGCGCCACGCCCGCCACATCGCCAAAAAATTCCAGATGTTCGCGCCCGATATTCGTGATGACGCCAAATTTCGGCGCGATCATTTTCACCAGCGGCGCAAGCTCGCCCGGATGATTTGTGCCCGCTTCCAAAACCGCCGCCTGATGCGTTTTATTCAATCGCAGCAACGTCGCCGGCACGCCGATGTCATTGTTAAAACTCGCCTCACTCCACAGCGTCGCAAATTTCTGGCGCAGCACGGATGCGACCAGTTCCTTCACCGTCGTTTTGCCGTTGGAACC
>DATCFH010000068.1:0-2619 GCA_036509625.1 Verrucomicrobiia bacterium
CAGTCGCGCCGATAATCAATAGAGTTCGCATTCTGTGGCAGCAACACTTTACGATCTGATTCCGCGCGACGGGCAATTCGGCAACGATATTTTGCTGGGACGCTTTCTTGAATTTGTCGAAGGACGAAAACTTCAGCTTTATCCGGCGCAGGAATCGGCGGTTCTGGAATTGTTCGACGAGAAGAACGTCATTCTCAACACGCCGACGGGTTCGGGAAAATCGCTCGTGGCGACCGCGCTGCATTTTCAGGCCATCGCCAAAGGCCAGCGTTCAATTTACACCTGCCCGATCAAGGCGCTGGTGAATGAAAAATTCATGGCGCTGTGCCGCGAGTTCGGGCCGGACAATGTCGGCTTATGCACCGGCGATGCCTCGGTCAATCGCGATGCGCCCATTCTTTGTTGCACGGCAGAAATTTTGGCGAACATCGCGTTGCGCGAAGGCGCGGCGGCGGATGTGCGCGACGTGGTGATGGACGAATTTCATTATTACGCCGACCGCGAACGCGGCGTGGCGTGGCAGGTTCCGTTGCTGACACTGCCGCAAACGCGTTTTCTCCTGATGTCCGCGACGCTCGGCGACACCGCATTTTTTGAAACGGAACTGACGCGGCTCACCGGACGGCCAACCGTCACAGTTTCTTCAACCGACCGCCCGGTTCCGTTGGCGCATGAGTATTCAGAATTGCCGCTGGCGAAAACGTTGGAAAGCCTCATCGCCAGCGGACGCGCGCCGGTTTACGTCGTTCACTTCACGCAACTGGAAGCCGCCGAAAGTGCGCAGGATTTCACGAGCATCAATGTTTGCTCGCGCGATGAAAAAGCCGCCATCGCCAATGCGATCGAAGGTTTCAAATTCACGAGTCCTTACGGGCCGGAAATCAAGAAGTGGTTGCGCCACGGCATCGCGCTGCATCACGCGGGCTTGCTGCCGAAATATCGAATCCTCGTTGAGCAGCTCGCGCAACGCGGTTTGCTCAAAGTCATCTGCGGCACTGACACGCTGGGCGTCGGTATCAACGTGCCAATCCGCACAGTATTGTTCACGCGGCTCTGCAAATTCGACGGACAAAAGACCGGCATCTTGAGCGCACGGGATTTTCATCAGATCGGCGGGCGCGCCGGACGCAAAGGATTTGACGACAAAGGCTGGGTCGTCGCGCAGGCGCCGGAGTACGTGATCGAAAACCTGAAGCTCGCGGAAAAGTCCGCGCGTGATGGCAAGAAAACGGTGAAGCGTCAGCCGCCGGAAAAGAATTTCGTCAACTGGGATAAAAATACTTACATCCGCTTGATCGCCGCCGCGCCCGAAAAACTGACCTCTCGCTTCCAGGTCACGCACGCGATGTTGCTAAATGTTTTGAGCCGGCAAGGCGATGTCTGCAAAGCGATGCAGCATTTGATTCGCGATTCGCACGAAACGCCGAAGCAGAAAAAATCGCACACGCAACGCGCGTGGCAGTTGTTCCGGTCGCTGGTGGAACGGAAAATCGTGGAAATCATTCCCAAGGCGGCGGACGGTTCGTATCTCCGAGTGAACGTTGAGTTGCAAGACGACTTCGCGATGGATCAAACGCTGTCGCTCTACTTGCTGGAGACGATTCCGTTGCTCGATCCGCAGGCTCCTGATTTTGCGCTTGTGCTGCTCACACTCGTCGAATCCATTCTCGAAGATCCTGCCATCATTCTCCGCAAACAGCTCGACAAGGTGAAGGATCAGAAAATGGCGGAGATGAAAATGGAGGGCATCGAATACGACCGGCGTATGGAGGAACTGGAGAAGTGCGAGCATCCGAAGCCGAACCGCGAATTCATTTATTCCACGTTCAACGAATTTGCGACGCGGCATCCGTGGGTGGGCCAGGAAAATATCCGGCCGAAATCCATCGTGCGGGAGATGTTCGAGGAATTTCGTTCCTTCGCGGATTACATCAAGCTGTATGAATTGCAGCGCGCCGAGGGCGTTTTGCTGCGCCACCTGAACAGCGTTTTCAAAGTGCTCGCGCAGACCGTTCCCGACACGGCCAAGAACGAACAGGTGCACGAAATGGAATTGTATCTGGGCACGATGATCAAACAGGTAGATTCCAGCCTGCTCGATGAGTGGGAGAAAATGCGCGATCCGAATTATCAGCGCACAGAAACCAAAGAGGTGCGTCCGCCGGGTGCGGAGGAAGCTGCGGCTGACATCACGCGGGACACGAAAGCATTCACTGCGGCAATCAGAAATAAGATTTTTATTTTTCTGCGCGGACTTGTAGTGGCGGATTACGAGACGGCGATTTCAAATTTACATTCACCGCCTGATCAGGATGGTGCAGCGTGGACGCCGGAGCGTCTGGATAAAATCATGGAGGACTACGAAGCCGGCCACGAGCGGCTGTGCCTGGATCCCAATGCGCGCAACGTGCGGCACACTTACGTCACGCCCGCCGAAGATAAAAAATCGTGGCGCGTGCAACAGATGCTGGTGTCTCCCACGGGAGACAACGACTGGGTGGCGGAATTTGAGGTGGATCTGGCGGAATCAAAAAAACTTGGGGAGCCGACCTTGCGCCTACGGCGGATCGGAAGTTTGACCTGACGGTTTGGTCGGCAGGGAAATAAAAAAGGCACCCT
>DATCFH010000069.1:0-7509 GCA_036509625.1 Verrucomicrobiia bacterium
TTGCAACGCCGAATCAAAATGCGTGGCGACGTTGACGGCTTCCTGGCCGGTGGCGGCGTCGAGCACGAGCAAAATTTCCGACGCCTTCACGAGGTCGCGCAGGCGCACGAGTTCCTGCACGAGCGGCTCGTCAATCTGCAAACGGCCGGCGGTGTCGAAAATCAGAATGTTCCGGCTGTTAGCTCTGGCAAAATCCAACGCTTCACGCGCGATTTTCAAAACGTCCGTCTCGCCGCGTTTCAGGAAAACCGGAATCTCGATTTGTTTGCCGAGTGTTTCCAATTGATCCATCGCCGCCGGACGATAAACGTCCGCCGCGACGAGCAACGGCTGGCGACCTTGTTTTTGCAACAGCCGCGCGAGTTTGCCGCTGGAAGTGGTTTTACCCACGCCATGCAAACCGACCATCATCAGGCAAGTCGGATTGCCGGAAAGATTGAGCGCCGCGTTTTGCGAACCGAGCAATTCCGTCAGTTCATCGCTGACAAATTTGATGATTTGCTGACCCGGCTGAACGCTCGTGATGACTTCCGCGCCAAGCGATTTCACTTTGACACGTTCGATAAAATCGCGCGCGACTTTGAAATTCACATCGGCTTCGAGCAGCGCCATCCGCACTTCGCGCAAGGCGTCGCCGACGTTGGCTTCGGAAATTTTGCCGAGGCCGCGCAAGTTCTTAAAGGCGTTCTGGAGCTTGGTGCTTAACGAATCGAACATCTGGCCAGCCTAAAACAAATTCATCTGCCGCACAATTTCAAAGGGGAAATGTCGCGCGCAGAACATGAGGGCGGCAAAGGAATTAAGTTTTTTCACCTTTGCCAACTTCGCGTCCGGCGCGCGACACCTGCTTTTTTGAAAGCCAGCGGATTGACAAACGCGCAACGGCATGGCTTAATAGTCGTCCCAATCGTGGTAGGTTATCCAAGTGGCTAAAGGGTGCAGACTGTAAATCTGTCGGCTTACGCCTTCAATGGTTCGAATCCATTACCTACCACCATTTTTTCTGCGGGCCGGTGTAATTCCCTTTCGTCTGCGCGGCGGCTGTGACATTCTCCCGCCGTGACGCGCACGGAAAAATTGCTGGCCGAACTCATCGCTTTGCCGAGCGTCAATCCCGCCTTTTTACCGCCGCGCCATCCCCATGCGGGTGAAAAAAATGTCGCTGATTTTCTCGCCGCCACCGCCGCGCGCGCCGGATTGGAAGTTGAATTTCAAAATGTCTTACCCAGACGCGCCAACGTCATCGCGCGCTTGTTGCCACGCGGTAAAATCAAGCGAACCATCTTGCTCGCGCCGCATCTGGACACCGTCGGCGCGGACGGAACGCAATTTATTCCGCAGCGCAAAAATGGTCGGTTGCACGGGCGCGGCGCGTGCGATACGAAAGGTTCCGTCGCCGCGATGCTCGCCGCACTTTGCGAACTCGCCCATGCCAAATCGCGTCCGCTGGAAACGGAAATTGTCTTCGTCGGATTGATTGACGAAGAACACGCACAAGCCGGTTCACGCGCGCTCGTCAAAAATAAGTTCAAAGCAAATTTGGCCATCGTCGGCGAGCCGACAAAACTTCAAGTTGTCACCGCGCACAAAGGTAGTTTGTGGCTGGAACTCGCCACGCGCGGGCGCGCGGCGCACGGCGCGACGCCGCATCTTGGCAAAAATGCAATTCATGAAATGGCGCGCATCGTGGACATTTTGGAAACGGATTACGCGGCGCAGTTGAAACGGCGAAAACATAAACTGCTCGGCGCAGGCACGGTGAACGTCGGGAAAATTTCCGGCGGCACGCAGCCGAACATCGTGCCGGACAGTTGCGTCATTTCGATTGACCGACGGACGTTGCCGGGCGAAACGGAAAATTCCGTCCGTCGCGAAATTGCCTTGTTATTAAAGGCGAAAAAGCTGTCCGCCAAAATTTCCAGCGAGAAACTTGCGCCCGCGCTGGCGTTGGAAACGGATTCCAAACTGCCGCTTGTCCAAAGTTTTTTGCGCGCGGCCAATCAAACCAAATCGCTCGGCGTGGATTATTTTTGCGATGCGGCGGTGCTGTCGGCAGGCGGAATTCCGAGCGTCGTTTTCGGGCCGGGCGACATCGCGCAGGCGCACACGGCGGACGAATGGATTTCGCTGGCGGAAGTCGAATACGCGAAAAATCTGCTGCTGCGATTTTTGAATTCGCTTTCTTGAACTGATTCACTTTCGTATTGTCCAAATGCTCATGTCCGCATCCAAAACTGAAACCATGTCCGGCGTCAAAGAAAAACATTACGTCACATTTTTCAAGCAGAGCGGCTGGCTGATGATCGCGTCGGTGGCGAGCGGCGGCCTGATGTTTGCCGTGCATCCGATCGTTTCGCGCGGCGTGCCACCGGGCGAATATGGCGTGTTCACGACGCTGTTGCAGGTGGTCGCGCTAATGGGGATTCCGGCGGTCGGCCTGCAACCGGTCATCGCGCAACAGGCGGCGGCGGCAACCACGGACGAACAGCACCGCGTGGTGGCGAGCGAATTTCGCGCCGTGTGGACGGCGATTTTTTTTATCTGGCTGGCGATGCTTCTGGTCGTGGTAATTTTTTGGCGGCAGACGCTGGCGGGTTTGAAGATTGAAAATTCAGCAGCGCTCGCAGCCGCCCTCGTGGTGGGACTGGCTTCGATGTGGATGCCGCTGGTGAACGGAATTTTACAGGGACGGCAAAATTTTGCGTGGCTCGGTCACACTAATATTTTGAACGGCGTAGGACGGCTGGGTTTGATTTGCATCGTGATTTTTTTATTTCACGGCTGGGCGGCCAGCGCGATGAGCGCGGTTTTTCTGGGAATGATGATAGTGGTGGTGGTCGGCGGCTGGCAGGTGCGTGACGTCTGGAAAACTCCAAAGGTGCGAGTCGCGTGGCGCAACTGGCTGGGACGCGTCGTGCCGCTGACGTTCGGACTGGGCGCGGCGACGTTCATGTTGAGCGCGGACATGATTTTCACGCAGCATTATTTTCCGCGCGAACAAACTGGATTTTACGCGGCGGCGGGAATGATCGGCCGCGCGCTGGTTTTTTTTACGCAACCGCTGTCTGCGGTGATGTTTCCAAAACTGGCGCGCAGCAAGGCGACGGGTGAAAAATCTCACGCGCTGGAACTGGCCTTGGGTGCGACCTTGCTGGCGGGTGGCTGCGCGGCAATTGCCTGCACACTCTTTCCGTCATTGCCATTGCGGGCGGCTTTTTACAAGCCGGATTATATCGCGATCGCTTCGCCGCTCGTGCCGTGGTTCGCGTGGTGCATGTTGCCGTTGACGCTTTCGTATGTGCTCATCAACAGCCTGATGGCGCGCTCAAAATTTTCCGCCGTGCCGTGGCTGGTGCTGGTGGCGATTGCCTATGGCGTGGCGTTGACGATAGTGGGTGGTCACGCAAGAACTTTGGCAGACACCCAAACCGGATTACGCTTGATGATTCAAACGCTCGGCGCATTTAATCTCCTGTTGTTCGGCGTCTGCGCTTGGTTCACCTGGGGAAAATCCGGGAGATAGGAGTTGGGAGATGGCAGATGGGGAAAAATTTCTCCGCCCAACTTCCATCTGCTATCTACCATCTCCCAGCTTTGACCCAGATAACGGCTGCGGCGCGCGCAACTTTTTGTAAATCCAACCTTCCAGCGGACGCAGCGGGCGAAGTAACTTATAGAACGGCGAATAAATCAGCCGGATTCGCACCACGGATAAAAACATCGTCAGCGACGAACGCGCCAGTGCGACTTTCGATCCCGCTTTGTCCGTCCATTCCGTCGGCGTTTCGACAATTTTGAAACCCGCCCGCTTCATTGAGTAGAGCAGATTAATGTCGAATGCCATGTCCGCGATGCACAACGTCGGATGGATTTTTTCCGCGACTTCGCGCTTCATCACTTTCGCGCCGCATTGCGTATCGCGGATGTTCATCCAAAATAAACTCTGCACGATGAAATGAAACACGCGGCTGGCGAACTGACGGTTGCCCGTCTGCGATTGATGAATCACCGCGCCCGGCAACCAGCGCGAACCGACGACGCAATCCGCGCTACCAATTTTATTCACCAAATCCAGATACGCGTGCGCCGGCGTCGCGCCGTCCGCATCCACATAGCCGATTAAATCCGCGTGACCCGCGAGCTTGAGACCTTCGATGAGCGCGCCGCCCTTGCCGATGGCCGCCGGAAAATCCAGCCAACTGACACAGGGAAATTCTTTCGCCACGCGCTGCACCACGCCAATCGTATTGTCACGACAGCCGTTGAGGACAACAACCAGTTGAAACTGGCCGGAATAATTGCGCCCGAAAAAATCTGCGAACTCGCGCAGCACCGGTTCGATGCGCGCTTCTTCGTTGTAAGCCGGAATGAGGAGCAACAGGCTGGGAACAGGCACGCGAATTCAGTAACAGAAAATTTCCGCGCAGGCAATTTGCATTGTTTCAAATTGCGCGACTTGATTTATTCCGCATCTGCCCTACTTTGTTCAACTCGATTTATGGAATTGAACAATGAAGAAATCCGTCGTTACTCCCGGCACTTAATTTTGCCGGAAGTCGGGCTGGCCGGCCAAAAGAAAATCAAAGCCGCGAGCGTCCTGTGCATCGGCGCGGGCGGCCTCGGTTCGCCCATCGCCATGTATCTCGCCGCCGCCGGCATCGGCAAAATCGGCATCGTGGATTTCGACACGGTGGATTTTTCCAACTTACAGCGCCAAATTTTGCACACGGATGCAGATGTCGGTCGCTCGAAAGCCGAGTCGGCCAAGGAAACCATCGCGGGCATCAATCCGCATTGCGAAGTCGTTATCCACAACACGCGCATCTCATCCGAAAACGCGCTCGACCTCATCCGCCCTTACGACATCGTCGTGGACGGCACGGATAATTTTCCGACGCGCTATCTCACGAACGACGCCTGCGTGCTGCTCAAGAAACCTAATGTTTACGGCTCGATTTTCCGTTTTGAAGGTCAAGCCAGCGTGTTCGCGCCGCATCTCGGCGGACCGTGTTATCGCTGTCTTTATCCCGAACCGCCGCCGCCCGGAATGGTTCCGAGTTGCGCGGAAGGCGGCGTGCTCGGTGTGTTGCCCGGCATCATCGGCTGCATTCAGGCGAATGAAATTTTGAAGCTCGCGCTCGGCAAAGGCACGTTGCTCACCGGTCGTTTACTGTTGTTCAACGCGCTCGACATGAAGTTTCGCGAATTAAAATTGCGCCGCGATCCCGCGTGCCCGATTTGCGGCGACCATCCGACGATCAAGGAATTGACTGATTATGAAACGTTCTGCGGCATCGTGCCGGAACCGGAAAATCTCGGCAACCCCGACGAAGTCACCGTGCAGGACATGAAGAAGGCTTTGGACAATCCGTCGCTCGGCATCAAGGTCGTGGACGTGCGCGAAGCCGACGAATACGAAATCGCAAAAGTTGCGGGCGTGCCGCTGCTGCCGTTAAGCGAACTGCAAAGCCGTTTCACCGAACTTGACCCGAACACGCAATACTATCTGCATTGCAAAGCTGGCGTGCGCTCGATGAAGGCGCTGGCGTTCCTGCGTCAACAAGGTTTCAAATACGTCAAAAGCGTCAAAGGCGGCATCACCGCTTGGTCGGATGAAATCGACCGCAACGTGCCGCGTTACTAAAACGCGGTGACTGGCAAAATGGATTCAGTCATCGCCAACGGAAATCCGGTTGCGGCGGAACTGCCATGTTCATTGGAGAAATTTCTTGTGGCGCAAAATCTTTGGCCGCGCAGCGTCGTGGTGGAACACAATGGCGAAGCGGTTGCGCCGTCGGAATTTTCGCAACGGCAAGTCCGCGCGGGCGACCGTTTGGAAATCGTCAAGATTGTCGCGGGCGGCTGAATTTGGGAGATGGCAGATAGCAGATGGAAGTTGGGCAGAGCTTGTCAGCGCGTGGATTTTTCCGGCATAATTTTCCGATATGAAATGGAGATTTGAATGGTGCTACCGGCTGGGCTTGGCCGTGCTTTTTGTCATCGCGTTCTGGTCGGTCTGGGCGGGCGCGCAGGAAACAAACAATGTGTCCGCGACGACAAATCTCACCGCCACGACCACCAACGCGCCGGGCTTTTTGAAAATGCAACTGCCGCATCACGCGCTGACCTTCGGGCTGGATGGCGTGGATTTTTTGCGCGAACAAACATTTTTGGAACAGCCGCTGTGGAAATACTGCGCTTCGTTCATCTATATTCTATTGGCGTTTTGCGTCGCATGGCTGCTGGATTTATTTGTCGTCGTCTGGCTCAAAAAGTTGACGGCCAAGACGCAAACTAAATACGACGACCTGCTTTTGGAACTGCTGCGCGGGCCGGTAAAAGTCGTGGCGTTCGTGGTTTTTCTAAACATCGGACTGAACATTTTTGAATGGCCGGACAAGGCGCAAACTTTTCTTTCTCATACGCTGCTTGTCGTCGTCGCCTGCTCGGTGACTTATGTGGTTTTGAAATTTGTGGATTTGTTGCTCGGCATCTGGCGCGAAAAAATCGTGACGCCGCAGGACAAGCAATTTGCCGAACAACTGATTCCGCTCGCTGGCAAAAGTGCCAAGGTCGTCATCGTCATCGCCACAGTTTTGCTTACAGCGGATAATCTCGGCATCAACATCAAAACGCTGCTCGCCGGTTTGTCCGTCGGTGGACTCGCACTCGGCCTCGCAGCGCAGGACACGGTGGCAAATTTATTCGGCGCGGTGGCGATCTTTTTGGACAAGCCGTTTCACATCGGTGACCGCATCCGGGTTGAAGGCGTGGAAGGCACGGTTGAAACCATTGGTCTGCGCAGCACCAATATCCGCAATCTGGACGGCCATCATGTGACGATTCCAAATAAATTGATGGGCAATGCCATCATCACCAATATCACGCGCCGCCCGACGATTAAAACGGAAATGAACATCGGCCTGACTTACGACACACCGGCGGAAAAAGTGAAGCGCGCGACTTTGCTGCTTGAAGAAATTTTCGCCACAAACCCCAAGACCTCGAACCTCATTATTAGCTTCAATAAGTTTGCCGACTCGTCGCTTAACATTCTGGTCGTCCATTTCTGGAACGGCACGGATGCGAAACAGCACTTTGCAGAAATGCAGGCGTTGAATTTGCAAATCAAGTCGCGGTTTGACGCGGAAAAAATTGAGTTCGCCTTTCCGTCGCAGACGATTTATCTCAAGACCGAGGCGGGAAAATGATTTGTCAGCACGCGGCGGCTGCGGCTTAATCTGGTATGCAATCATTCATGGATTTGATCTGGCACGACGGAAAATTTCTCGGCATTGCGTGGAGCGTGTGGAAGGTCGTCGGCTGGCTCGGCAACGCGATTTTCTTCTCGCGCTTTTTTGTCCAGTGGTATGCCACGGAAAAAAAGAAACAAGTCGTGATTCCGCAGGCGTTCTGGTGGTTGAGCCTCATCGGCTCGGTCACCCTGCTCTGCTACTCGCTGCACCAAAAAGATTCGGTTTTCATTTTCGCCTACGCCTTCACTTGGAT
>DATCFH010000070.1:0-3930 GCA_036509625.1 Verrucomicrobiia bacterium
GGTGCAGCAGCACCGCCGCACCAATAATGGTAGGGCTGCGCTGCCGTGCAGCCTTGGTCAAATAAAAATGGGTCGCGTCTGGGTATTGCCGTATCGCCCGGAAAAATTTTGTGCCGCCGCCGAAAACTTTTTTGCCACCGAACCAAAATTGCAAACGCGCTGGAACGCGCCGCTGGAAAATGTGGTCGTGGAAAACGGCCACATCATTTCCCTTAATGGAATTGCGGTCGGCGCGGTGATTGATTGCAGCGGCACGGCGGAAATTGCGCGCGCGATTGGCGCGGATTGTCTGGCGACCGATGCAACGACGCAAGCGCCCGCCGTGATTTTTCCGCTGCAAAATGTTACGCGCAGATTTGATTCACCTGCCGACGCCGCCCGCGTTTTGCTCCCGCTCGCGCGCGCAGGATTCGCGCCGCTAAATTTTCAAGCCAGCCTCGAACCCAATACGCTGACCGTGAAATTCACCGGCCGCGCGGAACAGGTGTGCGACGTAATCCAGTTCTTGCGCGCGAACATTCCGGGCTTTGAAAACTGTTCCACGCTGCTGACAAAATATACCGAGACGCAACGCGCAGGCCGCATGATCATCGGTCAATATGTTTTGACCGGCGACGACGTTTTGACCGGCAGAAAATTTCCCGATGCGGCAGCGCGTTGTGCTTGGCCGATTGAACAATGGAATGCCGGAGGCGTGGCGCGCTATAAATTTTTGCCCGCTGGCACGCACTACGAGATTCCCGCCCGCTCGCTGCGCGCGGCAAAAATTGAAAATCTTTTCATGGCTGGCAAAACCATCAGTGCCGATGCGGATGCCATCGCCAGTGCGCGCGTAATGGGCGCGTGCCTCGCGACGGGTGCGGCGGCTGGCAATCTCGCGGCAAATTATCTAGAATCCGCCCACGCAAAATGACCCGCACCGTCGAACAACTTCGGACCGAGACCTTTCACTATGCAAAAGCGAACTCGCCATTTTACCGTGAACAGTTTCGCGACGTAAACGCCTTGCCAGTATTTGGCGAAATGCCGACGGTGGATAAAAATATCTTATCCGCGCGCAATTTGGATTTTCTCTGCGTGCCGCGCGAACGGGTCGTCGAAATCGTCACCACGAGCGGCACGACCGGCCAGCCGTTGCTGTGGATGCTGACCGAAGCAGATGCGCGACGGCTCGCGCTGAACGAAAAAATTTCCTTCGAGTGCGCCGGTTTGACCGCGCGCGACACGGTGCTGGTCGCGGTCGCGCTCGACCGCTGTTTTATCGCGGGACTCGCTTACACCGGCGGCCTCCGCGAACTCGGTTGCGCCAGCGTCCGCACCGGGCCGTCGTCGGCCACGCTCATTCTCGAAACCATCACGCGTGTGCAGCCCACGGCCATCATCGCCGTGCCGTCGTTTCTGCGGCACATTGCCGACAAGGCGCGCGAAACCGTTTTCGATCTGAAAAATTCGCCCGTAAAAAAAATTATCTGCATCGGCGAACCCATCCGCGACCGCGCGTTTGCCTTGAATGCATCGGGACGCGCCATCGAAAATGCGTGGGGCGCAAAAGTTTTTTCCACTTACGGCGTCACAGAACTGGCGAATTCATTGTGCGAATGTGATGCGGGCAAAGGCGGCCATTTGCACGACCAACAACTGCACATCGAAATTCTTGACGACGCCGGCAATGCGGTGGCCGATGGCGAAATCGGCGAAGTGGTGGCGACAACTTTTGGCGTCGAAGCGATGCCGCTGATCCGTTTTCGCACCGGCGATTGTGCCGCAATTTTTCGCGAACCGTGCGCTTGCGGTCGCACCACGCCACGGCTCGGCCCGATTCAAGGACGAAAAAATCAGAAATTAAAATACAAGGGCGCGTCGCTGTTTCCCGCGATGCTGCAAGCCGTGTTGGAAGAGACGGCGGGTGTGGAAAGTTTTGCAATCATCGCGCGAAAGGAAAGTGAACTTTCAGATTCAGTGGAAGTGCTGGTTCACGGAACGGCCTCGGTCGAGACGTTGCGCGAAGCTTTTCAAGGACGGGTAAAAATCGCGCCGCAAATCCGCCACGTCACGCGCGCGGAAATTGAGTCGTTGCAAATGCCGCCGGCGGCGCGCAAGCGAAGAACGTTCGTAGATTTGCGATGAAAGTTTGCGTCCTCATTCCGTGTTTCAATCACGCCTCGACCGTGGCCGCCGTTGCGCGTTCGGCCCAAGCGCATTTTCCAGTTTTGGTCGTGGATGACGGTTCAACTTTGCCGTTGCCGGAGTTGCCGGGTTGCACTCTGTTCCACTTAAAACCCAATGGTGGCAAGGGCGCGGCGTTGCGCGTGGGATTTCAGCGCGCCGCCGAACTGGGTTTTACACACGCGATTACGATGGACGCCGACGGCCAGCATTTCGCCGAGAATTTGCCGAAGATTTTTGCCGCCGCGCAGGCGCTACCGGATGCGCTTATCGTCGGCGTGCGCGATTTTTTTGCCGCCGGTTGTCCGACGCATCGCCGCCGTTCCAACGCCGTTTCGACTTTTTGGTTTCGCGTGGAGACCGGTGTGCGGCTCGGCGATACGCAATGCGGCTTTCGTTGTTATCCGCTGGCGTTGGCGGAAAAAATAAAAGCGAAGTCAGGTCGTTATGCGTTTGAATTGGAATTTATGGTGCGGGCATCGTGGGTCGGCACGCCCATCGTCGCCGTGCCGGTGAAATGTTCTTACGCCGACGGCATCCGTAACTCGCATTTCCGTCCCGTCAAAGACCTCGCGCACATCACCATCATGAACATCGGGCTGGTGCTGCAATCGTGGTTCGTGCCGCTCGCGCTCCGCACGGTTTGGTCGTTCGGCGAACATAAATCGTGGCGCAAAACAATCAGTGAATTTTTTACCGACCACGCGCATGAACCGGCGCAACTGGCGGGCGCGGTGGGATTGGGATTCTTTTTTGGCATCGCACCCATCTGGGGTTTTCAAATGATTGCAGCGGCAGCGGTCGCGCATCGGCTGCGGCTGAATAAAACCATCGCGCTGCTGGCGAGCAATATTTCCATTCCACCGCTGATGCCGTTCATTTTATTTAGCGCACTGCTGCTGGGCCACTGGCTGTTTACGGGTGAGATTTTGGAATTTTCGTCGCGCCTGATGACTTGGGCGCACGTCCGCGAATACTTCTGGCAATGGTTCGTCGGCAGCTTCGCACTGGCAATTTTTGTTGGCGCAGCGGGAACCATTTTGACTTACCTCGTGGCGCGGCTCGTGCATAAAAAATGAAGCCCGATTTATATACGCGACTGCACTTATGGCTCGTGGCGCACCGGCCGCTCGCGCTAGGGGCAACCTTATTGATTGGCGTCGCCGCAATTTTTATTTCGTCACGGGTTGATCTGGAGGAGGACATTCTCGCCACGTTGCCGCAACGCGACAAAATCGTGGACGAGTATCGCTACACGATTCACAAGTTCCGGCAGATTGACCGCGTTTACATTGACGTTGGTGTGTCGTCTGGCAATCCCGGTTCGTTGCCCGCCGCCGCTGACGAAGTTTATGCAAACCTTGCAACCAACCTTGCCACCGCGCGCATCACCTACCGTTTTGACATGGGCGGACAGCAGAAAATTATTAATTTTCTGACGGGCGCGCTGCCGGATTTATTCACCGAAAGCGACGCAAAAATTCTCGCCGAAAAAATTCAGCCCGCCGCGATTCGTAATTATCTCACGGTAATGCGACGGAAACTATCCGGGCCGGAAGGCATGGTGTTGAAAGATGTCGTCGCCGCCGATCCGATTGGGATGTCCGCGTTGATGGTGGCGAAAGTTCTGCCGTTGCAAACCGGTTTTGGCGACGGGCAAATCGTGGATGGCCGCATCACCAGCGGCGATGGCTGTCACGTTTTGCTGATGCTCGAACCAAAATTTTCCTCGGCAGATTCCCGCAACAGCGCCGTGCTGGTGGC
>DATCFH010000071.1:0-3882 GCA_036509625.1 Verrucomicrobiia bacterium
ATATACAAATAACGGGAATTGCCAACGCAAAATAAAATTACAGAAACAATTATGAAACGACCAACCTCGCTGACAATTATTGGTGTTGTTTGGTTTTTAATTGGATTGTCTGGCATGGTTGGCAATTCGTTTCAGGAACACGGCACGCAAATTCCAGATAGCCATTTCATTACCCTTTTGGTTGGCTTTGGACTTTTGAAAGGCTGGCGGATTTGTCGCTGGTATGCGCTTTTTGTCGCAGGAATCGCCTTTATTTTTGCGTTAGTTTTCATTCCGTGGGCGCTTTGTCACACTTGTGAATTGGTGTATCACTTTCCAATTTCATTAATGCGCGACCAAAGGCCACATCAGTTGGAATCGCTTGCGGTAATTATTTTATTTCTTTTTAGTTATTTGTTTTTTGCAGGCTGGTCGTTTTTGGTTTTGAAGCGGAATGACGTGCGTAATTTTTTTACTCCACGCATCACTGTGACGGTTTAATAAAAATTTTATGCAATGCTGCGTGTGCAAAGAAAAACCGGCCACCGTGCATCTGACCCAGATCGTGGGCGAGAAGATGCAGAAGCTGGATTTGTGCGAGGACTGCGCGAAGGCCAAGGGCATCACTGACCCGACGAGCTTCGCGATGGCGGACTTGATGCTCGGCCTCGGCGCGTCGCAGGAACTGGATCCGGCGGCGGCGGGCGCGGAATTATTGAAGTGTCCGCGCTGCGGATTTTCGCAGGCGGATTTCAAAAAGTCCGGTCGCCTCGGTTGCCCGGAATGTTACCAGACGTTCGCGGAAGGTTTGGGCGGCCTGCTCAAGTCCATGCACAAAGGCGTGCGGCACGTCGGCAAAGCGCCGGAGGCATTGCGTAAATCGCGCGAGACGGGCGACAAACTCAAGCAGCTCCAGAAAAAATTGAACAAGGCGGTCGAGACGGAAGATTTCGAGGCGGCGGCGCATTTGCGCGATGAAATTAAAATCTTGAGCGGCGCGGCTCCGGCCAAGACGCGATAAAATCTCGTAGGAGACGAGGTGACGAGTCTCAAATAAAAAAAGTTAGAGACTCCTCACGTCGTCACCTACATAAAATAAAATGAAAGACCTGCATCAATTTTTAATTTCGCCATCACAAGCGGCGCAGCAGCACGGGCCGAATGACCGCATCGTGATGTCGAGTCGCGTCCGGCTCGCGCGCAACTTGCGGGAAGCGTCTTTTCCGGGCTGGGCGAAAAAGCCGGAGCGCGTGAAAATTTTGGAAACAGTTTTGCCAGCAGTAAGCGCGTTGCCGGAAATGGCGGATTCTTTTGCGGAGGCGATGGATAATCTGACCGCGCTGGACAAGCAGATTCTCGTTGAACGACATCTCATCAGTCGCGAGCACGCGGCGAAAAATGTCGGCAGCGGCATCGTGCTGAACCGCGAAGAATCGTTTTGCGTGATGATCAACGAGGAAGATCATCTGCGGATGCAGGCGTTGCGTCCGGGTTTTCAAATCCGCGAGGCGTGGAACGCAATTGACCGGCTGGATTCTGCGCTGGAAAAAAAAATAAATTTTGCCTTCGACAACGAACTCGGCTACCTGACTGCGTGCCCGACGAATCTTGGCACGGGCATTCGCGTGAGCGCGATGTTGCATTTGCCCGGTTTGGTTTTGGCGGAACAAATAAATCCGATTATCCAGTCGGTGAACAAACTTGGTTTGGCCGTGCGCGGACTTTATGGCGAAGGCACGGAAGCGCTGGGAAATATTTTTCAAGTTTCCAACCAGATGACTTTGGGCGAAAGCGAAAACACCATTGTCGAGCGGCTGGAAAAAGTGTTGTCGCAAATCATCGAGCACGAGGAAAATGCGCGGCAGACGTTGCTGGAGAAAAAGCCGAAGACGGTGTTCAACCACGTCGGGCGCGCGTATGGCGTGCTGGCGAACGCGCACAGCATTTCGTCGAAAGAGACAATGAATCTGCTGTCGCTGCTGCGGTTGGGAATTGATCTGGGTTCGTTTCCCGGCACGGAACGCGCGCTGGTGGACGAGCTTTTTCTGACGACGCAGCCGGCGCATTTGCAGAAGCAGCTTTCTGACAAACTTTCAGCGGAGGAGCGTGATTTGATTCGCGCGGACATGGTGCGCGAGCGTTTGAAAAACGTGAGCCGCCCGGTCACGAAGTAATTCTCAAATCTTTTTCGCGCGCAGGACGAGCAGGGGAATGTGCGTGTTATGGCGCACTTGCGTGATGGTGCTGCCGTGAAAGAGGTCGCCAAAAAAACGGTGGCCGTGGCTGGTCATCGCGATTAAATCACATTTTTCTTCGGCGGCGATTTTCAAAATCTCGGCGGGCGGGTCACCCATCGCGAGCAGTGTGCTGACGGAAAGTTTTTTTGCGCGCAATTTTCCGGCGACTTTTTCCAGATAAATGCGGTCTTCCTTGATTTCCTCGGACTCGGCCAATTTTAATTGGTCAAAGCAGCGCGCGGCAAAACCGTCGGCGACGTGCAGCAGCAAGATTTCGGATCCAAAATGTCCGGCGAGTTCGGCGACGTGCGGAATGATGGTGGCGTCCGCCGGTCCGTTTTCGAGCGCGATGAGAATTTTTTTATACATGGAAATCCCTTATTGGGTTGGCACGGTCAAACCGAGATGACCGTAAAAAATTTTCAAAACGGACGCGGGCATGAACATATCAAAAAGCAGTTTCACGTTGAGGACAATGATAATCGCGGCAACCGTCCAGCCGAGAATTTTGATCCAAAGCGGATTTACAAATTCGCCCATCTTGGATTTTTCGCCGGTGAAGCGCATCAGCGGCCAGATGGCAAATCCGAGCTGCATGGACAACACAACCTGGCTGGCGATGAGGAGTTGCGTGGTTTTGCTTTCGCCAAAATAGCCGATGACGCCGACGGCGGGAACGATGGCGATGGCGCGCGTGATTAAACGGCGCAGCCACGGGCGCAAGCGGATGTTGATGAATCCTTCCATCACAATCTGTCCGGCGAGCGTGCCGGTGAGCGTCGAATTTTGTCCCGAAGCGAGCAGTGCGAGTGCAAAAATAATACTCGCGCCGGTCACGCCCAACGCGCCGGGCAATAATTTGTAGGCGTCTTGGATTTCCGCAACGTCTTGATGTCCCGACCAGTGAAATGCCGCCGCCGCGAGAATGAGAATTGCCGCATTGATAAACAGCGCGAACATGAGCGCGACAGTTGAATCAATCGAGGCGAATTTTATTGCCTCGCGTTTACCGCTGGCGTTCTGTTCGTATTTGCGCGTCTGAACAATTGAGGAATGCAGATACAAATTATGCGGCATGACGGTTGCGCCGATGATGCCGATGCTGACGTAAAGCATGTCGGGATTTTTGAGGATTTCCGGGCTGGGAACAAAGCCGAGCATCATGCCGATGAAGCCGGGTTTCGACCAAAAAATTTCCGCCGCAAAACAAGTCCCGATGGTCAGAATCAAAGTGACGACCAAAGCTTCAATGTAACGGAAACCTTTATTTTGCAGATACAAAACAGCGAGCACATCCGCCGCCGTGATGACGCAACCCCACACGAGCGGAATGCCAAAAAGCAGTTGCAGCGCGATGGCCGAGCCGACGACTTCGGCGAGATCGCACGCGGCAATGGCGATTTCGCACAGTATCCAGAGAAACCAAACGGTCGGTGCGGAATAATGATCGCGACACGCCTGCGCCAAATCGCGTCCGGTGGCGATGCCGAGTTTGATGGACAAATGTTGAAGCAAAATCGCCATCAGATTGGAAATCATGATGACGGAGAGCAACGTGTAGCCAAATTGCGCGCCGCCTTGAAGGTCGGTCGCCCAGTTTCCGGGATCCATGTAGCCGACCGCCACGAGAAACCCGGGGCCGGAAAACGCGAGCAGCTTCCGCCAG
>DATCFH010000072.1:0-2019 GCA_036509625.1 Verrucomicrobiia bacterium
ATGAAATTCTTGTCGCAAAAAGTTTTGGTGCGGCAGGCGCGAAAATTGTCATTCAGGAATTTCTCGAAGGCATGGAAATTTCACTGCACGCGATTTGCGACGGCAAAACGGCAAAGATTTTCCCCACCTCGCAGGACCACAAACGCGCACTGGACGGCGACAAAGGTTTGAACACCGGCGGCATGGGAACTTATTCGCCCACGCCATTTTTGAGCGGCGCGGAATTGAAAAGGATCGGCGACACGATTTTGAATCCGTGGCTGCGCGGCTGCGCGGAAGAAGGAATTGATTTTCGCGGGATACTTTACCCTGGAATCATACTGGTTAAAAATGGTGGGGCAAGCGTCCTCGCGAGCCGAATCGAAGCTCGCGTTCTGGAATTCAATGCGCGTTTCGGCGATCCGGAGACCCAGGTTTATTTGACGCGCTTGGAGAATGATTTGGTCGAGTTGCTCGACGCCAGCGTAAGCGGCAAGCTGGACAAAATTGAATTGAAATGGAAATCCGCCGCAAGCGTGTGCGTGGTGATGGCGAGCGGCGGTTATCTGGGAAATTATGAAAAAGGAAAACCAATTCGCGGTTTGGACGACGCAGCCATATTGCCGGGCGTAAAAGTTTTTCACGCCGGCACGGCAAAAAGCGGAAATGAAATCGTCACGAACGGCGGACGCGTTCTCGGCGTGACGGCGCTGGGCAAAGATTTGAAGACCGCGCAAGCCGCCGCCTACGCCGCCGTGGAGAAAATCAATTTTGACGGCGCGCAGTTCCGCCGCGACATCGCGGCGAAGGCGTTTTTGAAAATTATTGGTTCACGTTCGACGGGGGCGAATAAGTGTTAACCTTCTCCCATTCGTCAAAATTTCCATCAATGGATGTTGCCGTGTGCACACTGCCGTCGGAAAAGCCATATGTCCTATGCCATGTTCCGTCAGGTGCTTGTCGAGCCAGCCGCTCGCGAAATTCAATCCCGTTTGAATGTCCATCGTTTGCTGCGCCATTAGTATTGAATTCCGAGACGCCAAGTCCGCTCGCATCAATGGTGGATTTCCAACGCAGCCAATTGATGAATTGACCCTCGTTGGTTGGATACTGGTTTGCGTTATCCGCTAAAAACATTCTTAGCGCAAGGCCAAGCTGTTTGTTTGCATTTATTGTTGCAGATTCGTGCTGGTCGAACTGAGCTTTTGCAGACGATTCGTCGGCCAGTTTTTTCTCGTCGGTTTGCGCATTTTGATTGGCGTTTTCAAGCTGTCGGTGCAAAACACCAACTTCACCGCGCAATTTCAAAAGCTCATCTTCATTGGTGCCTGATTTCAATTGCGTATTTTCCGCGATCAATCCAGCCAATTGATTTGTCGCGTCGTCGCGCTCACGCTGCAATTGCCGGATTTGTTCGGCCAGCGGCGTTTGCTGTTGCTGAAAAATTTGATTTTGTTCGCGCAGTTGCGAGGCTTGGCGCGCTTCGAAAATTCCTGTTCCAATCGCGGCAGTCAGCGCGGCGGCGAAAAATGTTTTTTGCAAAGTAGTCATGGCGATGATTTTGATGGTGGCAATGGTGGTTGAAGTGTGAACTGCGGTTCCCGCCAGAACAGCGGCGGCGGAAATCGTGGCGGCGAGTCCAACCGGTGCGGCTTGGACGGCGTTGGCAGAAATCAAAACGGCCAGCCCGCTCGCGCCAATCGTGATTTTTCGTTTCGAGAAAAATGCGCGCAGGTGTTCCACGGCGCGGCTCACGCGCTTTTGCGCGGCATCATCGGAAATGTTCAAAGTATCGCCGACTTCGCGCAGGCTTTTATTTTCAAAATAGCGGAGCAGGATTGCGCTGCGGTCGGTTTCGTCGAGCGCGGCCATCGCGTCGTCGAGCAGCGGTTCGATGTGCGTCCAGTCGGCGGAGGTTGCATTCATGTTGTTCATCTCCAGGGCGATTTGTTCGCGCAACTGGCGGCGGGATTCTTTGCGGATGACGTCAATTGCAGTTCTTCGCGCGACCGAATAAAGCCATGCGGTCAAAACCGGCGG
>DATCFH010000073.1:0-5054 GCA_036509625.1 Verrucomicrobiia bacterium
TCGGCGCGCGCACGATCTGTGTGGATTGCGATGTTTTGCAAGCGGACGGCGGCACACGAACCGCAGCAATCACGGGCGCTTTCGTCGCTTTGTCGCTCGCGGTGAAAAAATTGATTGCTGAAAAGAAAATTTCCGCCAGCCCGATTCTTGCCGGTGTCGCCGCCGTGAGCGTGGGTATCGTCGCGGGAAAACCGCTGCTGGATTTGTGCTACACCGAGGACGTGGCCGCGAGCGTGGACATGAATTTAGTCATGAATTCCAACGGCGAATTTATCGAGCTGCAAGGTTCTGGCGAAGAAGCCACTTTCTCCGACACGCAACTGGCCGAGTTGCTCGCGCTCGGCAAAATTGGCATCAAGGAATTGCTCGCCGCGCAGCAACTGGCAATTTCCCAAGGCTAAAAATCATGGCGAAGAAATCTCCAAAAAAATCGCCGCGCAAGAAAGTTCCGTATCCGCCTGCGACGCGGCTGTTGCTCATCCGCCACGGCGAAGTCGAAGCGCGTTATCAGGGCATTTTCGGCGGGCGCATTGACATGAATCTTTCGCCGCGCGGAAAACAGCAGGCGAAAATTCTGGCGGAATATCTGCGCGTCAAAACGATTGACGCCATTTACGCCAGCCCGATGAAGCGCGTCCAACAAACGCTCGCGCCGACGCTCAAGGCGCACGGCCACAAGCAGACAATTTTTCCCGACCTGCGCGAGATTGATTTTGGCGACTGGACCGGTCAGAACTGGGCGACCGTGCGCGACAAATTTAATTTTGCCGTCCACGAATGGCTGGAGCAAATCGAGCATCCCGGCTCGCCCAACGGTGAAAATGGAAAAGTTTTTCGCGCGCGCGTGGAGCCGTGCCTGCGCGAAATCGTCAATAAACATCAGGGTCAAAACGTCGCCATCTTTTGTCACGGCGGCGTGATTCGGATGTTGCTGGCGATTCTGCTGGAATTGCCGCTGCCGAAAACAAATTCGTTCGAGGTGGAATATGCCAGCATCACGCAGGTCGCGCTGCATCCGCACATGGCGGAAATTGAGCTGCTGAATTTTACGCCGTGGCGCGATCTCGTTGCTTAAAATGAAAACTAACAAACCACTCTGGCGCGTTTCCGTGACGACTTCGCTGGAAGCCGAGGATGCCGTGACCGAAATGCTTGCCGAACTTTTTGGCGCGGCGGCGGCGGCCTACTTCAATCTGGAAACTGGCGTCAGCACCGTCAGTGTTTTTCGTGACCAGAAACTGGACTCACCAAAAGTTCGCGCGGAAATTGCCGCCGGACTCAAACGAATTGAAAATTGCGGATTAAAAATTGGCGCGGGTAAAATTGAAATCGCCAAGGTGAAACGCGAGGATTGGAAAGAATCTTGGAAACGCCATTTTCATCCGATGGAGATTGGAAAATCGCTGCTCGTCAAACCGAGCTGGAGCAAAAAACGTCCACGCAAAAATCAGGCGGTGGTCATTCTTGATCCCGGCTTGAGCTTTGGCACCGGCCAGCATCCGACGACTTCGTTTTGTCTGTCGGAAATTGTGCGTCAGTCTGAAAATAGAACAACGGCTCGCGAGGACGCTCGCCCCACCAAGACAAAATCATTTTTGGACATTGGCACGGGTTCGGGAATTTTGGCGATTTCCGCAGCAAAACTGGGTTATCAACCGGTTCACGCGTTTGATTTTGATCCTGAATCTGTGCGCGTTGCGAAAGAAAACACGCGTAAAAACCGCGTTGACGCCAAACTCAAACCAACGCGCGGCGACGTGACAAAACTGCCGTTGAAACCGGCGCGCCAATACGATTTGGTCTGCGCGAATCTGATTTCCAACTTGCTCATCGCGGAAAAACAGCGAATTGTGAACCGGTTGAAACCGGACGGCATTTTAGTTTTGGCGGGGATTCTGGCGGTGGAATTTGGCGAGGTAGAACGAGCGTTTATGAAATTGAAATTAAAGCTGGTCGCCAAACGCGTGGAAAATGAGTGGTGTTCTGGCTCTTTTTGTTTTGTCTGAAAATTTTTGAACAGATGCCGAAGCACGGCGTCTGATAATTTGAAGGTTTAAGGCAGTTTTCGGACTGATGGAAGTTGGCATTATTTACGCTGTCAGTCCGATGTCAGTAAACGAAAGGTAAAAGTTATGATGAAAACACTCGCAGTCATGGGCGAAGCGATTCGCAATCCGAAACATCCGTTCCGTAAAACCGAACATCATACGAAAAAGTCGCTCAAGAACCGGCACGAGCGGCGCAAAATAAGAGAATTCCTGCAACTCGGCGATTGGATTTCCGAGGAAACAGCTTGAAATGTCGGCGGCGAGCAATCGCCGCCGTTTTCATTTCTGGCAGCCCGGGCAGAGGCCAAAAAATTCGAGCCGGTGGGTCACACCGGTAAATCCGTTCGCTCTCGCAATCCGGCGCTCGATTTCTTCGGGAAAACATTCTTCGATTTCCACGACGCTGGTGCAGCGGGTGCAAATCAGATGATGGTGATGGCCGTCGTCGCCTTCGCCGACGAGTTCAAACCGCGCTGCGCCGTCGCCAAAATCGAAGCGCTTGACCATTCCCAATTTTTCCAACATTTGCATCGCACGATAAATCGTGACGAGATCGCATTCGCCTTTCGGCAGTTCGCCAAAAATTTCCTTGTTCGTGAGCGGATGCGGATGGTGGCGTAAAATTTCCAGAATCGCGGCGCGCGGGCCGGTGATTTTGCGCGCTTCGCGGCGCAGGCGTCCGGTGAGCGAGGCGAGTTCCTGCTTTTTCTCCGGGTGATGATGCGCGCAGGTTTTTTTCACGCTCACGCTTTCAGGTGGAAGTAAAGAATCAGGCTGGCGATGAGCGTGAACCCGGCGGCAAAATTGGCCAGCACCAAACCTTTGTGATGCTTCAAAATTTCACCGATGACGGCGTGGAGGGCGAGATATAGAAACCCGCCGGCGGCGTTTGCCAGCGCCAACGCGAGCCAAAAATCCGAGGCGCTATGGAGAAACAGCCAGCCGACCAACCCGCCCAGGATGGTCGTGGATTCGACGGCGGCGACGAGCCAGAGCATTTTCGCCCGCGCCACCCCGCCGCCGATCAGTAGCGCGCCGAGCGCGAGGCCTTCGGGAAATTTGTGGACGCAGATGGCGAAGGTGATGGACATTCCCACCGGCGTGGCCTCCTCATTTCCCGCCGCGAGCGCCAGCCCGTCCACGGTGCAATGGATTGCCAGCGCGAACATCATGGCCGTGGCGAATTCCGCCAGCCGGTGCGTCGTGGCCTCGTCAAAATGACTGGCCGCGCACGCCGGGCAGATGTGATAAATATACTTGGTAACCAGTGCGAAAAGAAAATAGCCCGACGCGCCCGCGAGCAGAAATTCCCACATCTTCAGCGACTCCAAACATTCCGGTGCGATGCCGCACAGCGCGACACCGAGCAGTGTTCCCGCGCCCAGGCTGATGAACGCGCACAACTGCCGGTGCGTCCGCGCCAGCAGCCCGCTGAGCGCGCCGCCGGCCACGGCGATGCCGAACGCCAGGAAAATCTGGAACAAGATGGATTTCGCGAACATTTTTAATTGCAAATCGTTTGCAACTTAAATCTACAAAAATGCCGCGCGACGGCAAGGCCAATCGCGCGGCAGAGAATTACTTCATCAACAGCATCTGACGCGCGCGCTTGATGGCGGCGGTCATGCGGCGTTGATACGGCGCGGGCAGGCCGGTGTATTTGCGCGGCAGGATGCGACCCTGATCCGTCACGAAAGTGCGGAGCAAGGTGACGTTTTTGTAGTCGAGCGCGTCAATGGTGAAGTCGCATTTCGGCTTCGGACGCGGCGTGCGCTGTTCGCGGACGCTTTTGCCGCGCTTGTCAGTCTTCTTGTCGGTATTGGTCTTGCGGGGCATAAATTATTTGATCTCCTTGTGCAAGGTGTGGCGGCGGAGCGCGGGGTTGTATTTTTTCACTTCCAGCTTTTCCGTCTGCAATTTTTTATTGCGGCTGGTGGTGTAGCGCGAAGGCGACTTGCCTTCCTTGCGTGCTTCCGTGCATTCGATGGTGATGGTTTCGCGAGCCATAAATTATTCTTTTTCTTTGTTAGCTTTCGCCGGTTCATCGGCATGTTCGTCGTCGTCGCCGTCCACATCCGTAGTGGCACCGACGGCATCAATCGTTCCCAGCGCGCCGAGGCGTCGGGATTTCAACGCGCCTTCGCGTTCGAGCTGCGCTTGAGCATCCACCGTGAAACGGGTCCACGGAATCGCTTCCAGCCGCGCCTTGGGAATCGTCTTATTTGTCAATTCACAAACGCCATAAGTTTTGCGCTCAATGCGTTTCAACGCTTCTTCGATTTCAAAAACCGCGTCCTGATCGGAGGACAACAGGCTCAACGCGAAATCGCGGTCAAAATTATCCGTGCCGGAATCCGCCATGTGCAGGCTGTAACCGGCCATTTCCTGCGCTGATTCCTCGGCAAGGCCGCTCATCTGCTTGGTCAATTGCTCGCGCAATTCCAGCAAATGCAGGCAAAACTTCTGCCATTCCGGCTTCACTTTTTTCAAGTCCGGACCGGCGTTCGCCTTCGCGACCGGGCGACCCAAAATGGCCGCCGAGGTGGCAACAAACTTAGAATGGCCGCGCGGGGCGACTTTCTTAATTACTTTTTTCTTAACAGTCACAAATTTAATATGATTTCCGGAGGTGATTCCAGTTCATCAAGAGCGCGGGAATGTATCAAAAGGAATCAAATACGCCACACAAATTTTTGGAAATTTTCGGATGCCGCCATGCTTTCGCCCATACCGCCGCTTACCCCTTCTCAATGCACGCATACGCATTGTGATTGTGGATGCTCTCGAAATTTTCCGCCTCCACTTTATACCACGTCACCAGCGGATGCGCGTTGAGCCGCAACGCCACGTTCCGCACCAAATCCTCCACGAACACCGGATTTTCATACGCGCGTTCCGTCACCGCCTTTTCATCCTGCCGCTTGAGCAACGCGTAAAGTTCCGAACTCGCGGACGCCTCGATCATCTCGATAACTTCCTCAATCCACACCGTTTTCTTGAACCGCA
>DATCFH010000074.1:0-19646 GCA_036509625.1 Verrucomicrobiia bacterium
CATGTCCTTCGCTTTTTTGCGCTGGCCCGGATCAGGATGACACGCGACGGTCGGTTCGAGCTTGCTCAAATCCACGACGTGTTCGTAAATAAATTTTTCATCGCGGTCGCGCTCGACGGGGGTGTAATTGGATTTAGTTCCGTTGAGTTTCACACGCGCATCAACGTATTCCGCCGTGCGCGAATCGAATTCAAAAATGGCGTTTTTGCCGCCCGCTTCAATTGCCATGTTGGCAATCGTCATGCGGTCGTCCATGCTCAACGTCTTCACGCCTTCGCCGTCGAACTGCATCGCGCGATACGTCGCGCCGTCAAAACCGATTTCGCCGATGCAATGCAAAATGATGTCCTTCGCCATCACGCCGGGTTGCAATTTTCCTTCGAGGCGGAAGTGCATCGTCTCGGGAACTTTGATGAGCAACTTGCCCGTGCCCATCACAAAACCCGCGTCAGTATTGCCGATGCCGGTGGCGAACTGGTTGAACGCGCCCGCCATGCAAGTGTGCGAATCGGTGCCGAAAAGAATTTCGCCCGGACGCGTGTGACCTTTCGCCGGCAACGCCGTGTGGCAAACGCCCGCGTAACGCGAACCATATTGGCGCTTCATGTTGCCCTTGGCTGCGTCGAAATGCCAATGACCGTTCGAGTCGTCAATCACGTCGTAGAAATACTCGATACCCTGCTCGCGCGAAAAATCGCGGAGGATGTCCACGTTGCGGTTGGACTTGGAATCGGCGGTGAAAATGTAGTGGTCGGGGATGATGACAATTTTCTTTTTGTCCCAGACTTTTGCAGCCTGACCGAATTCGCGTTTGAACACGCCGATCGTGCCCGGTCCGCAAACGTCGTGCGTCATGAGCACGTCGGCATTCACCCAGATGTTGTCGCCGGCCTGAACCGAAGTTTTGCCGGCGGCGCGCGCGAGAATTTTTTCCGTCAACGTCATAAGGCAGATAGCATAGCTGATGCGCGGGGCTAGTTCAACTGCGGCTTTGAACTGGAAAAACTAAATTGAAGCGGCGAATGGCCGGAATAAATTTCTCAACCATTTTTCCGAGCGCGGTGATTTTGCTGTTTGTTTTTCATAATTTTTGGCATCAAGCCACATGGTTGAAGAACAACAACATGGTTTCGCGTTTGAAAAATGGGTGATTGAACTCGCCAAACATTTGAATCCAGACAAAAGTCATCTGCTCGCCAGTTACACGCACAAATGGGATTTGCCCGCAGAATTAAATCCCGTTGCCAACGGCGGGCCAGTCTCAATTAAGACGGCCAAATGGAATTCTGCCATAGGTTTTGGTGACGCACGTCGCCAATTTCAAATTGACCATAAATTCACTTTGGTCGTCGGCTTTTGGGAGCAAAGTGGATTGCGAAAGCGTGTGGTAAAAATCGTGCCAGTCTTTATCCAACCAAGTTTTTGGGCTGCACTTTGGAAACCCATTGCGTTTTTAGATTTGGAAAATCTGGACGCACAGATAAAAAATCGGAATTACAACTACCGCGAAGCACGGCAGGTTGCACAACGTGCTGTGACATCTCCACCATTTACAGATTCGGTTTTTCGCGCAAATCCAAAAATTGATTCCAAACTCCAGCGGCGGCTTCAATGCAGTCTGACGCAGGAAAATTTCTTCAAGCATCTCGCGCCAGAAATCAACCGTGATAAAGAAGACGGGCCGGAACTTTGGGAACACGCGATACCACCTTTTCTGCCCGGACGCCCGCGCTTCGGCGCGATTTAATTGCACAGCGCACAGGTTCCTCCACTGGCATAAAATTATTTGAGCGAACAAATTTTTCTGGAATTCTCATTTCGACGAGTGACGTTTTTGAAATGCTCAATGCGCCGACGCCTTTTGCCAGACGCCGGATTTGACTGCGCCCTTCGTCGCTGTTGAACCATTTCACCAATCCATCGCAGTCCACATCAGCAATGGGCGTCAAAACATGAATCCAATCGTCTGCCTGCGCGGCAAGTCCGGGAGGCATTACAGCCGTTCGGCCATAACAGCCAGCACCCACGCGGACAAAAACAATTTCACCCGGACGAACCAGCGACTCTTCACAAAAAGCGTTTCCATGACTGTCAATGTAGCCGCACTTTTCATTCAATCGCAGCCCGCCTTCCGGCGCGATATTTTTTGCGCGCAGCAAAAGCACCCGGTCTCGACTGGGCGAATCAAGCAGCTCACGTTGCTTGCCATACAATGCAAAACCGGTGCGCAGCCGGAAGACATCACCCAATTTAACCGTGTCAAAATGCGCAGCCCGAAAATTCAAATGATGCGCTTCCGGTCGCCAGTCTGATTCATCAGCCAAAACCACATTTTGCCAGCGGTCATCCGTTTCCTGCCACTCCGCCAAGCTCATCGGACGCAATGCACTCACGTCCTCGCACACAAGCAAAGCCGTCGGTTCGCGATAAGGCTGATGCGACGGAGCAAGTTTTTGGGCAATCAAAATATTCGTCTTGGCCGACGTTTTGGAAAAAACGCCGCGTGGCAAACTGACAACCGCCTCGATGTGTGCCCGGCATAGCAGCCAGTCGCGGACATATTTGAAAGGCCGGTTGCTCAACGGGCCGTCCGGCAAAATGATGGCGATTCGCCCCCTGGGTTTTGCCAGCTTCAAAAATAATTCTAGGAACAAAATTTCCAGACACTGTGACGGACGGCCAAAACCCAAATCATACCCTTGAAGAATTTGCGAACGCTTTTCCAAGTTTGCCTGTGCACTGAATGGCGGATTGCCAATCGCCAGATCAAATGTTCCCCACAACAGCAACAAACTGGTCAAAGCATCTTCCGCTAAAAAATTTCCTTCTTCTATAAGTGAACGCAAGATGCCGCCATAGTGCGGATCAATCTCACAACCAAAAACCTCGCAATTTGGCGGCGCATTACGGATGAACACACCATCACCGCAACTTGGATCAATCACCCGCTGTTCGGAACGAACGCCCGCAAGACGAAACATACATTGAGTAACGACTTCTGGGGTAAAAAATTGACCAATCACGCCTCAACCGTACAATAATCGGTACAGAAAACAATCGTTTTGTCTTGGCTCGCAATTTATTTCTCCCGTTTCAACAGAAATTCCGCCAGTGCTTCGAGCGCGATGGCTTTGCCTTTGAAAATTTTCAGCGCACCAAACGCTTTGTCCGTCAATTGCACGGCAATCTTTTTGGATTTTTCCAAGCCGACAATCGAAGGGTAAGTGGCTTTTTGAACCGCAACATCTTTGCCCGCCGTTTTGCCAAGCTGCTCGCTGGTCTGCGTCACGTCAAGAATGTCGTCAATCACCTGAAACGCGAGGCCGACGTGATAGCCGAAGTCGGTGAGCGCGGCGAGTTGCGCGGGCGTGCAGTTGGCGCTCATGCCGCCGAGCCGCACGGAACAGCACAGCAGCGCCGAGGTTTTGCGCTCGTGGATGAATTTCAATTCGGCGATGGAAAGTTTTTTGTTCTCGCCTTCCAAATCCGCCACCTGCCCGCCGACGAGTTGCAATGAGCCGGACGCTTTGGCGATTTCCAAAATAATTTTGTCGTGCGGATAGCGCGGAAATTTTTTGCATTGCGCGGCAATCTCGAACGCCTGCGTCAACAGCGCGTCGCCCGCCAGCACGGCGATGCCTTCGCCGAAAACTTTGTGGTTGGTCAATTTGCCACGGCGATAATCGTCATTGTCCATCGCGGGCAAATCGTCGTGGATGAGCGAGTAGGTGTGGATGCACTCGACGGCGCACGCGAGCGGCATGGCGGCTGCGTCGCTGCCACCGCACGCTTCCGCTGCTGCCAAAAGAACCGCCGGGCGCATTCTTTTTCCACCGGCGAAAAGCGAGTAGCGCATCGCCTTGTGAATCGTGGCGGGCTTGGTTTTTTCGCTGGGCAGGAATTTGTCGAGCGCGGCGTTGACGGTTTCCGTGCGCGTGGCGAGGAATTGGTTCAGGTCGAATGCTTTTGGTGCGGCCATAAAATTTATTTCCCAAAAATGCCGGATTTGAGCGCAAGTTAGAAGGGAATTTTTAAGATTGCTTTGAAGCGGGCGACTGGTATTCTGACCCGCTCGTTTTCTGAAACTATAATGAACGCTGAACTTTGCAAAAAGGCCTTGGAAAAAGTTGGTAGCCCCAACGTGCTGATCAACATCGTGTCGCGCCGCGTGCGCCAACTGAACGCCGGCGGCGGCGGGCTGGGTCGTCCGCTCGTGGATGTGCCGGCCAGCATGGGTCTCGCCGACATCGCGCTGACGGAAATCATCGAGGAAAAGATGGGCTGGGAAGTTCCCGAAGAAAAAGCCGCCGTCCGCCCGATTGCCAAGAAACGCAAGAAGCATTAAGCGCTATTCTGACAACTTTACGAAGCCGGAGGAATTTTTCTTCCGGCTTTTTTATTTCCCAAAATACGCGTAAACTGCGCGAAAGAATTTTTCATGGCCGACATCGTGACCAACCATAAAGCCCGGCGCGACTATCACGTCCTCGACACGTTCGAGGCGGGCATCGTGCTGCATGGCACGGAGGTGAAGTCGTTGCGCGCGGGCAAAGGCCAAATCGCGGACGCCTTCGCGCGCGTGGAGAAGGACGAGGTCTGGCTCTACAACGCGCACATTGACGAGTATTCGCACGGCAATTTGCAGAATCACGCCACGAAAGCGCCGCGCAAATTGCTGCTGCACAAATCGGAGATTCGAAAACTGTTTGAACTCTCATCGGTCAAGGGCAATGCACTATTTCCGCTTTCGTTTTATTGGAAGAATGGAAAAGTGAAAGTTGCGATTGGCGTCGGCAAAGGCAAACAGGAGTTCGACAAACGCGACGACATCAAGAAACGCGATGACGACCGCGAGATGAAACGCGCGACGATGAAGTGGACAAAGGGGAAATGAATTTTCACACGCAAAGACGCAAAGGCGCGGGAAAAACTTGGCGGCTTTGCGCCTTTGCGTGAGATTGAAAAAAAACGAGGTCGGGTTCTTTGCTTTCCTTATTAAAATGTTTTTCCGTGACGGCGGCGGTTGAAAGGGATAAAACGCAGACATCGCCATGCCAGATTCGCCTCTCAAAAAACTGCTCCTGATTATTTTGCTGGCGGCGGCGGGCGCGGCGTTGCTGCTCCAATTCATCAATTTCGAATTGAAGCCGCAGGAGAATTCGCCGCCGAAAAACTTCAAGCCGGATTTCGTCTATCATTACGCACCACCAAAATCCGCCGGCAGCAGAAATCCAGCCCCGACAAATTCTGATGAAGCCGAAAGCGCACCGGCTCCAAAAATTTCCCGCGAACAGGCGGAAGCGTGGCTGGCGAAACATAATCGCAACGCGATGAGTTTGCTGGCGGCGTTTCGCGCAATGGGCGACACGAATTATCTGAACGAGGCGGCGACGAATTTTCCCAACGACCCGCACGTTGAGCTGGCGGTTTTGTCGCGCGATGAATTTCCCGCCGACCGGCGCAAGTGGCTGGACTTGTTCAAACAATCTTCGCCAAGCAATTCGCTGGCGAATTATTTTTCCGCCGAAGACGATTTCAAAAATGGCAAATCGGATGAAGCGGTGCAGGAACTTTTGGCGGCGTCGGGCAAGGAGCAGTTTCAGAATTACACAATGGAGACATTATTGGATTCGGAGGAATTGTATTCGGCTTCTGGCAAATCACCGATGGAAGTTACGACCGATAGCATGGCTGACATGGCCGGAGAAAATTTGCCACAATTGGCAACATACAAAAGACTCGCTCAAGGAATTGGAAATTTGGAGCAGCAATATGCCGCTTCAGGCGACGCCAATTCAACGGTAAACCTTGCTCAAATGGGGATGACGCTGGCAAATCAGATTCAAAGCGGTGACAGTGGAAAATATCTCATCAATCAACTCGTTGGAATTGCTGACGAAAAGATCGTGCTATCCAAATTGGATCCAAACACTAGCTACGATTTTCTGGACGGCCAAACGCCAACCCAAGTTATGCAGCAACTAAAGAATCAAAGGAAATCGTATAACGAGCTGGTCACACCGTTTTTGGCGGCTTATCCAAACATGACGCCAGACGAAATGGTCAATTATTCTGAACGGATGAAAATTTACGGCGAGACTGCGGCCATGCAATGGGTCATCGAACAGCATCCGCCCGCTGATGCGGCCAAATAAAAAAGCGAGGCGTTAGACCTCGCTTTGATTGAAATGGTTGGGCGGAAATTACGCCTTCTTCTTCGCTTCGTCGCCTTTTTTCCAGGTGCGCTTGGGCGCTTTGACGACGAGACCCTGCTTGAGCGCGGTCGCCGCGACGCGGATATAACGGACTTCGCCGCTGGGCAGAAGCGCCTTCACGCGTTGCAAATTCACATGGAATTTGCGCTTGGTGATCGCGGTGATGTGCGTGCCGATGCCGCCGGTTTTCTTGGCTTTACCGGAGCGCCAAATGATGCTGCCCTTCATCGGGCGTTTGCCGGTCAATTCACAAATGCGTGCCATAAATTATTCTTTCGAGATTTCTTGTTTCGAGCCGCGAACAGTAGCAAATGCGCGCGGAACAGCAAGTTTTATTTTACGGCGAAATGGCTCATCGCTTGAGCAACTCCAACTGATTAACGCCCGCCGGCCAGAGAAAATTCGTGCTCCAGAAAATCGCCTTGGTGAAATCGCCATGCACTTGCGGCTCGCGCTGGCCGGACAAGCGGGACAACGCATTGTCCACGCGGACGGGCGCGCTCGGCTCAATGTTGCAGCCGCGAAAATGCGTCTGTTCACGCAAATCTTCCGGCACGTCGGGCAGCGCGCGCGTGATGTTTTCCCACGAACCCAGCGTGCGATCGGAAATAGTGTTGGGCTTGGCAAAAATGTCATCCACCCAATTCAGCAGCGAACCGCGCGCAATCAGGTCGCGCAAAAATACAACGCGCAAACCGGCCAGCGGATATTCATCGCGCTCGCGTTCGCGGTGCAGCGAGAGGCTGTAAAATTGCGCGTTGGTGTGAACGGTCAAATACGGAAACAAGGCGGTCTTGAAATCTTCGATGGAACACGCCGCGCCGAGATAACCGATGCGTTCGGTCTGGATGTCCGGCTGGTTGCGAAATAGTTCGTTCAGCACAATCGTGCCCATGCTGTGACCGTAAAATTCAAACGCATAATTGGTGGACCATTCGGCGACTTTGCTGCCGAAGAAATCCATCGCGCCGCCCTGCGCGTTGGTTTTGGAAAGCGCGTCATCATCGGCCACAGGATTCAGCCAACGCCGAACCGTATTCAATTCATTCGAGTGAGCCATGTCAGGGCGTTCCAAAGTTTTCAACATTTTGCTGATTTCATAACTCGCGGTCGGCTCAAACATCGTGCGCGTGCGGCGCAACATGATATCCCACGCCTCCGAACCCATGCCGTCGAGCAGCGGCAACGAGACGATTTTCGTCGGCAACGTGACGACATATTCCGTGAGATGAATGCCGCGATTCACCACGCTGCGCGCATGACCTTCTTTTTTTGGCGGATGATAAGTGTCCGGCAATTCCGCGTGGATAAGGCTTTCAAAATTTTCCCAGCGCGCCGTGCGCGAGTCGCCAGTCAACTTGGACAATGTCGAATCACTCCTTAATTCCGTCGTAAAAGCGTCGCTGTAAAAACGTCCAAACAAAGTCACCGGCAACCGCGCAATTCCGCGCGCCAAATCAGAAGCCAGCACCAGCGGCAATGTGGGAATGCCGACGTAAAGCGGTTTTTTCTCGCCCTGCCGGATGTAAAGCAGATGTTCGCCGTAAGCGCTGAACGGCCCGGAATTCCACACCACAAAAATCGGATAACAATTGCTCGCCGTCAGCGCGCCAATCAAATTCGTGTCCAACAGCCGCTGCATGCTGGCCGCGTAAGGATTCATGCCGCCATGAACGAACACCACCACGCGCGGCGGCAAAATTGAATTCGTCGTGGCCGCACTGGTTTTCCATTCCGCCAAACCTGCGCCGATTTGTTCGAGCGAATTGCTGACGGAAAACCTTGGAATTTTTTCCGCCCACTTCCATTCCACCGCCGGGTCGAGACAAACGCCCGCGCTATTGATCATGAAAACGTGCTGGCGCGCGAACGTCGCGTGGTCGGCGACAACATTGGTGGTTGAACCGGCGCGCAACGCCAATCCAATCAGCAACATCAGCGAAAAAATAACTTTGAATTTCATGCCGTCATTTTACCTGCGAACACGGCGAAAAGATTCGCTTTTTGCCGCCCACAAAACAACCAATTGTTCCGGCAAATTTAATTTTCTGTGCGCCTTCGCCGCCGCCTGATAATTTGTCCGCCGAATTTTATGGCCACCTTAAAACCTTTTGCCGCCCTGCGACCGCAACCCAAACTCGCCGACCAAATCTGCGAACTGCCTTACGACGTGATGTCGTCCGACGAGGCGCGCGAAATGGCCGCCGGCAAACCGTTGAGTTTTTTGCACGTCAGCAAACCGGAAATTGATCTGCCCGCCGGCACCGATTTGTATTCGCCCGAAGTTTATGCGCAGGGCAAAGAAAATTTTGCCAAATTGATTTCGCAAGGCGCGCTCAAGCACGACGAGAAACCGAATTTTTATTTGTATCGGCAAATCATGGGCAAACACGCGCAAGTCGGCCTCGTCGCCGCCGCGAGCTGCGAAGAGTATTTGCAGAACATCATCAAAAAACACGAGTTCACGCGCCCGGACAAAGAAGATGACCGCGTGCGCCACATCGAAGCGTTGAACTCGCAAACCGGCCCGGTTTTTCTGACGTATCGCGCGCAGGAAAATTTTGACGCGTTCGTCGCCCAGAAAATTTCCGAGACGTCCGCCGTGGATTTCACCGGCGCGGACGGCGTGCGCCACACGTCGTGGACAATTTCCAGTGCCGACGAAATCGCCTTTGTTGAAGCGCAGTTCGCGCAGATTCCATTTCTGTATATCGCGGACGGACATCATCGCAGCGCGGCGGCGGGACGTGTTTTCAAATCGCGCAACGGCGCGGGCCACAGCGGCCAGTTTCTCGCCGTAATTTTTCCGCACAACCAGATGCAGATTTTGCCCTACAACCGCGTGCTGAAAGATTTGAACGGTCTCACGCCGCACGAACTGATTTTGAAACTGGAAAAAGTTTTTGAAACCATCCGCGTCGGCGAAGCGATGCCAAAAGGAAAGCACGAGCTTGGTTTATTTCTCGACGGCAAGTGGCATCGCCTGACCTTCAAGCGTGAGTTCACGATGATTGCCGACCCGATTGAAAAGCTCGATGTGACACTGCTGCAAAAAAATGTGCTCGCGCCGTTTTTTGGCATTGATGATCCGCGCACGAGCAAAAAAATAAATTTCGTCGGCGGCATCCGTGGCACGGCGGAACTGGAAAAGCTCGTGAACAGCGGCGAATATGCGTGTGCGTTCTCGATGTTTCCGACGAGCATCGAAGACCTCATGCAAATCGCCGACGCCGGTGGCATCATGCCGCCGAAAAGCACCTGGTTCGAGCCGAAGCTGCGCGACGCCATGTTCTGCCACCTGATTTCATAGTTTTTGGTTTTTAGTTTTGAATTTTTAGTTAGGCTCAAAAGCGCGCCGGTTTTGGATTCAACTAAAAACTAAAAATTTAGAATTAAAAACTTCATGTCCACCGCCCGCCTGCAACGCAGTTTGCGCGCCACGTTCCTCGGCCTCGCCGCGAACGTCGCGCTGACCGTCGCGAAATTTCTCGCGGGCATCTTCGGCCATTCGCAGGCGCTCATCGCGGACGCGGTCGAATCGCTCGCGGACATTTTTAGTTCCATCATCGTCTGGCGCGGACTCGTCGTCGCCGAGACGCCGCCGGACGAAGATCATCCCTACGGCCACGGCAAAGCCGAACCGCTTTCCGCCGCAATTGTTTCCGTAATGTTGTTGCTCGCCGCCGCGTGGATTTCATTCAACGCGTTGCATGAATTAAATGAACCGCGCATCGCGCCTTCGCCGTGGACATTGATTATTCTCATTGTCGTCATCGGCGTGAAGGAAACTTTATTCCGCTTCGTGCTGCGCGAATCCGAGACCGTTTCCAGTTCCGCCGTAGAAACCGACGCGTGGCATCATCGCAGCGACGCCATTACTTCTGCCGCCGCATTTCTCGGCATCAGCATTTCGCTCATCGGCGGCAAAGATTACGCGTCAGCGGACAACTGGGCTGCCGTCGCCGCTGCCGCCGTCATCGCGTGGAACGGCTGGCGGCTGCTGCGTCCCGCGTTCAACGAATTGATGGATCGCTCGCCCGACCGCGAACTCATTGAAAAAATCCGCGCCGTCGCCGCGACCATTCCCGGCGTGGATAAAGTGGAAAAATGTTTCGTGCGCAAAATGGGCTACCAATTTTTCGTGGATATGCACGTCGAAGTTGACCCGCAAATGACCGTGGAAAATTCCCACCGCATCAGCCATGAAGTGAAAAATAAAGTGCGCGCAGAAATCCCTTCCGTCCGCGATGTGCTAATCCATATCGAGCCGCGCAGAAATAAATTGTAGGCGACGACGTGAGGAGTCTCTAATCAAATGAAAACGCTGAATGAAGAAACAGATTTGAGTCTCGTCACCTCGACTCCTACAACGCATTTCAAAGGCTGGGCGAAACCGGGAATTATTCCTTTAGGTTTGAATTCCGGCGTGACCGTTGAACCGCACGAAACGCTCGACGCCATCAGCGGACATTTCCGGCTGTTTCAATTGCGCGACGGACATCGTTTTTCCACCGATGACATTTTGACCGCTTGGTATGGCACGACTTGGTGTCCAACCGCGCGCACCGCACTCGACCTCGGCAGCGGCATCGGCACCGTCGGCATGATTTGCGCGTGGCGATTGCAAGGAGCAAAATTTGTCACCGTCGAAGCGCAAAGCGAAAGCATCGCGCTCGCGAAAAAATCGGCGCGCTACAACGAACTCGCTAACCGTTACGAAATTCGCGAAGGCGATTTTCGTAGCAAAGCAAACAACGCTGGTAGGGCTGACCTGCCGGCCAGCCTTCCCGCTTTACGCGCCGCCGAAAAATTTGATCTCATCACCGGCAGCCCGCCGTATTTTCCGCTTGGCGCAGGTATCGAAAGTGAGCATCCGCAAAAACTCGCCTGCCGCTTTGAACTGCGCGGAAACATTGACGATTATTGCGCCACCGCCGCCAAGCATCTCGCACCCGGCGGATTTTTCGCGTGCGTGTTCCCGCACGAACCCGCGCAACTCGCGCGCGTGGAAGCCGCTGCAAAAAAATCCAATCTGGTCATCGTCCGCAAACGCCCCGTGGTTTTTCGTGAAGGCGACCCGCCGCTCATCGCCTTGTTCGGAATGATGCGCGCGGAAGATTTGCCGGAATGGTTTCGCGACCAGACCTGGACTGAACCCGATTTAATCATCCGCACGCACGCTGGAAAAATTCATCCCGAATATTCCGCCGTGAAGCTGGCTATCGGTTTTCCACCGTAAAAATTATTCCTGCGCCACAACTGTCGGCGCAACCGGCTCCAGCGTCATCGGCTCGTCGTGATTTAGAAATTTGTCACACACGCGCCAGAAATCCGCTGTTGTTTCCACGCGTCGGATGTCGTGCAGAAAATTTCCGCCCAAACCTTCGCCGATAAAATTAGTGAATTTCTTCATCCGCTGCACCTGCGCCGACTCGCGCACGCCCGGCGTGATTTCGTTGTCCCACAATTCGTGGACGTAATTCAGCACATCGCGTCCGGTCGGCAGTTTTATTTTTCCGCCGCGAAGTTGCGCGCGGATTTGGTCGAACAACCACGGATTGCGAATCGCACCGCGCCCAATCATCAAACCGCACACGCCTGTTTCCGCGAGCAAAGTTTGCGCCTGCGTCGCACTGAAAACATTGCCGTTCGCCAGCACCGGACATTTCAATTCGCGCGCTGCGTGCGCAATCAAATCGTAACGCACACCGGGCCGATACATTTGTTTGACCGTGCGCGCGTGAACGGTGAGCAGGTCAATTTTATGTTTCGCAAAAATCGGCAGCAGCGAATCAAATTCTTCCGGCAATTCAAAACCAATACGCGTTTTCACCGTGAACGGAATTGTCACCGCCTCGCGCAACGCGCCAAGAATGGCGTCAATGCGTGCCGGTTCGCGCAGCAATCCGCCGCCCGCGCACTTGCGATAAACAATTGGCGCGGGACAGCCGAGATTCAAGTCAATCGCGGCGACGGGAAATTGTTGCAGTAATTTTGCGTTGCGGACGAGCGCGGGAATGTCGTTGCCGATCATCTGCGCGACGACCGGTTTGCCCGTGGGATTTTTGGTGATGGAATCGAGAATCCATTTTTCCGGCCGCGAATCGCCGTGGACGCGAAAATATTCCGTCCAATAAATTTCCGGCCCGCCGTAACGGTCAATGACACGCATGAATTGCAGCGTCGTCACATCCTGCATCGGCGCGAGCGCGGTGAATGGCGAATCGCTGCGGAGCAGTTTGGAAAATGTTTCGGACGGCGTCATGACGACAGCCAAAAAATTACATCTGCTCGACAGTTTCGATGCCGAGCGTTTCCAAGCCTTGCTTCAAAACGCGCGCCGTCAAATCGCACAACGCCAGCCGCGACTCGCGCGTGGCCGCGTCATCAGCTTTCAGCACCGGACAGTTTTCGTAGAACGAAGTGAATTTACCCGCGAGTTCAAAAAGATAATTACACAAGTAATTCGGGCGCAATTCCTCGGCCACAGCTTCGAGCGTGATTCCAAAATTGAGCAGATGATTTGCGAGCGTGATTTCTTCCGGCGCGACCAACACGATTGCGGATTGCGGATTGCGGATTGCGGATTCTGACTTGCGGAAAATACTTTTGATGCGCGCATACGCATACAGCAGATACGGCGCGGTGTTACCTTGCAGTGCGAGCATTTTATCCCACGAAAAAATGTAATCGCTCTGGCGGTTTGGCAGCAGGTCGGCGTATTTCACCGCGCCAATGCCGACGACGCGCGCGATTTCTTTTCGCTGTTCTTCCGGCAGTTCAGAGCTTTTTTCGCAAACGGTTTTGTAAGCGCGTTCCACCGCTTCATCCAGCAATTCGCCAAGTTTCACCGTGTCGCCGCTGCGCGTCTTGAACGGCTTGCCGTCGTCGCCCATGATTTTTCCAAAACCGACGTGAACTAGCTTGGTGGTCTTCGCCGCGTCCGCTTTCCAGCGTCCGAAGATAAGAAACAATTTTTTGAAATGACCGGACTGCCGGTCGTCCACGACATAAATAATTTCCTGCGGCGACCACGTTTTCAAACGGTAATCAATCGTCGCCAAATCGGTGGTGGTGTAATTAAAACCGCCGTCGCTTTTGCGGACGAGCGCGGGATCGGCAATCCATTCGCCGTCGCGATTGACGAGAAACGGGTCTTCCTTCGGCGGCACCGAACCATCGCTGAACACGCCAACCGCGCCTTCACTTTCGCGTGCAATTTTTTTTGCGAGCAAATCGTTCACGACTTCGCCAAGCCACGGATTGTAAAAACTTTCACCAAGCGCGTGGTCAAACTTCACGCCGAGGCGACCATAAATTTCATCGAACTGTTTTTGCGACAGCGCAATCATCTCCTTCCAGATGGCGACATTTTCTGCATCGCCCGCTTGAAGTTTTGCAACTTCGGCTCGCGCCACCTCGGTTCGTTTACCTGGGTCTGGCGCAGTAATCCAATTAGTGATTTCTGGATTGGCCAAATCCTGACAATTGTTAATTGTGTCAGGATGCGAACCAAGCACTTCAGCCATTTGACTAACTCTGTAAAGCTCGCCCATCGTTTTAATTGGGTCATCTGCCAGACAGCGAGCGAGTGCCGCCGCGTGTGCCCTGTCTCGTTGAAATGTTTTCCAAATAGCTAAAATGTATCCAAATTGCGTGCCCCAATCGCCGATGTGGTTGTCACTGATAACACGGTGGCCGAGCAACCGCAGCGTGCGTTGCAGCGCGTCGCCAATGCCGGTGGAGCGGATGTGGCCGACGTGCATCGGCTTGGCGACGTTCGGCGAACTGAAATCAATGACGATGGTTTTCGGCGCGGCGGCTTTGGTGAAAAATAAATGTTCGCCGCGCGCGGCGGATTGCAGCGATTCGACGAGAACGGAATTTTTCAGCCGGAAATTCAGGAAGCCCGCACCGGCAATTTCTACTTTTTCGCAAACGTCGGAAAGATCGAGCTTTGCGACGACATCGGTCGCGAGCTGGCGCGGGTTCAACTTGCGCGTTTTGGCGAGCGACATGAGCGCGTTGCTTTGGTAATCGCCGAATTTCGGATCGCACGGACGGACTAAAACAGTGGAGACATCGGCATCAGGCAAGACCGCAAGGACAGCGGCTTGGAGTTTTAACTCAATTTGTTTGTGCGGTAACACGGGAAGATTTAACCACGGATGGACACGGATGGACACGGATAAAATAAAAATTCAAAACTTGTAGGAGACGAGGGGACGAGTCTCAAACCAAAATTAATTTAGAGACTCCTTACGTCGTCTCCTACATTGAATGAAATTACTTTTTCCCGTGTTCGCGGATGACGGCGAGCATGGCGTCGGCATCGGTGGATTTTTCGAGGGCTTCGCGAAAATCGGCTTTGTGCAAAAGTTTGGCGATGTTCGCGAGCGTGTGGAGATGTTTCTGAAACTGACCTTGCGGGACGAGAAAGAGCATGACGAGCTTCACCGGCTGATTATCGAGCGCATCGAAGTTGACGCCTTTGGCGGAGCGGCCGAGCGCGCCAACGACTTCAAAAATCAAATCCGTCGAGGCGTGCGGAATGCCGATGCCGAAGCCGATGCCCGTGGACATTGAGGTTTCGCGCTTTTTGACGGCGGCGGTGACGGCGTCGCGGTCGGCGGCCTGAATCTTGCCGGTGGCGACAAGATTGCCGATGAGTTCGTCAATCGCTTCCCAGCGGTTCGTCGCTTTGAGTTCGGGCGCGATTTGTTCGCGTCCCAAGATGTCGGCTAAATCCATAACTGATGTGAGGATGAATCCAAAGGTGGTAACAATTCAAGACTGAATTACTAACAAATTTTGGCGGCGTCAGAACAATTGGTGCAGCCAAGCAAAAACTTTTCCCGTTTCATTGCACCACAGGCTGAAAATATTGAAGATTCCCGGTGAGCGCGTGAGCAGCGGAACACCAAACAGCAGCACGCAGATGTTGCCGAGAAAAATCACCACGGCGGAAAATAAATAACCTTGGCCGGTGATGTCCGACTGTCGCGTTTTCAAAACGTAAAACGTCAGCGTGACGTGAAACGCATACGCGGCGCCGACGCACAAATGAAACCAGACAAGATAGCCGTGCCAGTTCCAGATGAAATTTCCGAGCGCGAACACGCCGACGACCAGCACGACATAGAGCGGAAAAAAATACGGGGCGAGCGCGATGAGAAAATTCGTTTTTGAAATAACCACGTGGCCGCCGGACGACGTGACTTTCATTTTTTTGACTTCGCCGCCGAAAAGCCACGTCCAGAGCGCGTGCGTCAGTTCGTGGCCGAAAACGTAAATCCACATTGGTTTCGGCAGCAAACAAAAAATTACAATCCAGCACGCCACGCCCGCCAGCAAAGGAATCCACGTCGTGTCCGCGCTGCCGGATGCGTGCAGCACTTTTAATAATGTCATCGCCGCGCCCGCGCAAACGGGCAGCAGCAGAATCGCAATCAGAAATTTAATCCACTTTGGCACGGCGGAAAGATTAGCCACAGAGGCACAGAGCGCACAGAGGAAAAATGAAGCTCTGTGTTCTCTGTGCCTCTGTGGCGAAACTTTGGACTTTGAACTTTACGCTTTAGACTTAAAATCCGCGCCATGACAAAAGATGAAGCGTTGCAGATTTTCCGCGATTCGGGCGCGCTGCTCGAAGGCCATTTCGTTTTACGCAGCGGTTTGCACAGCCGCCAATTTTTCCAATGCGCGCTGGCGCTCCAGCAAATGCCGGTCGTCGAAAAACTCGGCGCGGCGCTGGCGGCAAAATTAAAACCGCTCGGCGCAGTCACGGTCGTCGCGCCCGCGATGGGCGGACTTGTGATTGGCCAGGAAGTCGCGCGGCAACTGGGCTTGCGTTTTATTTTTGTGGAAAAAGAGGAAGGTAAACTCGTTTTACGGCGCGGTTTCAAAATTGCGGCGGGCGAAAAAATTCTCGTCGTCGAGGATGTCGTGACCAAAGGCGGACGCGTGCAGGAAACTTTGGACATCGTTCGCGCGCACAACGGCAATGTCATCGGCGTGGCGATGGTGGTGGATCGTTCCAACGGCGCGGTGAATTTCGGAATACCGTTCGTTAGCTTGATTTCATTGCAAGTTGAGACGTTTGAGCCGAACAATCTTCCGCCCGATCTCGCCAAAATTCCCGCCGTCAAACCGGGCAGCAAATAATTCACACCATTCATGGCCGATAAAAATACTTGGCGGGCGAAGCTGCGCGCGGTGTTGCCGCACGAATGGATTTTCGGCGCGTATCTTTTGCTGACCGGGCTGCGGTTGTTCGTTCACGGCGGCGCGGCGCGACCATGGGCGTTTTTATTTTTCGGCTGCGTGCTCGCGAGCATCGCCGTTTTTTTCTGGGCGGAAAATAATCTGACGCCGTGGCGCTGGCGCGTGCGGCTGTTGTTTTATCCAGCTTCAATGGGCATTTCATTTTATGCGATGGGCGTGGCCGTGCCGTTGCTCGGCCATCCCAAAGTGGACACGCTGCTGCTCGGTTGGGATCGTGCCTTGATTGGTGAAACGCCGGCGGTGGCTTGGGAACATTTGTTGCGTCCGTGGGCGGAAGACGTGGCGATGGCGGGATATTTATTTTTCTTTTATTACCTCGTCGCGGGACCGGCGGTTTATTGCATTCGCGATTTAAGATTGTTTCGCAAGTGCATCGTAGGTTTGTTCACGATGTATGGGCTGGCATTCATGAGCTACACCGTAATGCCAGCGGGCGGGCCGTGGCGGTGGATGACTTTTCAAACTCCGCTGCACGGGCCGTGGCTGCTCGACTGGGTGCTCAAGCCGGTGAACGCGGGCAGCAATGCCGTGGATGTTTTTCCCAGCGTGCATCTCGCGGCGACGCTCTATCTGCTGCTGTTCGATTGGCAACACGGTCGCCGCCGGTTTTGGTGGTATTTGCTGCCGTGTTTCGTCCTGTGGTTTGCCACGATGTATCTGCGCTTCCATTATTTCGTGGATTTGCTGGCGGGCGCGGCGATGGCGCTGGCCGGTTGGTGGATGGCAAATAAATACGCCGCCGCAACCGCCGAACAGCCGATGTTCACCGCCGAGGTGAGAAGTAAATTACAACCGCAAAAATAATTTAATCAGCGGTCAGGATTTGGCCGTTTCCGAAATGGCCTCGGCCTAAACTTCCACCAACTCCCGACCACAGCCAGACCAAACAAAGTGTAGCCCATCACAAACACCCACGGCGGCGCGTCGTAATAAAGCAACTGCTGCAGCCAGTGCGCAATGAAAGTATTTTGGTAGGTCGCATCACCAGTTTTTTCGCGGAGAAACATTTCCAGCGTGGTCAGCGGGCAGACAATTCCCAGCCACACTTGCGCGACGACCAGTCCGATGGCGGCCAGATGCAGCGCGCGAAACCACGGATTGCGGATCCACTTCCAACCGCACCATCCGCCACACCAGATCAAAGGCAGACTCGCCACGACAAAAGCGACAAAAGCGACGTGCGTGACGAGCACCAAATCCGCCAGCGCGCGATATGTGCTGGCGTCCATCAAAGTTTCACGCGGAAGAAGCTGGCATCGGTGATTTTTCCGAGATCACCCTTGTAAAATTCATCGCGGTAAGTCTCGGTCTCGAGCAAATGCTGGCGCAAATCTTTGGCGTCGCGGTTCAGAATGAATTTCAATTCCTTCAAATTATCCGACCAGCGAAAGCCGTTGAAAAATTCCGCACCCGCGAACTGCGTCTTGTAAAGTGCGCTGTCCGAATAACAGGTGCCGAGATAAAGATTTTTTGCGCCGCGCTCCGCAAACAGCGCCACCGCCGAAGTCATCATGAACATCCCCAAATTACGCGCGTAATAATTCAAGTCGTAAAACGCGTAGTAATAAAACGCGAGCGACTTGCCTTCGAGATAAAGCGTCGCCACGCCGATTTCCTTTTTTGTTTCCAAATCCGTGAACACCAGCAAGTGCGAGATAATCGGCGCATCGAACAACGCATCCAAGCGTTCGTAGCTCATCACATCTTTGCCAAATTTGATGTCGGCGTAAGTCTTGAAAAACTGGCGGCGCTCCGGCGTGAAATCAAATTTTTCGCGCGGCAAGAGCTTTACGTCAATGCCCGCGCCTTTGCGCAAAATCCGGCGATTCTCCGACGACGGCTTAAATTTCGCCAAATTGACGCGCACTTGGCGGCACAAATAAAAACGATCCAAATTGCGCGACGACGGCAAAAATCCCGCGTCAAAAATGTCTGCCGGCGTTTCGCCCGCTTCGGGAATCGCCCAGACCGCATACGGAAACTGGTAATTTTCGTAGTCGGAATTTTGTTCAGAGAAAAGGAGTTTCATGGGAGTGACACGAATTTCACGAATTCGCACGAATTGATTCAGCCTCTGCTGAATTCGTGTCAATTCGTAAAATTCGTGTCTCGCTTGGTTTTGTTCCGTTCACCGATTTTCTCCGCAAACGCAACCGCCAGTTTGTCAGCACATCGTAGGTCACGGAATTTTTCAGCTTCGCGATGTCGCGCACAGTGATTTCATCGCCGCCTTGTTTGCCCATCAAAACAGCTTCGTCCCACATTTGCGCCTGCGGAATATCCGTGATGTCCACCATCAGCGCGTCCATCGCGATGCCGCCGATGAGCGGCGCACGCTGGCCGTGGATGAGCGCGCAACCTTCATTCCGCACGCGCGGAAAACCGTCGCCGTAACCAATCGGCAAAATCGCGATGCGCCGTTCGTTCGTCGCCGTGTAACGCATCCCGTAGCCGACGACTTCGCCGGGTTTTAATTTTTGAATCGCGGCAATTTTGGCCTTTACGGACATCACCGGCTCAATGCCGGAAATTGCCCGGCAAACTTGCGACGGAAAAACGCCGTAAAGCAAAATACCCACGCGCACCATATCCAGATGCGCGTCCGGCAAATCCAGAAAACCGCCGCTGTTGCAAGCATGGCGCAGTTTTACAGAAACCTTCTTTTGTTCCAGTGCTGCCAAAATTTCCTGAAAGCGCGAAAACTGAAGATTCGCAAAAGTCTTTTCCGTTTCATCCGATTGCGAAAAATGCGTCATCACACCTTCGAGCAACAACGATTTTTCCGCGAGAATTTTTTCGATGAGCGGCAGCGCCTCGTCCCAGCGCACACCGTAACGACTCATGCCCGTATGAATTTTGACGTGAACCGGAACTTGTTTGCCGAAGTCCGCCGCAATTTTTGCGAGCGCACGGACGGCGTGCGGTTCGTTCACGCATACGGTCAAGTCATGCGCCACGCACCATTCGAGTTCGGCCTCCTGCCGTTCGCCAAGCAGCAGCAGTGGCGCGGTGATACCGCCTTCGCGCAAGTGCATCGCCTCTTCGAGCGTGCTCAAACCGAAACCCCACGCGCCTTCCTCAACCGCGACGCGCGCCACGTCGAGCGCGCCGTGGCCGTAAGCCTCGTCCTTCACGACGGCCATCAAA